>JBGQJI010000001.1:0-86035 GCA_041498975.1 Methylomirabilis sp. (SeqCode)
AGAGACCCGTAGTTGTAATCTACACTGGCGACGTTTGTTCTTGACAGGGGGGGTGTCCTTATGGGCTCGCTTCCACACTGTAACGTGGGCAACCATCTGGAGGGCCGCTGGCGGGCGCGGGGAGGCCGCGGGGCCGGACGATCCTCCCATTGACGGAAAGGAGGCACGAGGATGAGAACACGGCTCGGTCGATTCATAGCGTGGCGGGGGCTTCTGGCTGCCGGGGTTGCGGTCCTCGCGCTCAGCGCGGTCGTTACCTTCACCGGCTGCGCACATAAAAAGTGTACATGTCCTCCCAGTGGGTTTTGTTTTTGTCCCTAGTAGGGGCTCTAGCCCGCTGGACGGTGGCCGTCACCTGGAGGTAAATGGCACGGATGATGGTGTGATTTGCCCGGCGCGCATTTGACCACCCGCTTCCAGTGTAGATTACCCCCGAAATCTACTCTCGGCGAAGTGAAGGTTAGTGGCTGTACTCTACACTACAGGGAGGGCCAGGAGGCTCGGGACAGCTTGACAGCCTGGGGAGCGCGTGATAGAGGTCTAAAGGCAATGAGGGCCCGGTAGAGTAGAGAGGGAGGAAAAAGTGGTCGCGGTCGAAGAGGAGCACCGGGGCGGCCTGGAGTGTGAACGGCGGCGACAGGGGACATCTCCTATAACTCAGCCAGCGAGTGATCCGCCAAGAGCGAGGCGGCTCCTGGGGCCCTTGCGCCTCGCGTGCGGCGTGCTGATGGCCGGCCTGGTCCTGACCGGCGCGGGGCAGGTCAGCGTGGCGGAGGCGGCCACCATCACCGAGTTCGCAATCACGGCAAGCAGCGCCGCGACTGGCATCACGGCCGGCCCGGACGGCGCCCTCTGGTTCACCGAGGTCGGTGGCAACAAGATCGGGCGGATCACCACGGCCGGGAGCGTCACTGAGTTCGCCGTCCCCACGGCTTTCAGTGGCCCGGTTGACATTACCGCCGGCCCCGACGGCGCCCTCTGGTTCACCGAGTTTACTGCCGAGAAGATCGGGCGGATCACCACACTCGGGGCCATCACTGAGTTCCCCCTCCACCCCACGGCGGCCAGCTCCCCGAATGGCATCGCTGCCGGCCCAGACGGAGCGCTCTGGTTCACCGAGTTCAATGGCAACAGGATCGGGCGGATCACCACGGCGGGAGCCATCACCGAGTTCCTGATCCCCACGGCGAGCAGCTTCCCGCAAGGCATCGCCGCCGGCTCCGACGGTGCCCTCTGGTTCACCGAGGTCGGTGGCAACAGGATCGGGCGGATCACCACGGCCGGAGCCATCACCGAGTTCCCGATCCCCACGGCTCTCAGTGGCCCGCTTGGCATCACCGCCGGCCCAGACGGAGCCCTCTGGTTCACGGAGAGGGCCGGCAACAAGATCGGGCGCATCACCACGGCCGGGAGCGTCACGGAGTTCGGCGTCCCCACGGCGGGCAGCGCCTCGACTGGCATCACCGCCGGCCCGGACGGAGCGCTCTGGTTCACCGAGTTCAATGGCAACAGGATCGGGCGGATCACCACGGGCGGGAGCGTCACCGAGTTTCCCCTCCCAACGGCCGGCCGCGCCCCGCATAGCATCACCCCCGGCCCCGATGGCGCCCTCTGGTTCACCGAGGCGAATGGGACCAAGATCGGGCGGATCACCACGGGCGGGAGCGTCACCGAGTTCCCCCTCCCCGCGCAGAGCTGCTGCACAGTTGGCATCACCGCCGGCCCGGACGGGGCCCTCTGGTTCACCCTGCTTGGTGGCGGCATTGGACGGATCACCACCGCTAGCGATAGCGCTGCGGCCAGCGCCTTCGTCACCCGCCTCTACGAGCAGGTGCTTTCCCGCGAGCCCGACGCCGCCGGCCTGCAAGCGTTTGTGGCGCAGATCCAGCAGTTCGGCTCCGTCGTCCCAACCGTCCTCGCTTTCTTTCACTCGCCCGAATTCCTAGGCCGCAACACTACCAACGAGCAGTTCCTCACCATCTGCTACCACACCTTCCTCGACCGAGAGCCTGACCCGGTCGGCTTCGACGCCTTCGTGAGCGACCTCAACTCCGGCCTGCGGAGCCGGGACAACCTCCTCGACATCTTCCTTGACTCGCAGGAGTTCGCCGCCTTGGCGAGCTTCCTGCCGCCCCAGGACCCGGTGACCGCCTTTGTCACCAACCTCTATGTCCGCATCCTCGGCCGGGGCCCCGACTTGGCGGGCCTGCAAGGGTTCGTGACCCAGCTCCAGCAGACCCGGACGGTCCTGCCCACCGTCTTGAACTTTCTCCACTCGCCCGAGTTCCTGAACCGCAACACAAACAACACCGAGTATGTAACGGTGCTGTACAGGGTCTTCCTCGATCGGGTCCCCGATGCGGGCGGCCTCGCGGGGTGGGTGGCCCTCCTCACGCAAGGCACCGCGACGCGGGACCAGCTCGCGGCGCAGTTCGCCGCCTCCCCCGAGTTCCAGGCGATCCAGCACCAGTTATTTCCGTAGGGCTCGAGAGTCCGGCGAGTCTTCAATGCAGATTAACCCGTAATGTGCTCTCATTGACGGTGCAGATTAGTGGTTTTAACCTATACTGCCATCCGCCCTCGATAAGGGTCCCAGAAAGGCTTAACGGTAGGGGGGAACGCGTAATACAAAATGGCCGTGACAGGTGAGCCTGATAGCTCGAAGGTGACTATAGGATTTTTGCCATCTCTCGCAATCGTCGTCGGCGCCCTATCTAGCTCAACGCCCTCCCGGGTGGAACTCGGCCTGGGAGGGCGTTGCTGTTTCGGTTGGCCTGTCACGTTCCCTATTATTTAGAGTGAGCCCAATTTCCTGGGAGGATCAAAGGTGACAGTGGCCAGTTGTGGGTCTGACATGACGCTGTCTTTCCCTTTCTGACCCCTGGTACTCGTTTACCTGACCGATACGCAGCGCCTAACCATGCATCTGACGCGCTGGGATAGCTTCTCTCACCATGATGTGGAACCGGGTGAAATCCCCGGCAGAGAGAAGCGCTATATGCCGCCTGAGTTTCCCCCACTACTGCAGATTCGTCACCCAGCCCCACCCTCGATTTGTAACCCAGCTTCGCGGTAACTCCTTGATTTGTCAAGCATCCCTCTCTTGGCACATGGGTTGCTCTGGAATCAAAGCATCGACCGCCTTGTAACGGTAAGGGTTCTAGTACATAAAGGGAGGGGTACCATGGAGCACGTCAGAAAATACCCAGGGGCATCTGGGGGCGGCTTTCGACCGAGGCTGCTCTCCATTCTGTCTATTCGTTTCCTCATAGCCCTCATCCTTCCCCATCCCTTGCAAGCTTCCCCAGGAGACTGCGAAATGCTTCGGATGCTTGGTCCGAGCTCTGGCAGCGCGGGCACCGCCTTCGCCCTGGCCCTCCAGTCCGACGGCAAGATCGTCGTGGCAGGCACCTCTTCCGTGTACGGGAGCGGCACGGGCGCTAATTTCGCCCTCGCGCGCTACAAGCCAGACGGCAGCCTGGACGCGACCTTTGGCACGGGGGGCAAGGTGATTAGCCATAGTGACAGTTACGACACACTCGCGGCAGTTGCCCTCCAGCCCGACGGTAAGATCGTGGTGGCGGGATGGTCCGCTGCCGGTTACTACAACAGCGGCAACTGCGCCCTGGCGCGCTACAACGCCGATGGCAGCCTCGATGCTGGCTTTGGCAGTGGAGGCAAGGTCACCCCACCGCCTTCGGCGGTCGGGAGGACGGGGCCGGCGCCCTCGCCCTCGATGGCCTCGGCGGGATTGTGGCGGCGGGGGCTACCTGTAGTACGTCGGCTACTTCTTGTGACTTCGCCCTGGCCCGCTACGTACCGTGAATCGGGCCACTCCCCGCCCTCACCAAGACCGACTCTCGCAAAGCGGAAATGGCGGCAAGCAGACTGCGGGGCACAGTGACCGTCCGACTCCACAAGGTCAGACGGAGCGCCTTCTGGTACGGTGAGGGGCAATCCGCCCACCGCTGAGTTTTGCCATGGATTGGCTCCGGCGCCGGTGAGCAGATTACACACCCGTAATCTACACCTGCTAGAAACGATGGAGGAGCCCCCCTAACTGGCACTGGCGAACGAGACCTTGGATCGCCCCCCCCTCGTAGAGTGAGCCAAGGGAAAAGGCAATGACCCCTTACGCTGCCCATCTGCCCTCAAAGGGGACCGGAGGCTCGGGTGGGAGCGCAAGAATACCTGTGTCCCCGAGAACCCGGCACCAATCTTCCCAATAATTCGACAACTGGCCCCCCGTACACCCCCGGAGGCGTCCTGCCCGGTGGCGCCGGTTGTGGAGTCAACTCGAGGGGAAGTTAAACGTTCCAACGCCTGTTGCTTGTTGCCCGGCTGCCTGTTTACTCGCGACGCTCCTCTCGCTTCGGGTTGGCCGCCACGTAGGCGCCGAGAAATGTATCTACCTCCTCCTGCACGTTTTCTCGGACCGTGGCGGACAGCTTGTCGGCTCCGATGGTCCCGACAATCCCACCTGACTGCCACGTCGCCGCCCATGTGGTAACGCCGGAATCTCTTGTAAGCCTCACGAGTTGCCGCAGCTCTATGACAATGTGGTAGCCGTAGATGCTCACCCGATTCCTTACCGTGCCGATGCGCAGATAGAGATAAGGGGAGCCTGGCATAGCCGATCTTTCAATTGGAGTCAGCACGCGGATGCCGGCCTGCCGCAACTTCAATTCCACGTCTGACCGGAGGCTGGACCGCGTCAGCCCATCCTGCTCCACGCCCGCGTTTAGCTCCTCAACCACAACCTCGACCCCGGTAAGCCCGGCAAGCGTTGCCCGCTGGGTTACGGGCTCTTGCGCCAGCACCGCACAGACGGGAACCACCGATACAGCCAGAACAACGATCCATGGCCTCTTCATTTCTCTGCTCCCCTCTCGGGTTTCTTGAGAACCCCTCACCGACCTGCATACCGTTCTCCTGGAGTCCCGGAAGTCAGGGCCATGCAGGCGTAGGAATGACCGAGCTGAAGTCCCGACACGGCATCATGTACACGTCCCTGCCAGTGCGAGGCTGCTCCGTGGCCTTTCGAATCTCCTTCATCATACTCCACGTGCTCCACACCGGTCCACGCGTCATGCTCCATATTCCCTCTCCCCCTCACTCTCTGGTGTCAGCTCCGGTGCCGGTAACTTGTCAAAAAGGGTCGCAGGTGGTATAAGTCATCATAGGCGCAACCCGAGGCAAGGCCCCCGTCACTCCTCAACAATCGGCTTCTGGAGCGGATCTGTGGGTTCTTCGGTGGACGGGCTTACAGTCCCTGTGGCTTTGGCCCACGTTCTGTAAGGCAGGCATTCAAGGCCTCGCGCACGCTCAGGTCGAGAACGCCGGCGGCCTCGTGGTCAGAGGCAGCAAGCATGCCGCATAAGGGAGGGGAAACGAGAGCGTTGCCCATGACGTTCACTGCGGAACTCTGGAAGGCGATCGAGGCCATTTACGCCGCGATCCTGCGCCACCCCTTCCTCAGAGGACTCACGGACGGCTCGCTGCCTCGCGAAAGCTTTCAATTCTATGCGGTCCAGGACGCCCTGTACCTGCGCGAGTTCGCGCGGGCCCTTTCGATTGCGGCTGCGCGGGCCCCGCAGGATGACTGGATCTTCATGTTCAACGAACACGCGGCGGGCGCCCTGAGGGTCGAGCGTGCGCTGCACGAAGGCTTCTTCCGCGAGTGGGGCCTCACACAGCAGGAAGTCGCCAACACGCCGCTGGCGCCCACCAACCTCGCGTATACCAGCTATCTGCTGGCGGTCGCCTACGCCGCCCCCTTCCACGAGGTCCTCGGGGCCCTGCTTCCCTGCTACTGGATCTATTGGGAGGTCGGCAAGGAGCTGGAACGAAGCGGCTCGCCCGACCCGCTCTATTCTCGTTGGATCGGAACCTACGCCTCGGCAGAGTTCGGCTCCCTCGTCCGCGCGGTCCTCGACGCCACCGACGCGACGGCGGCGCGACTCCAGGCGAGCGAGCGCGACGCGATGTGCCGCCACTTCGCGATGACAAGCCGGTACGAGTGGATGTTTTGGGAGATGGGGTACCGCCTGGAGACATGGCCGCTCTAACAACCCAAGAGGATGAAATTGCTTAGTAGCGCAGTTCACAAACAAGCTGACGACTGAGTCGGCCGATCTCGCCTCCCCTCATCCCAGACTTCTCCCGCAAGGGGAGAAGGGGAGGTTGAGGGAGATGACAACGCACGGAACAGGAATTCTACGGAGGACCATCACATTATGCCAACAACCACACGTGTTCATGGCCTTCTGGAGAAGCACGGGACCCTTGTCTTCCCCGGGGTGTACGACGCGTTGGGGGCAAAGCTGGCGGAGAGGGCCGGGTTCCCCTTGACGTTCATTTCAGGGTATAGCGTCGCGGCCAGCTACCTCGGGCTGCCGGATTTCGGCTACCTCACGCAGACCGAGATGGTGGCCGTGACGAAACGGGTGTGCGCCTCTGTCACCATCCCGATCATCATCGATGCGGATACCGGGTACGGGAATCCGCTCAATGTGATCCGCACGGTCAACGAGCTCATCGATGCCGGGGCCGCGGGGATGTTCCTGGAGGACCAGGTCTGGCCCAAGCGGTGCGGGCATATGAAGGGCAAGCGGGTGATCCCCGCCGAGGAGCACGTCCAGAAGATGCGGGCCGCAGTTGACGCCCGCCGCGACCGGGACTTCTTCATCGTCGCGCGAACCGATGCTCGGCAGGTCGCGGGCCTGGACGACGCGATCCGCCGATGCCACCTGTACAAAGAGGCAGGCGCCGACGCGCTCTTCCTGGAGGCGCCTCGGAGCACGGAGGAACTCGCCACGATCGCTCGGGAGTTGCCCCCGCCGCTCGTCGCCAACATGCTGGAGGGGGGAGCGACGCCACTGCTGACGAAAGAGGAGCTGGGAGCGATCGGGATCCAGCTCGTGCTCTGGCCCCTGACTGCGCTGTACGCCTCAGCCAAGGCCATGGACGAGATGTTCCGACTGCTCAAGACCGCCGGGACCACCCGCGGGGCGCTCGATCGCCTCATCTCCTTTCAGCAGTTCCACGATGTCATCGGCCTGGAGGCCCACTACGCCCTGGACGCACGGTACGGCGGGCCCACGGAAGGCGCCGGTTCATCAAGAACCGCAGATCGGTAACTTCGGAAAAGTAAATGAGCGCAGCCCGATTGAACACTTGCCGTAACTTTCATCGTGCTTTTCCGCTTCCGAGAACGTATATTTGGACTGGGAGGTTTTTCATGCACCGTTGCCGCAGGCAGGATGGTTGGAAGGTGCACGCGCTCGTGCTCCTGCTTGGCCTGAGTCTCTCGATGGATCGGCGGCCTGCAGAGGCGCGTACCTTTGGCGGGCGCGGCGGGGGAGGGCTCGCCGGCGCCCCCCACGGGAGTGCTGTCCACACGGGGTTCGGCAGCGGCCTGCACGGTGGCTTCGGTCACCAGGTCCACCCGGGGGTCGCTCGGCACGGGGGTCACCATCCGTTCCCGGCCCCATTCTTCGGCCCGCATCGGTTCCATGACCGCTCATTCATTCTCTTCAACTTCGGCGGGCTCGCGTACCCCTTCTACCCTTCCTACCCAATCTATCCATACTACCCGCCGTATCCCACCTATCCGGTGCCGTACGATCCCGGCTACTCCGGGGCCTACTACCCGTCCCCCTATCCTCTTCCCGTCGGAGCACCGACCCAGACCGCCCCGGGTGACGTCCTGGTCTATACCGCGCCACCCGAGCCGCCTCCGATTTCACCACGCCAGCCAATGGCACCGGTGCCAGAGAATCTTCCACCACCGCAACCGCTCGACGACGGTTCGCTGCACTTCGAGGTCAGCCCTCCAGAAGCCAAGATCTTTCTAGATGACCGATACATCGGGGAGGCGCGCGAGCTTGCGAACATCGCGGAGATCACCGCGGCCGCCGGCCGGCATCTGCTGGAGATCCGTGTCGAGGCCGAACGGACCTTTACGGAGGTGGCGGTCGCTCCCCGCAAGGTCACGCCGGTCCGGTGGGCGCCCGCCTCCCGTGCAGCCGATCCCGCTTCCGCGAAGCCGGGGACCGGACGGTTGCGCCTGGAGGTCGCCCCGCCAGGGACCGCCATTTATCTGGATGGCTCCTTTGCAACGATCGCCGGGAGTTCCCAACCCGTGTCGTTTTCCCTTCCCTCCGGCCGGCACCGCGTCCAGATGGTCATGCCGGGCCACAAGGGGTACGCAGCCGACGTCACCGTGCCGCAGGGGGGCGAGGCCGTCGTGGCAGTACAGTTGGCACGCGAGTGACAGAACACGGATCTGATCGGCAGGAAGAGCAGTTGAAGCAACGCGGGCTCGGCACCAGCGGCCTCGTCGTCTCGGCCCTCGGGTTGGGATGCATGGGGATGTCTGAATTCTACGGACCCCGGGATGAGTACGAGTCCATCGCCACCCTCCGCCGCGCCCTGGACCTCGGGGTGACCTTCCTGGATACCGCCGACGTCTATGGCCTCGGCCTTAATGAGGAGCTGGTGGGAAAGGCGATCCGGTTGCGTCGTCAGGAAGTCGTGCTGGCCACCAAGTTCGGCATTGTCCGCGACATGAACGGGAACTTCGTCGGCATCAGCGGTCGGCCGGAGTATGTCCAGCAGGCCTGCGACGCCAGCCTGAAACGCCTGGGGGTCGAGGCCATCGACCTCTACTACCAACACCGCGTCGATCCCGACACGCCGATCGAGGAAACCGTCGGCGCGATGGCGGAGCTCGTCCGAGCAGGGAAGGTGCGCTATCTTGGCCTGTCCGAAGCGGCGCCGGCCACGCTTCGCCTAGCCGCGGCAACGCACCCGATCGCCGCGCTGCAGACCGAATACTCCCTGTGGAGCCGGGACCCCGAAGATGAGGTCATCCCGACCTGCCGGCAGTTGGGCATCGGCTTCGTCGCCTATAGCCCACTCGGACGGGGCTTTTTGACGGGGCAGATCAAGCGAATCGATGATCTCGCTACAGACGACTGGCGCCGCACGTCACCGAGATTCCAGGGCGAAAACTTCCAACACAACCTGGAACTGGTCGAGCGTGTCCGCGAGATGGCCGAACAGAAGCGGTGCACCCCGGCCCAGCTCGTACTGGCCTGGCTCCTCGCGCAAGGCGAGGACATCGTCCCGATCCCCGGGACGAAGCGACGCGAATACCTCAAGGAAAACATCGGCGCGCTCGAGATCGCCCTGACCGAGGCCGATCTCGCCCGACTCGCTGACATCGCGCCGCCCGCAGCGGCGACAGGTGCGCGGTATCCGGAACTCGGAATGCAGGCAGTGAATCGGTAATCCGAAGGCGCCGCAGCATGGCCGGGCCACCGAGGGTGTCGCAGACCGGGGGCGCCTGGTGCTTGCGTTCGCGATGCTGGGGGCTTCGTGCCAATGCGGCGCGGGAGCCCAAGGGTGATCGCGTTGGTGCCGGGGTGAGAATCCTCCCTCCGCGCTCCCCTGGACGTCGGTTGGCGCATCGATCGACAACACGCCTTCCTGGGCACTGTTCAGCCCGGGAAGGCGCTTTTCTTCTTGGGGAAGGGCGAAGGACGTTGTTCTTTTGGCGGCCACCGCCCGCGCAGAAAATCTATTCAGCGAAGTGTCCCTTGAGAACCGGGATCCTGACGTGATGGCCAGCAGCGAATCCGGCGTCCTATCAGCCGGCACCAATCCCCTGGGCCTGCCCCGGCGCCTCGGCGTGGGCACCGCCACCAGCGTCGTCGTGGCGAACATGATCGGCACCGGGATCTTCACCACCACCGGCCTGATGCTGGCCCGGGTGGAGAGCGGCGGGCTTGTGCTCCTCTGCTGGCTGGTCGGCGGCTGCGTGGCCCTCTGCGGAGCGCTCTGCTACGCCGAACTGAGCGCGATGATGCCGCGAGCCGGCGGCGAATACGTCTATCTGCACGAGATCTACGGCCCGCTGCCTGCTTTCCTGACTGGCTGGACCAGCTTCTTTGCCGGCTTCTCGGCCCCGATTGCCGCCACGGGAGTAGCGTGCGCCGCTTACCTGTCGGCGGCAGGTCTGCTGCCTGACACTTGGCTGGCCGGGAGGGGCACCGCCATTGTCATCGTGGCCGTACTGACGGCGGTTCATTACCGTGGAGTGCGCCTGGGCGCCCGGGTGCAGGGCGTGCTGACGGGGCTGACTCTGTTGTTGCTTGGCGGGTTGATCCTGGCGGGGTTCACTGCTGGCCGCGGGAGCTGGGAGTTCCTGGGGGCTTCAAGCAACTTCTGGGCGCCGGGCCGCGCGAGCCAGCTCGGCATCGCCCTGCTCTGGGTGATGTACGCGTACAGCGGCTGGAACGCCTCCGCGTACATTGCGGAGGAGGTGCGGCGGCCCTCGCGCACGCTGCCGCGATCGCTGGTACTTGGCACCATGACCGTGATGGCCATCTACCTGCTGGCGAATCTCCTTTACTTCTTTGCGGCGCCGCCCGCCGCCCTGAGCGGAGTCGTCGCCGTGGGGGAGGTGGTTGCCCAGCGACTGTTTGGCGACCGGGCGGGGGCTTGGTTGTCGGCGCTCATCAGCCTGGCACTGCTCGCCTCCCTCAGCGCTTGCGTATTCATCGGGCCACGCGTCTATTTCGCCATGGCCCGCGACGCCCTGTTCTTCCGTTTCGCCGCACGCGTCCATCCTCGATTCGAAACGCCGGGGCTTTCGATCGCCGCGCAGGGCTTGTGTGCCGTGCTGATGATCGTGAGCGGCACCTTCGAGCAGTTGCTCACCTACATCGGTTTCGCGCTCGGGGTGTTTCCCTGGATGGCCGTTGCGGGCGTCTTTCTGCTCCGGCGGCGGGAGCCAACGCGCGAACGTCCCTATCGCGTCTGGGGGTATCCTCTGGTCCCGGCGTTCTACCTGGTGGCAGTGGCCTGGATCTGGGGTGTGGCGCTGGTCAACCGCCCCGGCCCCTCTTTGATGGCGCTTGCAACGGTCGCGGCGGGAATTCCAGCCTACGCGCTCACCGCGCGCCGAAAGCCCGCTGAACGGATGGCGAAAGGCAGCCCGTGAGAGCATACCGATCAACGCGAGGGTTTGCCGCAACTAATACAAACGACAATTTTAACGCTATGTGGGGCGGGTGGCCGAGGCGGGGCGCCCCATCCGCCCGCAACGGAAGGGCCCCACTGGGGGATGGGTGGAGTGAGGACGGATGGGGCTGCCGAAGGACAGGACCCGCCATTGTAACAAGATAAATGACGTTTGCATTCGCTGGAACGGCACAAGATGAGCGATTCTGATAACCCATCTCCCCATCGTAACAGCAGGTCAGGCTCGACGACGCCGGAGCTCATGGCGGAGGGCCCCACTGTGATCGGGAATGTCGTCTGTCCCCACTGTGCAGACCTCTGCGATGACCTTCGCCTTACTGTCCAAGAAGACCGAATCGCCGCAGTGGAAGTCGACTGCCCGGCCGGCCGGGACTTCTTCATGCGGCATCAGGTCGAGACCGAAATGCCCAGGATCAGAGGGACTGATGCAGCGTGGGACGCGGCAGTCGAGGAAGCGGTGAGAATCCTGGGGCGGGCCGTCTCCCCGCTCGTCGTAGGATTGAGCGCGACGGCCTGCGAGGCCCAGCGTGCTGCGGTGGAGCTGGCGGAGGTGATCGGCGCCTGCATCGATACCCCGTATGCCGCCTTTTACGGGCCACGGGCCCTGGCGCTTCAGCAGGTAGGGGAGCCGACCTGCACCTTAGGGGAAATCAAGAACCGAGCCGATCTGGTCATTGTGTGGGGGGCAGACCCGATGGTGACGCATCCTCGCCACCTGTCGCGCTATGCGCTCGACCCGCCGGGCCTCTTTGTGCCAAATGGACGTCGGGGACGGACGCTCATCGTGGTGGACGTCTGCCGGACGAAGACAGCCGAGGCCGCCGACCTGTTTCTGCAGGCGACGCCGGATCATGACTATGAAATCCTGGGGGCCCTCAGGGCTCGGCTGAAGAACCGGGTGCTCGATGTGAGCGTCATCGGCGGCCGGCCGCTGAAGGACTGGGAGGCTTTGCTGGAACGGATGAAGCGGTGCCGGTACGGGATCGTCTTTTTCGGGACCGGCCTCACCATGTCGCGTGGGGGAGTGGAGAGCGTGGCGCAGCTCCTGCACCTCGGGAACGACTTGAACGCCTACACGCGATTCTCCGTCATGGCGATGCGGGGACCGCTCGGGTTCGGGAACGTCTGCGGGTCCTTCAAAGTCCTGTGCTGGCAGACCGGGTACCCCTTCGCCATCAGCTTCGCCAGGGGCTACCCCCGTTACAACCCCGGAGAGTTCACCGCATCCGAACTGCTTGCGCGACAGGAGGTGGATGCCGTCCTCGTGGTGGGCGCCGATCCACTCGAATATCTGACGCCTGCGACCGCCGCGATCCTGAAGCGTCTCCCGACGGTCGTCCTGGCGCCACGGCTTCACACCACAGCCAAGGCGGCGACCGTCTTCTTCCCCACGGCGACCTATGGGATCAGCGCGCCCGGAATCATGTTCCGGATGGACAGGATCCCGGTGCGGACGAAGCAGGTGCTGCAGTCCACCCTTCCCGCCGATGCGGAGGTTCTTGGGCGGCTCCTCTCCCGGCTCCGGGCGCTACGGCCTTAACAGACATTGGCTCACAGGCGGCACAGGGACTCATGGTTGAAAGGTTGGTAGGACGCATCGAACACCTGCCATAGTGGGTAATACTTACAGCGCCAGACTAGGATGCCGTAGAGGGCGATCACGGGATGGTAGACCAGCTTGGCGCTTCTTGGGAACGGGGATGAGGAAAGGAGTATCCATCACTGCTCAGGCGCGAAACCTCAGGAGGAGAATGTGATGTTCTACATGATCGAGTTCGACCCGAAGCCGGGAATAGGACCGAAGCAGATAACCGAAGCGTATCAGCGATTCGCCAGCCACTTTGGAAAGACTCTCCCGCAATTCAAGCTGATCGGCCTCTTTGCCCGTGATCTTTACATAGGGCATCGGTCACACTACCTTGCGGTTTGGGAGTTCTCTTCCTATGCGGATCTCGACGCATGGCGCCGGAGCTCGGCGACGGACGAGGAGGGGCGGAGGCTGGCTCGGCAACTAAGCGAACTGGCTGTGGGCTGGGACGCCAGGATTCTGACGAAGCTCCTCTAGGGCTCCCCAGACCTGTGGCGTGTACTGGCGGCAGGAGCAGTCCAGAAGCCGCTCAACAATCTGATCCGGTTCCATTCGGCGATGTCACGCCGGCTCTGTCAGGTCTTCCCGGGCCAAGGGTGCCGTCCGTTCCTCCGTCGAGGCGGGTCCGGCGCCGTCACACCGGTATGACGGCCAGGGAGGCGTAGATCTTCCCGCAGTTGACCACAGCGGTCACGTACCAGTCAAACCCGATCTTCACCAGTTCCCAGGCCCCGGCGACCGTCAAGCTGCCGAACAAGGCGGGGCGCAGGGGGAGGGGCACGCCGGGGACCACCTCGTACAGGAGCAGGAAGCCGGTCAGCATGGCGAACGCCACCGCCAATGATGGCGCCAGGGACAGGAGCGTGGCATAGGCGAGAGAGGCTGCTCGCTACGGGCGCTCGTCTCGCCAGAATTTCCGCAAGAGATGGATGGCGATCTCCAGAAACCTCCGATAGAGTATTCCTATCGCCCTCGCCTCAGGAAATGGTAGCGATATCCCCCCCTCATTCCTTTCTGACAGCCTCCCCGATTTCCTGGGCTTCCGAGTCCGACATCGCGAGAAGCTCTTCCTTAGGACGCGATCACATCCGAAACGAACCCTCCAAATCCTCTCAAGAATTGCTCCATCCAGCGAGCAAGAACGGCGGGTTCCCCGGTAAGCTCCTCACACGCTCAGGACACCGAGAGTGACTCTCGCTATCAAGACAAAGCAGAGTCGTTCCCTGCTAGCCGCGAATCAGCGGCGTCTCCCCCGAGTTCTGCATGATTCAGGATCAGGTGTTTTTCTAAGGGGTCATAGAGCAATGAAACCTCCTGAACTCCAATCGCTAATTCTCGCAGATTGCACCCTTCAGTCCGCAGTAGCCTCAACTGAGGATTAGTAGTTCTAATCTATGGTGGCACAATAATTGCGTCCCGCCTTCCTCGGATGCCTGAAACTCTGCTGAGGGCGTGCCATTGGTAGATGTACCTAAAGGGATTGTCGGCATTGACACCGTCGCGAGAGTGTATGCGTGATTTCACGCCACTGCCCGGCTCTGTGGGATCCGGAGTCCCTCGCTTTCCAACTACCCTATCCTGAGCATCCCAGTCATTTCCTTCGACTGGGTCAGGACGAACGGCTGCGATGTCGAAGGGCTCACCATGGGTGGAAGCAGGCAACTGGTGTTTCGATTGCCCTTGCGAAGCTCAGGTGTAGCCCTTGGGAGACCTGAGTGTGGTGGAAGAGGTAGACCAGAAATGAACGGCCTGAAGCGGGAGTTGATCCGCCCCGTTGTACGCGTGCTGGGCCGATGAAGGCGGGCGCAGGTTGGAGCGGCAGGCTATGCGGAAGCTGAACACATTGGCGCGTTGGCCAGACCTTGTCGTGATGGGAGCCGGCGGGCTCTCCGCCGCGCTGGGACTCGTGGTCCTGGTCGGATGGCATACGCACAACCCGGCACTGCTGCAGGTGCTACCAGTATTTGTGCCGATGAAATACAACACTGCTCTGGGATTCTTCCTGTCCGGCGTTGGGCTTTTCTCGATAGCTCTCGGTCGACCACGTGTGGCGCTGACCTGTGCCGCCTGGCCTCTTCTTCTTGGCTCCCTGACACTGATCGAGGACGTCTTCAGCATCAACATCGGTATCGACGAGCTTCTCATGGAGGACTATCTCAGGGTCGAAACATCTCATCCGGGTCGCTTGGCCCCGAACACGGCCCTATGTTTTGTGCTCATCGGGGTCGCAATGCTCCTCATGAGCAACTCGGCCAAGATCAGATGGCGTCCCGTGGTGGTGGCAATGTTGGGCTCAACCATCGCTGCCCTCGGAGGGACAGCGTTCTTCGGATACCTTAGCGGACTGCCCGCCGCCTATGGCTGGGGGTACCTTACCCCCATGGCCGTCCAGACAGCCGGCGGATGTGTGATGCTCGGTCTCGGCATCCTGGCCTTTGCCTGGGGGGATGCCAGGGCCGAAGACAGGGGACTGCCGCGATGGCTGGCCATCCCGGTCGCCATTGGCGTTGTCACGATCACGCTCCTCTTCTGGCAGGCGGTGCGGGCCCAAGAGCATGCTCAAATCGGGCACGTCATTGCCGCAGAGACATCGAGCGTAAAGTACAAGATCATTGAACAGATGGACACGCGAGTCCAGGCGCTGGAGCGGATCGCAAAGCGGTGGGAGGCTCTGGGAACACCGGCCAAGGACAGATGGACCTCCGACGCGTGGGTCCTCCTCATAGACTACCCCGGTTTCCAGGCCGTTGCATGGGTGGATCCGTCCCTCCGCGTGCGCTGGATTGTCCCTCTGGCGGGGAACGAGGCCGCCCAGGGCCTGAGCCTCGCGTCTGAGGAGCGGCGCCGGACGGCGATGCTGCAGGCAAGGCATCTGCGGGCGGTGACGTTCACTCGCTCGATCGAGTTGGCGCAGGGGGGCAGAGGTTTTCTTGCGTTCGTTCCGATCTTCCGGGGCGAGACCTTCGGCGGGTTCATTCTTGGGGTGTTCCGCGCTCAGACCTTGCTCGGCGCGCTCCTGGGCGACGAGATCACACCCGGGTACTCGATCGCAGTGTACGATGGGGAGGAGGAAATCTACCGCCGCTCCGATGACGGCAGGCAGCATCAGATCGGATGGGGTCAGGAGACGAGGATTACCTTGCCTGGGGTCCTCTGGCGTGTGCGGGTCTGGCCGACGCCGAGACTGCTGGCCACAGCGCAATCATCCGCCCCCGAGGCGACGTTGGTCATCGGGCTTGTGATGGCCTCGCTGCTTGCCTTGACGACCTTTCTCGCCCAGAGGGCGAGACTTCGCAGGAACGAAGTTGAGGCGGTCAACCGGGAACTACAGGAGCGAATCACCGAGCGCGCCCAGGCTGAGGAGGCGCTCCGGGAGAGTGAGGATCGCTACCGAGATTTGGTAGAGCACAGCCATGAGCTGATCTGTACCCATGATCTGGCGGGCCAGATCCTCTCTGTGAACGCGGAGGCCGTACGATGCTTGGGCTATGATCGACGCACCCTGCTCAAGAAGAATATCCGCGACATTTTGGCGCCTGATGTTAGGGATGAGTTTGAGACATACATGCGGACAATTCGGAGGGATGGCACCGCCGGCGGGCTCATGCAGGTTCAAACCGCCGCAAAAGAACGGCGGATCTTGGAATATAACAATAGCCTTCGGACTGAAGGGGTCGCCACTCCGGTCGTCCGAGCAATTTCGCGCGACATCACCGAACGCAAGGAGGCGGAAAGAGCGCTTCGTGAAAGTGAAGCGCGCTATCGCGACCTCGTGGAGAACGCGAATGACATCATCTACACGCATGACCTGGCCGGAAACCTCACCTCACTCAATCGCGCAGGTGAAGCGATCAGCGGCTACACACAAGATGAAATCCTCAAGGTGAACATCGCCCAAGTTCTCCCGCCCGAGCACCTAGCGCGAGTGCGCGCACTCCTGGCCTCCCCGGACGGCGGGAAGAGCACGGCCCGGCTGGAATTGGAGATCCTCACGAAGGATGGGCGACAGGTCCCGCTGGAAATCATTGCGCGGTTCATCTGCCAGAACGGGCAAGCCGTAGGGGTGCAAGGGATCGCACGCGACATCACAGAGCGGAAGCGGGCGGAAGCGGCCCTCCAGGAGGGCAATCGGCACCTAGAGGAGGCCCTCGCGGTGCTCCAGACGACGCAGCAGCAGATCATCCAGCAGGAACGGCTCCATGCCCTCGGCACCATGGCTAGTGGCATCGCCCACGACTTCAACAACGCCCTCAATACGGTTGTGGGCTTCAGCGACCTGTTGCTCGAGAGTCCTGGCGTCCTGGAGAACCGAGAGAAGGTGACGCGGTACTTGCGGATGATCAACACCGCGGCCCAGGATGCCGCGAGGGTGGTCCTTCGCCTGCGCGAGTTCTACCGGCAGCGGGACGCCACCGAACCGCTCGAGTTCGTCAACCTCAACGAGGTGGTTGAGGAGACGATCGCGCTCACGCAGCCCAAGTGGAAGGATCAGGCGCAGGCCGCCGGTCTCACCATTCATGTGGCGCGTGACCTGCAGGAGGTTCCGCTCGTCGAGGCGGTCCCCGCCGAGGTGCGGGAAGTGTTGACCAACTTGATCTTCAACGCGGTGGAGGCGATGCCTAGGGGTGGGACGATTACGCTGCGCACCCGGGTTGAAGCGGGCTGGGCTGTCCTCGAGGTCCGCGACAGCGGCACCGGCATGCCTGAATCGGTTCGCCAGCGATGCTTCGAGCCGTTCTTCACCACCAAGGGCGACAACGGCACGGGGCTCGGCTTGGCCATGGTGTACGGCATCATTCAGCGGCACGGCGGGACAACGGAGATCGAGTCCTCGCCGGGTCAGGGGACCGCCATCCGCATTCGCCTGCCCAACCGCTCATCCCCATCGAGAGCAGGCCACGTGGAGGAGGTCAAGCGGGTGTCCAAGTCACTGCACGTGCTGATCGTGGACGACGAACCACGCGCCCAGGAGGTCCTAACAGAATACTTGAGCATTGACGGCCACACGAGCGAGGCCGCAACCCATGGACGAGAAGGCTTGGAAAAGTTCCGGGGGGGCCGCTTTGATCTGGTGATGACGGACAGGGCCATGCCGGAAATGAGCGGCGACCAACTGTGCGCCGCCATTAGACAAGTCAGTCCGACCACGCCCACTATTCTGGTCACAGGCTTCGGTGCCTTTATGAAAGCTGCTGGCGAACAGCCTGATGGGGTGGACCTCATCCTCGGCAAGCCCGTTTCTCAGGCATCGCTGCGTGCTGCCTTGGTAGAAGCGATGTCCCGGCCCCGACTGCGTGAGCTGGCCTGATGCGTTCGTAGTGGACGAGGCAGCCGGGGGTCTCTGTAAGGAGCTCAAGGGTGCGATGCATCTCGAGGGTCGGATCTTCGTCCGGCCCTCGGCCCACCATCGGAGAACCTGGAGCCATTGGGGTGCTAGAGGTCATGTGGTCACATAGGCTCTTGCTCTCTTCCTCGTCGCCCCCAGCAACAAGCGGAAAGAAAAATCCCCTGGCGCCAACAGGACGCCAGGGGAGCTAAAGGCGGTGCTCAGCTCAGGACCCGCGCCGCGGGCCATGTCACTTTCAGCTTGATCCTCGCTTGCGGGAGATTAAGCAGGCCACGGCCAGGACAAGAGCTATTCCCCCAAGCCACGGAAGCAGGTTTTCCATCTCGATCTCCTATTGCCCCTTCAACAGCTTCACCATGCAGACAGTGGGCATTGTATGCCGGGCCAAGAAACGAGCATAGCAAGGCGCGGCCCTGAGGGCCGCACCCACTTCGCGGGTACCCGGCGTACATCCTCAGGTACGTCGCAGGGAGTGCCCTGAGGGCCAGCAACGCCGCTAGGCGATGTTGATTGGACCGGCATTAGGCGGCGGCTTTCTTGGTGTAGTTGAGCATCCCACCGGCCAGGACGATGTCCACCTCGCGACGGGTGAGGTCGTGCCTGACGCTGAACTCCGTCCCCTTGGTCACATTCATGAAGACGAGCTGCTGACCCCCTCGGATCTGCTCCGCGACCCGCTCGACCCGCAGTTGATCTCCTTGGCTGATGGCATCGTAGTCCTTCTCGTCCACGAAGATCAGGGGGAGGATCCCGAAGTTGATCAGGTTGGCTCGGTGGATGCGGGCGAACGACTTGACGATGGCTCCTTTGAGGCCGAGGTACATCGGCGCCAGCGCCGCGTGTTCCCGGCTGGAGCCCTGGCCGTAGTTGTTGCCGCCGATCACGAAGCCGCCGCCCTTCTCCTTCGCCCGCTTGGGGAAGTCCGGATCCACCCTGCTGAACGCGTATTCCGAGATGGCCGGAATATTGCTGCGCAGAGGCAGGATCTTGGAGCCGGCCGGGAGGATATGGTCGGTCGTGATATTGTCGCCCATCTTGAGGAGGACCTCGCCCTCCATGGTGGATGACAGCTCCCCCCGGATCGGGACCGGCTTGATATTCGGCCCACGAACGATCTCGATCCGTTCCGGATTCGGGGACGGCGGGACGATCAGGTTATCGTCCAAGATGAACTTCTCCGGGAGCGCAACGGTTACAGGATTGCCGAGTCGCTTCGGGTGCACGATCTGCCCGGCCAGCGCAGAAGCCGCGCAGACCTCGGGACTCGCCAGAAAGACCTTGTCGTTGGCCAGGCCGCTTCGCCCCTCGAAGTTTCGATTGAAGCTGCGCAGGGAGGCTGTCCCGCTGGCCGGGACCTGACCCATGCCGATGCACGGGCCGCAGGCCGACTCCAGGATCCGACCACCGGAAGCGATCAGGTCAGCCAGCGCGCCATTGGCGGCGATCATCGTGTACACCTGCTTGGAGCCCGGCGTCACGGTGAAGCTGATGTCCGGATGGACCGTCTTCCCCTTCAGCATCGTCGCGACCGTCATCAGATCGCGGAACGAGGAGTTGGTGCAGCTTCCGACGCAGACCTGAGAGAGTTTTGTCCCCTCGACCTCTGAGACAGGGCAGACGTTGTCCGGGCTCGAAGGCCGGGCGATCATCGGCTCAAGGGTGTTCAGGTCGATCTCCAGCGTCTCGTCGTAGATGGCGTCCGGGTCCGGCCCTATCGGGACCCAACTGCCCCCCCGCCCCTGAGCCGCGAGGTACAGGCGTGTCTGCTCATCGCTCGGAAAGATGGAGGTGGTGGCGCCCAGTTCGGCCCCCATGTTGGTGATCGTGGCGCGCTCCGGCACAGTCAGGTGCTTCACTCCTTCGCCGGCATACTCCAGGACCTTCCCCACGCCGCCCTTCACCGTCAGCCGCCGCAACACCTCCAGAATGATGTCCTTGGCCGCGACCCACGGGCGCAGCCGGCCGTTCAGCCTGACCAGCAGGACCTTCGGCATGGGGAGGTAGAAAGGGCCACCGCCCATCGCCACGGCGACATCCAGGCCGCCGGCGCCGATAGCGATCATGCCGACCCCCCCGCAGGTCGGGGTGTGGCTGTCGGAGCCCAGCATGGTCTGGCCCGGCACGCTGAACCGTTCCAGGTGGACCTGATGGCAGATGCCATTGCCCGGGCGCGAGAAGTAGATGCCGTACTTGGCGGCGATGCTCTGCAGGAACCGGTGGTCGTCCGCGTTCTCGAACCCGGTCTGGAGCATGTTGTGGTCTACATAGCTGACGGAGAGCTTCGTCCTGACCCGTGGGACACCCATCGCCTCGAACTGGAGATAGGCCATCGTCCCGGTCGCATCCTGGGTGAGGGTCTGATCGATCCGGATCGCAATCTCTTTCCCAGGGACGAGCTCCCCGGCGACCTTATGCGCCTCGAAAATCTTTTGAACCAGGTTCTTACCCATCGGTCACCCCTTCATTCGGTCTCTGGCATGAGCATGATGATTGGCATGTGATCTCGGCGGGAAGAGGGCATAATGACCCGCACATCCCTCTTCAGGTATCCTAGCCCAAAGCCCCTACATCGTCAATGAAAAAGGCCCGGCGGGTCTTGGCGGGGGCAGCTTCGAGATCAGGTCCGCCCCCCTGTTTCGGGGCAGGCGATGGAATGCCGAAGTGGCCGCTGGCACCACTGGCGGGGACGTGGCCGTCAGCCAGTAGACTGTCCTCCCTGCTGCTCCCGCTCCTCCTGGCACTGCGCGCACGCTCTCGCAAACGGCAGGGCCTTGAGGCGAGGAAGGGGGATGGGTCCGCCGCAGCCGAGACAGATGCCGTAGGTCCCGGCCTTGTGCCGCCGGATCGCCGCATCGATCTGCGCCAGGAGCTGTTCCTGCTGCTGGACCATGGCCAGGTTGAGGCTACCCTCGGGCGCCGCGCCCCAGCCGTGAGAACCGGGAGCGTCGCGCGCTTGGGACTCCTCCCGTCGTTCGGCCTGCGCCCGGCGGATCTGGGCGACGAGCTTCTCACGTCGTTCGCTCAGAAGGGCCAGGAGTTGCGACGTCCTGGTCTCTGGGTCTGTTTCCTCCGGGTTCCGCTCCTTCACCATCTCCTCTCCCTGGCATGGCAGCAACGAAGGTCACTCCGAAAGCGGCAAAGAGGGTTCGGGCTCCTGACCGCCCCTTCGCAGCCGGCCCTCCAGCCCGGTGTAGCGGTGCTGGATCTTGTGGTTCTTCACGGCAATGGCGATCGCCTTCTTTGTTCCCACAAGGACAACCAGCCCCTTGCCGCGCGTGATAGCGGTGTAGAGAAGGTTCCGCTGCAGCATCACGAAGTGCGCCGTGTGGACGGGAATGATCACGGCCGGGTATTCGCTCCCCTGGCTCTTATGGACAGTGACGGCGTACGCGAGGACCAGCTCATCCAGGTCACTGAAGTCGTAGGCAACCTGGCGGTCGTCAAAACGGACCGTGATCTCACGATCCTCCGGATCGAGTTTGGTAATCCGGCCGATATCCCCGTTGTACACGTCCTTCTCGTAGTTGTTCCTGATCTGCATGACGCGGTCGCCGAGCCGGTAGAGGCGGCCCCCGCGGAGCAGCTCGGGTCCGGACGGGTTCAGGAGGCCCTGAAGCGCCTGATTCAATTGCAAAGTGCCGATCGGCCCCTTCTGCATCGGGCTCAAGATCTGCAACTCTTCCATCGGGTCCACACGATGCCGCCTTGGGAGGCCGTTCCCCGCCAGATCCAGGATCGCCTCCTGGACCTCCTGAGCCTCTTCCCTGACGAGGAGGTAGCAGTCGCTCCGTTCCTTCCCCTCCCAGGCGGGGCAGAGGGGGAATTCCCCGTGATTGATCCGGTGGGCGCTGACGACGATCTGGCTCTCCCGGGCCTGCCGGAAGATCTCGGAAAGGCGGATCACCTGGACCAGGCCGGACGAGATGATGTCGCGGAGCACCGCGCCGGGCCCGACGGATGGAAGCTGGTCCACATCCCCCACCAGGATCAGACCCGCGACGGGAGGGATGGCCTTCAGGAGGGAGTTCATCAGCAGGACGTCAAGCATCGAGGCCTCGTCCACGATCACCAGATCAGCCTCCAGGGGCCGGTGCTGGTCTCTCTTGAATCGGCCGTCCTTGGGGCTGAACTCCAGGAGGCGATGGACGGTCCTGGCCTCCCGGCCCGTGGCCTCACTCATCCGCTTCGCCGCCCGCCCCGTCGGGGAGCAGAGGACGATCCGGCGCCGTTTCTTCTCGAGGATCTGGATGATGCACTTGAGGATGGTCGTCTTGCCCGTGCCGGGGCCGCCGGTGATGACCAGGAGCTTCTGCTGGAGCGCCTGACGAATCGCCTCTTTCTGCTCCTCCGCCAACCGCAGCCTGCTGGTCTGCTCTACCCAGTGGATGGCCCGCTCGACGTCGATGTCCGCAGGCGGCACTCCGCCTTGAGCAAGGACATGGAGTCGGCGTGCGACCTCCTCCTCTGCGGCATGGAGCGACGCCAGGTAGACCGCTTTCCCCTCCGGCCCTTCCTCGCAGACGACCCGTTTCTCCTGCGAAAGCCGCTCGATGGCCTGGGCGGCCAGCGCCGGCTCCACCTCCAGGATCCCGGAGCTCTCTGTCACAAGCCGATCAAAGGGGTAGTAGACATGGCCCTCCTCGGCCAACTCGTTCAGGACATGGATCACGCCGGCCTCGACCCGAAGCGGCGAATGCTTCTCGATCCCGATGGCCTGGGCGATCCGGTCGGCGGTCTTGAACCCGATCCCGTAGATATCGTACGCCAGCCGGTAGGGGTTCTCCCGCACCACCGCGATGGAGGATTTCCCGTAGGCCTTGTAGATCTTCGCGGCAAAGCCCGAGGAGACGCCATGCCCCTGGAGAAAGATCATCACGTCCCGGATCTCTTTCTGCTCTTCCCAGGCGGTCCGGATCCGCTGGAGCCGGACCTGGCCGATCCCGTCCACCGTGAGAAGGCGGGACGGCTCCTCCTCGATGACGCGCAGGGTCTCGGTGCCAAAGGCCTCCACCAGCCTCCCGGCAAAGACCGGACCGATCCCCTTGATCAGGCCGGAGCCCAGGTACTTCTCGATTCCGGCGACTGTGGCGGGGACGACGGTCTCGAACGCCTCGACCTTGAACTGTTCGCCGTACTTAGTATGGAGGGTCCACTCCCCGGTAAGCTTGAGGGTTTCACCAGGCGTGACGGATGGAAGGTTTCCAACGATGGTGGTCAGCTCGCGCTGCCCGGGCACCTGGAGCCTGCCCACCACATAGTGGTTCTCTTCGTTGACATAGGTGATCCGTTCCAGGGTCCCCTGGAGCGTCGTGTACGACCGGACGGGGATAGCGCGCGGCATCTTGGCGTGAGACTAGCAAGGGGTCGGAAAGGGGTCAACGAAAAACAGCGGAAGACACGAGGGGAACGCTACGAATCACTGGCAGGTGTCAATGACCCTTCCCTGCTGAGGCATCGCTCTTTCGAGGTGCGCCGGGCCCGGATCGGTTAGCCGTTCACCTCCTCGTACCAGGTCATCTGGACAGCTTCCAACTTGGCTTCCGAGACGCCGTTGGGGTCATCGGCGAAATCCGGAAGCTCGGTGATCCACTTGTGGAGTGTGGCGAACTGAACCTCAAGGGGGTCCTGCTCGGGGTGTGCTTGGATCAGGGCCTGGGCGATCTCATAGGCGTCGTCCCAGTACAGACTCATTAGCCGCAACTCGCAGATGGTTTGAATTGACGACGACACACGGCACGAATGGGCGATACGTTGGCGATCCGTGGTGCGCGCGTGAACATCGGAACTGTTTGGGCAGTTGACATCGACTGGGTCCTTGTACTAGCGTAGTCCTCCAGCCAAGATGCGCGCGAAGACCACCCTCATTCTCCCCTTTGTCCTCTTGCTCGGCGCCTGTGCCCAGGATGGAAATGACCCTGTGGCACGCGGGAAGCAGGTCTATCTGACGGAGTGCACCGCCTGCCACAACAGCGACCCAACAAAGGACGGCCCCGTCGGGCCGGCGGTCAAAGGGTCTTCGTTAAAGCTGCTCGAGGCGCGGATCCTCCGCGCAAGCTACCCGCCAGGCTACTCGCCCAAGCGCAACACCGCTCTCATGCCCCCGCTGCCAAAAGTGGCCACGAAGATCTCCGACCTGGCGGCCTTCCTGCGCTGATCTGTTCTACCCCGCCATCACCGTCTCGAAGAGAAGGTAGAAGATCGCCGAGAGAATGAACCCCGCCCAGAGCGTGCCCTTGATTGTCGCGAGGGGTTTCTTGGTCAGACCCGATGTCCCGTAGAGGGCGTTCAGCTCGATCACGATGATGATGACTGCGCAGAGGAGCGCCATCGTAACCTTCTGGTACCGCCACACCTTTCCGAAGAGGGTGAAGTGGCTCGCCGCGCCCATGTAGAAGAGCATCGGAATTGAAAAAAGGGTGTTGGTCCGAGAGGCGAAGCCCGCTCGCTGGCCGAGCGCAGCGGCAGCGGGGAGTGCCTGACCGCCCTGCGCCACCTGCGTGGCCGACGCGATCACCACCTTCTGGTTCGGCCAGATGACGAACCAGACGTTGGCCCACATGATGCTGCCGAGCGTTCCCCCAAGGAAGATGGCCCACCCGTAGGAGGTGTCGAAGAACCCCCGCACCCCGAGCAGTCCCATCCTGTGCAGGATGATGGTCCAACCACTCAGGAACGTGAACATCGCGCTCCAGCGGAACCACCACAGCGCCCGGGGCACCAGCTTCTGGATCGCCGCGCTTCGAACGGGCGGATCGGTCTCGGCGAAGAATGGTGTCTGGACGAAGTTAAAGTAGTAGAGGAGCCCGATCCAGGTGATGCCGGCGAGAAAGTGGATCCACCGCAGGAGAAAGAGCAGCCCCTCTGCACTCATGAGCGCCATAAACTTCCCCCCTCCCTTGCGCGCGCAGCGGCCATCAGCACGTGCCCGTGTAGGTGGCAGCGCGCATTGTCACGAAATCCGAATCCCGGAGCGCGGGCCAAAACTCTCAGGGGAACCCCCTGCATCTGGCTAGTGAACGATCCTGCTGAACAATCGGAGCTTTTCCGGCATCGGCATGCGGCCGCGCTCATTCCCATGAACCCCACCCGGACGTCGCCGAAGCCGCGGAAGCTGCTAGTGCCGCGTCAACGTGTCCGGACAGATGGCAAAATGATGCGACGGCCAACCCAGATGGCTCCGCGTCATTGTATCGTTGGGCGGATAACGTTGGAACGGCACGAGGCTGGGGTCACCCCTACGCCGTGAAGGACGACCCGCAGCCGCAGCCGCCCTTCGCGTTGGGGTTCTTCAGGCTGAAGCCGGCCCCCTGCAGGCCATCGGTGTAGTCGATCTCCGTGCCGGCCAGGTAGAGGTAGCTCTTCGGGTCCACCAGCACCTTGACGCCGTGGGCCTCGAAGACCTGGTCGGCGGGCTCGGGCTGGTCGAACTCGAACTGGTAGGAGAGGCCGGAGCAGCCGCCGCCGACGACACGGACGCGGAGGCCGTCCTCGGGCTTGGCCTGGGTCTTGAAGAGGTCGGCCAGCTTGGTGGCGGCCGACTCAGTAAGGGTAATCATTTGGACCTCCTTCTCAGGCATGAAGCACGATAGTGAGGTTTCGCTGGTATCGAGAAGCTGGTTGGCACTGAACCCTATCCCGTTGGCAGTATAGGCAACCATAACGTGAATGTCAAGATGTGCGGCCCAACATGAGCGACCGGATCATTCGGCCAACCCGTTGATCACTCGCTGGAATTCGGGCCGCCGGAGCCGGTCGAGATCTGATCGCACACAGCCAAGACCGAACACACACAACTCGAACTGCTCCGAGAGCTTCCGGTACAGCGGCGCCACCTGCCCATCATCGCCAAAGGCAAACTCGGCCACGATATGATACGACCGTTTTCCGGTCTTGACGTAATCGATCAGGGCATCTCGGCTGACAAGAACGCGCCTGGCCCGTAAGCGCTGAATGGCTTCGGGGAAAAGTCCGGCCATGAACAACGTGTAATCCCCGATGTGCTTATGGACCTCGCGCTCACGGTCGATCGAGGCGGCCCGGTGGAGCAGATCGCCTTCAAGGAGCATCTCGGCGACCTCCTCAACGCGCCGGCCAGAGACGCTCCGGACCTTATAGACATTGTCGATGTGGGTGAAGTCGGTCAGGAGGTCAGTCAGGTACCCGATCACGTCCGGGTCTTCGTAACCCAGCTTCCCCGCCAGGTTCTGTTCGGTCAGCAGGCGGAAGAGCCGCCGCAATGGATGATTCGCAGAGATTTTCATGATGGTGTACGTCGCTTCGGCCGGCTTTTCAGTCAGCCATGCCTTCGCGCGACAAGACGATGATAACGCAGAGGGACAGGAACGGAAAGAGGTTTGCTGGACTTGACGAAGAGATCGATTTTGCTTAAGGTGAGAACAGAGCGGTCGAAGCGGGTCGTCGGTGAACGAGGGGGCTCGGGACATGGACCGTCCAAGACTCAGGGGACTGGAAGCGATTCCTGGAGAGGTCGGCGGCGAACAGGTGGTCTGCCTTCGAGACCCGCATCACTACAGCGATCGTGTCCTGATCCTCCCTCATCCCCTTTTCTTCATCGTGAGCCTCTTTGACGGACGGCACTCGATCCTCGACATCCAGGCGGCATTCGTCCGCCGCTACGGTGAGTTCCTCTTCCGGGAAAGGCTCGATGAGCTTATCCGGGAACTGGATTCCGCCCACTTCCTCGAAGGAGAGGTCTTCGAACACTACCGCGCACAACTCGAGGCCGACTTCGCTCGGTCGCCCATCCGGCGCGCCGCGCTGGCCGGGAAAGGGTATGAGGCGGACCCCGAGCGGCTCCGGGCTCAGATCGACACGTTCTTTTCGCCGCCAGAGGGCCCGGGCTCACCTGTGCCTCAGGACGGCAGGCCGCCGATCAAAGGGGCCGTGATCCCCCACATCGATTTCGCCCGCGGAGGTCCCACCTACGCCTGGGCGTACAAGGCACTGATGGAGTCTTGCAACGCCGACCTGTTCATCGTGCTTGGCACTTCACATTCCGGCACCAGAGGATTCTTCGCCGTCACGCGCAAAGACTACGAGACCCCGTTCGGCGTGATCCCGACCGATACGTCGTTCGTGGACCGACTGATCGCCCGGTGTGGTCCGACCATCTTGCTGGACGAGCCGGCCCATCGCGCCGAACACTCGATCGAGTTCCAGGCGACCATGCTCCAAGGACTGCTGGGCCAGACGCGCTCGATCCAGATGGTCCCGATCCTCTGCCTCTCCTTCCACCCGTTCATCGCGGACGGCGCATCGCCCAGGTCTGACCCGGCGATCGCGACCTTCCTCGATGCGCTTCAGGAGGCGATTGCCGCCTCAGGCCGTCGCTGCTGTCTCATTGCAAGCGCCGACCTTGCCCACGTCGGACCGCGCTTCGGGGACCAGGAGTCCGTGGACAGGGACCAGCTCGCGGTACTTGCCCGGAAAGATTTGGCGATGCTGGAAAAGGTGGCTGAAGGGGATGCGGAGGGATTCTTTCGTTTCGTTCAGACGGAAGAGGATCGATGGAGGATTTGCGGCCTTTCCTCCATCTACACCATGCTCGGTGCCCTTGAGAAGGAGCAGGGACACCTGCTGAAATACAGCCAATGGCCTGATCCGGCCGGCGCGGTTACCTTTGCGAGCGTGATTTTTTACTGAAAAGAGGCTATCGGCTATCAGCGGTCAGTGTTCAGCAAGGGCAAGGGAGATTTGCAGCGTTCAGCGGTTAGCGATCAGCTTTCAGCCAAAGCATGGAGGGGGCCTCAACCTGGTGAATGCGGATAGCTGAAAGCTAACTGCTGAAGGCTGCTCTTCCACGCCGACGACCGCCGGCATCGCCGTTACACCGCTCAGCTCCCGCCGAAACCGATGGTCACGTTACCCTGTTCCACAATCACAGGGACTTCCCGCGCACCTTTCGAGAACTCCAACATCCGTTCCATCGCCTTCGGGTCCTTCTGGACGTTCAGGTACGTGAATGGGACTTTCCTCTTTGCGTACTCCTCACGGGCCGCCGAGGTGTAGGGTCAGGTGTCCTTCCCGTAGATGATGACCGACTCCTCCATCCGCCTCCTCCAGTGTCTTGGGTCTTCTTGAGCTGACCTTTTCAGACCCGCGTCATGTATCGATCAGCCTCTGTGCTCAGCCGATCATACTCGGTTCTGAGATCGCGGATCTCGGGGTAGAGGGCTTGGATCTTGTCATGGGGGAGGGGAATAGTCCTGCTGAGCGCAGTCAGCCGATCCCCAACCAGCTTTGCCCGTTTGAGGACCTCGAACTTCTTCCTGGCCAGCGAATGGAGCGCTGCTGCCTCCAGGAGGCCGAACATCCCGTCTTCATCCTGAGACTGGACTAGCTCCTCCAACCGTTGCGTTTGCGCCTCGGTCAGGCCACTCTCCTTCAGCGCATACAGGGCCTTCATCCGGTCGATCCGATAGCGGATATCCAGCATATCGATCCCTCGCTTTCAGGTCATGCCGTTTGAACCGAATGATTGTAACCGATCGTGACTCGGGACGCCAGTGTTCGATTCCGTGGATCGTTGGTCCTCGTGCTCTCTTCGACCGAGCGGAACCTCACTTCCAGGATGGGTGAGGCGGACCGGATGATCGCCCTTGAGCTGCCGGGCCGTCCTAAAAAATCAGGGGCAACTCCGCAGCCTCCGCAGGGGCGGGCTCCGCCCCACAGATCCGATTCCGGCCGTCCGCCTTCGCTTTATACAGGGCACGGTCGGCTGCATCGAGCAGCAAATCGGGGGTGGATCGAGCTCGGTCAAAGGCAGCCACGCCCCCGCTCAGGGTGACCGCAAGGGGCCCCTTTGGATGGTCGAGCATGAAACGGTGTCGCTCCACGATCCAACGGAGGCGCTCAGCCACCTCTTTCGCCAGACCTAAACCCGTCTCGGGCAAGAGGATGACAAACTCTTCTCCCCCGTACCTCGCGGGAATGTCCACTGCCCGCAGGTTCGTTTTCATCAGACCGGCCAGCCCCCTGAGCACGTCGTCCCCCACCGTATGGCCGTAGGTGTCGTTGCAGGACTTGAAATGATCGAGGTCGATCAGAATGATCGAGAGTGGTCGGTCAAACCGCGCGGCCCGAATGACCTCCTCTCCCAGGCGAGTCTTGAAGTAGGTGTGATTGTACAGGCCCGTGAGCCCGTCGCGAATGGACAACTCCTTGAGCCCTGTATAGATCCGCGCGATCCAAGAAGCCGTGGCGGCCGCGACGATGAACATGGCAAAATGCAAACCGGTGCGCAGGTAGAGCAGGTAGCCCGGCACCGGCCCTCGGCCGATGATGTCCACTCCGAGAACAATCATTGAGACCACCCACGCAGCGGCGACCCCCGCAAGAAAGCTTTCGAAAAAACTCAGAGGGAGGATGACAAGCAGGTAGAGGGGAAGGAACGTGATGCCTTGGCCGAGGGCGTAGTCTGCCACGCCGATGCCGAGGGCGGCCAGAAGGGCGACAATGCGGAGAAGACCGCGCGTTATGACAGAAAGAGTCGGCGCGCCAGACTCCGGACTGAGGAGAAAGGAGAGGTGATGCCACCTCTCGTCTCCGGACACACCTGGCATGAGGAGCCCCCGTACCCGCAGCTCACGCCGCGAGTCTCGTATGATGCCTGGCCTTCACTTGAAAGAGAGGATGTGGTCGATTGTATCAGAAACCACCGATTACCCGGATCCCCTAGATGCTCCTTGCAACTTCAGCTCCACCTCGTATTGCTCGACCAGCTTCAACAGCCCCTCAGAGAGGGTCGGGTACTGCCGCATGAAATACTCGATCATGAGGAGCTTACCGGCGCTCCGGCCAACGCGCATCACCCGTGCTGTGATTTGAGGAGGCGCCGACTTCTCCCCCATGACTCACCTCCGATAGGCGATCAGCTCCAGCAGGTTCCCATCGGGATCGAGGAAGTACAGGCAATCATGATCGCCCCAGTCAACCGGTCCTTTGTGCCGGATCCCGGCCTCTGTAAATGTCGCGCGCGCGCGCTCGAAATCGGCGGCGCTCACTCGGAACGCATGATGCCCCTTTCCAAGCGGCTGGTCGATCCGGCCCAAGTCGGGCGATGGGAGATCCTTCCGCTCGAACAGGGCGAACGGCGAACCGGCGAGATCGAAGATGATCTGATCGCCCAGGCGGCGGGAGACCCGCAGGCCCAGGACGCCGCCGTAGAACACTTCGGCCGTGGCGAGGTCACGTACCTCGATCCCGAAGTGGTCGAGCCGCTCGAGCACGATCATGGTCGCTCTAACGATCCAGCGTCTGCCGGAGTTCGGTCAGGCGGCTAAGCGTATAGTCGGGCGCCGGGATGCCAGCCCCTGCTGCATGGCCCGCTCTGTTCACCCAGGCAACATCCATCCCGACCCCTTTGGCTCCCGCGACGTCGATATCGAGGCTATCCCCGATGAACAGCGCATCCTGTGGTGCGAGCCCCATCCGATCGAGCGTCCGGACGAAGATCTCGCGATGTGGCTTGCGCACGCCCTCCTCGGCGGAGACGACCACCTGCTCGAACCATCCGACGGTCCCGGTCCGTTCCAGCATGCGGCGCGCCGTCCGTGCGTGGTCGAAATTCGAGATCACCGCAAGGCGGTATCGGGCCTTGGCCCACTCGAGCAAGGGTCGATGCTCCGGCGGAAACACCATCGCATCCGACAGCTTCGCCATGTGTATCTCAGCCAACCACTCCGGAAAATCTGCAGGGAGCTTCTCGAGAGGCAACTGCAGCTTCGAGAGGACGATGCGGAACCGTTCCTCGGCCGTGATCTCGCGCAGCTCCTGGCCCCGGATCTGTTCGGCCTCTCGATACCCATCCATGAACGCGACGTAGAACGCCTCAAACGGCACACCGGGACAGACCGATGTGAACTGGTCGTAGACGTGACGGCTGGTGGAGCGCACTTCAGTGCCGTTCACCTGGATCAGGGGCATCCGGTCACGCTGGAAGTCGATCAGAGTATCGAACAGGTCGAAAATCAGTGCCGTGTAATTTCTCATCTGATAGGCCTCAGTGCGGTGAGGAGCGGGACCGAAGCGAGCTTCTCGGTCGCGAGCAGCTCCCGGTACATGCCCTTCGGCCGCGGGTGCCGGCGCCGAATCCGGATGATCTCGTCGGGCGTCACGATGACATCAACCGAGATATCGCGAGGCAACACGTCGAACCGATCCTTGACGCTCTGGAATGGATGAACGGTCGTCAGGATGGTCGTCCGCTGCGTGACCTTGCCCGCTTCGATCAACAGGCCGGACTCCAGATCGGAATAGCCGTCCCCCTTCCCGAGTCGCCCCCCCTCCATGGTGACCGCCACCGAGCCGCAGACAATCAGATCGGTAGGCGGCAACCCCTCAACCCGTACCGCCCGCCCGGCACGAGAAGCTCCGCCGATGCTGGAGGCCTCGAATGGGCTCGCCTTCAGATGCGCAAGGTCGAGCTCGATGAACGGTGTCATCGAGCGGAGCCGAGGCACCGCCATGAATAGGCGCTTGCCCTGCTCGAGGGCCAGCCGACGAACCGGCCGCTGGGGCAGGTCCGGGTCGGCCTTTATGACCTTAGCCGGTCGCCAGGCGTCAAGCTCACTCAGCCGCGCGGCTGCCGCCTCGGCCCCAACGAAGTTCGGAGAGCGACCGCAGGCGCCTGGGAAGCTCGAAACCTTGTGTTCCTGTAGCAGCCGCCAGACCGTCTCGCGGACCCGCTGTTTCTCCATCGTCGATCAACGGCACTCCGCCCCGGTCGCCCCATCTCACCAGAGTCAGCGCGCTTTGTCAAGGACGAGGTGGCACTTCGAAACCCTCCATTGCCACTACCCCGACCTGGCTTGGCGTGGTACAATCACGACCCAAGCAAAGACGTCGCGAGGGGTCAGGAGAGACGATGAAGTTCCCGTTCGCTATCGATCGGCTGACAACACAAGACATCCGACTGCTCTTCCGCATCACCGCGGAGTTCATCGACGGGCTGGAAGCGCTGGGACCTATCTCGCCAGCGGTCTCTGTCTTCGGATCGACGCGTATTGGCCCTGATGATCCCACCTACGCTCTGGCAGAGCAGATCGGCCGGCTGCTCGCCCAGCACGGATACGCCGTGATCACCGGCGGCGGCCCCGGCGCCATGGAAGCGGCGAACAAGGGCGCCTTCGAGGCGGGCGGTGTTTCAGTCGGCCTGAATATCGAACTCCCCCAGCAGCAGGTCCCCAACCGCTACGTGACGAAGCTGGTGAATTTCCAGCACTTCTTCGTCCGGAAGGTCATGTTCGTCAAGCACTCCGTCGCTTTCGTGATCCTGCCCGGCGGCTACGGCACGCTGGACGAGCTGTTTGAATCAGTCATGCTGATCCAGACCAGGAAGATTAAACCGTTCCCGGTGATCCTCGTGGGCATCGAGTATTGGCGCGGTCTGCTAGGCTGGCTCCGCGATCCCGTCATGGAGGAGGGGAAAATCGCCCCGGATGACCTCTTCATGCTGAAGATCGCCCAGAGTCCTGAAGAGGTCGTCCAGCTCATCAAGGATGCGTCGATTCCCCCACCTCAGACTTCCTAGAGACGTCATTGCAAGCGACCAAATAAGCCGGAGCCCAGAGCCCTTCGGCGTCGCTCAGGATAAACTCCGCGAAGGGGCGGCAATTCGACATGCAGCGTCGTTGCGGGGCGGAGCCCCCTCGGCAATGCTCGGGGAAGGCCTGCTTCGACAGGGCTCAGCACAGGCTTCGACTCAGCTCAGGACAGGCGAGGGATCCTTATCCGGTGGCGTGTGGTAGGAGTTCGAGGCGTGGGATGAGTGTTCGGTCGAAGCGGCTGATGCCCGATGAACCGATCTCCGCCAAGCGATCTAGACAGGAAGCGAGGGATCGCCGTAGCGTCTCGACGTCGAGCCCGAGGTAATCTGCCGCGAAGTCATCGAGCAGCTCCGCTGCCCTCCCCAGCTTCGCGGCAGCCCGGTCGAAGTCACCGGCAACAAGATAGTGGAACCCCATGGCCACATGGACCAGCGCTTGATAGAAGATCCTGTCCGGCCCGCCCTTCGTCATCCAGATCAGCTCGAACAACTCGTGGGCTTCGAGGAAGTGGCCTGCATTGTAGGTCCGAACCGCCTCGAGCGTATCGGCATCGAGATCAGCGATCTCTTCCCTCATTGGATTGTTCATTTCCGAATCCCTCGCATCTCCCTCTCCCTCCGCTGAAGGAGAGGGCTGGGGTGAGGGTTGGAAGAGCCTTATTTGTAGAATTCGGCCCGATCGCCGCTGGCCACCTGGATGATTTCTTTCATGGCCCCGCGCTTGACCGTGAAAACGACCCGCTCGCCGGCCCGCTTTCTCCAGAGGGCGCAGTAGAGGTCCGGCCTCGTGCCAACGCTCTGGAAGTCTACCGCGAGGACGACATCGCCCTCCTTGATGCCGGAGATGGCGGCCGGACCGTCAGGCACCAGGCCCGAGACCACGACCCCTTCTTCGGTCTGATTGGGGAAGAACCCGACCCACGCCCGGCACCGCCGGCTGACGACCTTGCCGTGCTTGAGCAGCTCGTCGCGATTCCGCTCGAACATCTCCGCCGGGATCGCCAGGGAGTATTTCGCCACCTCGCTCAGATTCAATGACACGACGCCCACCACCTGCCCCTTCAGATCGAGCAACGGCCCGCCGCCGAAGCCCGGATTGAAGACGCTCGTCTTAATGCAACGATCCAGCATGTATTCCCAGTATGCATCAAAGTCGCCCAGATAGGTCACGTGTCCGCCGGCGACTCTGCGGTCACTCTCCGAGCTGCTGGCCATGATGAAGACCGGCTGGCCAAGGCTGAGCTGCTGCGACGATCCCAGCGGCAAAGCCGGGAGCCTCGACCCGCTGATTTTGACGAGGGCAAGGCCGGTGTCGAAATCCTGGGCGGCGATGCTCCCGCGAAGCGACCGCCCATCCGGGAGGCTCACCCGGATGGACCTGGCGCCCAGTACGACGTAGTTGACGGTGAGGATGTAGCCGCGTGGATCGATGAGGGACCCTGATCCCATCCGTTCATCGCCCAGGGCCAGGCACGATGGGTGGTTGGCAACGACCTCGACGTGCAAGTTCACAACCGCTGGAAGAACGCGCTTGACCAACTCACAGGAAGCGTCCACCGGATCGCTCCTTTCACGACTCGTTCATCGGCGTCGGCTGCTTCACCGCATCACAGGGGGAATTATACCCGGTCCGAATTGCTATAACAATGGCTGAGTCCAATCCGAGAATGGGGTTAGACGATCTACCCCTTCAACTTCCCGTCATTGCGGGCACCCGGAGGGTGTGCGGCAATCCGGCACGAAGTGTCGTTGCGAGGCGCAGCCCCCTCGGCAGTGCTCGGAGCAGGCTGCGCAATCCATCCGAGATTCCTCGCGCAGTTTACACTGAGCGCAGCGAATGTGCTCGACGTGACCTTCCAGGTCAGATTGCTTCACTTGGCTCGCAATGACAATTGCCATCTCTGTCCCTGAATCGAATACAATAAGGTGAGCCGCGCAAAGATCGAGGGTCGCTTGAGGGGATGATCGGTTTCCGATATGATGACCCGTATGATCACCAACCGGCAGATCGGCATGGTGCTCCGGCTTGTGCGTCAGACGATCAGGGCCTGGGAGCCCGCCGCCCTCGGGAAGATCGCCGAAGAGTCGCAGGATCCCTTCCGGATCCTCATTTCCTGCATCCTGAGTCAACAGACCAAGGACGAAGTGACGGAGGCGGCCTCGGCACGACTGTATCGACTCGCCGATCGTCCTGACACGATGCTCGCGCTCAGCGAGCGCCGGATCGCCAGGGCGATCTACCCGGTCAGCTTCTACAGGACCAAGGCCAGGACCATCCCCGAGGTCTGCCGGGCCCTCCTTGTCCGATTTGGCGGGCGCGTGCCGGACAGCCTCGAGGAGCTGCTCAGTCTTCATGGCGTCGGCCGGAAGACCGCGAACCTCGTTGTGACGGTCGGCTACCGCAAGGCCGGGATCTGCGTCGATACGCATGTCCACCGCATCTCTAACCGGTGGGGCTACGTCAAAACCAAAACGCCCGAGCAGACCGAGATGGCCCTTCGGCAATACCTTCCGAGGCGGCATTGGATCTACTACAACGACCTCCTGGTCCCGTTCGGCCAGCACCTTTGCCGGCCGATCTCCCCCATCTGCAGCCGCTGTCCCATCGAACGCTGGTGCGCCAAGGTCGGCGTCACCATCCACCGATAACACGAGCTGGGCAGGAAGTGATTGGTGGACACGGCCGAGAGACTGCAGGGCCCGTCTCGCCCAAGGACGGCGCAGCAAGCAGCGCCCCCACAACCCATACCCGAAACCTGCAATCCGCATTCAGCGGGATTGCTTCGCGTTGCTTTCAGTGAGACGGTTCCCGATAAGCTGGAACCAGCCTGCCAAACTTTGGTTCTCAGCCGATCTATACCTCAGAGCGGCTGGCGGAAGGGCTCGGTGTAGCCGGTCATCTCAAGGTACCCCGCCCCTGCGATCGGCCGGTCACCGGACGTCCCCGAGACCTCCACCGACCCCTCCCAGTAAATGACCTGTGTGCTGCCCTGTGTGTCCAGCTCCTGATCAGAGAATGCGGCCTGCACCGTGAGGTCGATCCGGCGGCCGGGAACCTGGACCCGCCAGCGGATCGGATATCGGCCGCGGGTCTTCGGGCTTTGCCACACCTCCTGCGGCTCCAATCGGAAAGCGCTGAGCTGCAAATGCTCGACCCGCCCGTCCGGATGGATCAGGCTGCCGCTCGAATGCGGATCAGGAAGACCATTCGCCTGGCGGAGCTGGTAGAGCATCAGCTCGGCTCCGTCATCAAGTTGCAACGCGAACCAATCCCATCCGACCTGAGAGGCCGTCAGTTGGTTGCTCCCGAACTCGTGATCCATCCAGCTTGATCCGGTCACCTTCTGCCGCTTGCCGGAGACGGTGAGCGTACCCTGGGTGGCCAGCCTGCTAAGAGAATAGTAGTGGGAGGCGCGGCCCAACCCTTCGGCCTTTTGGCTCACGCCGTCCCGACCATGAATCGCGGGCAGCTTGGTCGGAGTGAGGGTAAGGTCGATCGCATGCCCCTCGACGCTCGCGCTCAGGTGATGTGCGCGGCCATCTCCCCTGGCCGCCCACGCGCCGTTCCAGACCTTGAGCACCTCTGCCGAGGCGCCGGCCGAGCCCAAGGCGCCGCGGCTGCGGCGGTCCCAGTACAGGAGGCGGCGTTGATGCAGGTCCGAGATGGCGAAGTGCGCGAGGTAAAGATCGCGCACTGCCCAGCGAGACCGGCTATCACCCCGCAGGGAGGGATCGACGCCGACACGGAAGAAGGTGAGCTGGTAGCCAAAGGGCAGTCCGGCCTCGGTCCGAAGGTGGCCAGAATAGTACCACCATTCCGTCTTGAAACCCGGGTGCGAGGCGTGGTCCCGAGGAAACGCAAATCGATATCCAGGAAGCGCCTGCCGGAAGCCCTCTCGAGCCAGGGTTGAACCGGCAGCCAGAAGGCACAGGAACACGGACATCGGAATTTTCAACCATTGAATCCCAGGGGTTCTCATCGCAGCCGTCTGTCAGCTACCCTTCGTATGCCACTGCTGTCGGGATGTCCAGCCTGGCCGCTCGCTTCGCCGGCAGGTACCCGGCGAGCAACGCTGCGCCGAGCGCAAGGACCGACGACTTGACCACGACCCACCAGGAGAACCGGAACTGAATGGTCCACCCGAACGACTGCTTGTTGATGACGTGGATTAGAATGAGTGAAAGGCAGATGCCCGCTAGAAGGCCGAGGACCTCGACCATCAGGCCGAGGAGGCCGGCTTCTCCAAGGACGACGCGCGCCACCTGCGCCCTGGTCGCCCCGACCGAGCGCAGCATGCCGATCTCCCGCTGGCGGCTGAGAACCGAGGCCCACAGGACATTGAAGACCCCGAGGACGGCAACCAGCACCGCGATCAGCTCCAAGGCGCGCGCCACGATGAAGGTGTTGTCAAAGATCTCGAGCACCTTGGCCTTCAGCGCCCGGTTCGAGCTGATCACGATCGCCGCATCCTGGCCTGCTAGCGCTGCCAGCCGACCGCGCACCGCCGCCTCGTCGGCTCCCGGCGCGAGATAGACCGCCAGGAGATCGGCCCCTCGGTCGCCCCACATCCTCGTCCACAGCGTCCGATCCATCACCACCTTGCCCCCGTCGGTCGCATAATCATAGAAGACCCCTGCGATCGGCAGTTCGACCCGACCGGTTGGAGTATCAAGGGGGAGTCGGTCACTCTCCTTCAGCCCTCGGGCCAGCGCCAGACTCTCCGAGATGATCACGCCCCTCCTGATCTTTGCATCACGGAGGATCCTCGCTGATTCTCCCGCCCTGAACAGGAGGTGCCCATGTCGCGCAACAACCTCAAAGTCCCCGGCCGCGAGCAGCGCATCCTGCCCGAGCAGCTCGACCCGACGACCGGTGAAGGGATCGAGGGCGGCGATCCCTTCGATGCGAGAAGCTCCTTCGACCAAGCCCTCCGGGAGCCGGGCCCCGCTCCCTCTCGCGAACCGCGCCGCCGGTGAAACGATCAGGTCGGCCCGGATCGTCTGCTCCACCCACAGCTCCACCGTCCGCCGGAAACTCCCGATCATGAGGGTGAGGCCGACCAGCATCGCGATCGCGGTCATCATCGCAGCGACGGCGATCGCATTGCGCCCCACCTGAGACGAGAGGTTCCCGGAGGCGAGCTGCAGCAGTGGGGCCCGCCTGCCCCCGCACAGCGAATGCAGACCTTCCCCTGCCCAGCGAAGGAGCTGGGGAGTGAAACAGGCGACCCCAAAGATGAGGCAGGCCAGGGAGAGATAGCCGAAGAGAGGAGCACCATCGATGGGGCCAGGCCTGGTGAAGAGGAATGAGGCACCCAGAAGCAGGAGGCCAAGGAGCAGAGAGGGGAGCGAGCGGCCGATCCAGCCTCTTTCATAGAAGCCGAGATGCATCGCCTCATGCGGCCCGATCCGGCTCGCCGCATAGGCCGGGGCCAGAGAAGCGAGGAGCGCGCCGGCAGTGCCCAGGCCGATCGCCAACGCTGCGAGACCTGGGGTGACCTCGATCCCTTCCACCCGGAGGTAGGCGTAGAGAGCTGACACCGTCTGCGAGAGGGTGCGCAGGAGCGCCCGGCCAAGGAGCAGCCCACCGCCAAGCCCTAGAAGCGATCCCACGAGCCCCAGCCCAGCTCCTTCCGCGGCGAAGAGAGCGGCCACGCCCGACCGCGTGACACCGAGGGAACGGAGGATCCCGATCTGACGCCGCCGCTGAAGGACCGAAAGGGAGACCGCGTTGTACACCAGAAAGAGCCCGACCAGCAGGGCGATCGCGCTCAAGGCTGTCAGGTTCAGACGGAACGCCCTGAGCATCCTCTCGACCTGCTGGCTCCGCCGGGTCGGCCTCTCGATGGTCACATGCTTGGGGAGGAGCTTGGCAAGGCGCCCGCGGACCTCGTCAAGTGGGAGGTGTTCTCGGGTCACCAAGTCGATCCGGTCCAGTCGCCCGAGCTTATCCAAGACCACCTGGGCAGTGGCGATATCCAGGACCGCCAGGTTTCCGTCGAACGCGCGAGCAGGCCCCTGCGGGGCCAGGAGCCCCTTGACGACAAAGCGCCGCCGTTTTGACCCGAGCACCAGGATAAGGTCGGAGCCTCTCTGCAGTCCGTTCTGCCTGGCAAACTCGGCCGTGACGAAGATCGCGTCGGGGCTGAGAAGCTCCTCGATCCTCGGCGCCCGCCCGCCATCGGCCATCCGGTATTCGCGAAATGGATCTTCAGCGAACAGATCGACGCCAAGGAGGAGAAGGGCTTCCGCAGGCCGGTCTGCGATGGGGGCAACCGCCTGAACGATCGGGGCGGCCGCGATGACCCCCTCCACGTGTTGCACCGCAGGAAGGAGTCGCTCGTCTATCCCCAGCTCTCCGGCCGAGATCTGGAGAGTGGTTCGTCCCGCCACCACATCGATGGCCCGCTGGAAGGAGCGGAGGACGCTCTCGTTGGCCGCCTGGATCGCCGTGAAGGCGGCGACACCGATGGCGACGCCCGCCACCGTCACGAGCACCCTGACCGGGCTCGTCCGAAGGTTTCGGACGGTGGTCAGCCGGATGACGCTCCAGGTCCGCATGGTCAGTTCTTCTCAATCCGTTCGATCTTCCCGTCGCGAAGGCCGGCGATGCAACCGGCCCGGCGGGCCGCATCCGAGTTATGGGTGGCCAAGACGATCGTCAACCCGTGGTCCCGATTCAAACCCTGGAGCAGCTCCAAAACGGCGCCGCCCGCTGCCGAGTCGAGGTTCCCCGTGGGCTCGTCGGCCAGGACGACTCCCGGCTCGGCCACAGTGGCGCGCGCGATGGCCACGCGCTGCTGCTCGCCGCCGGACAGCTCGTGGGGCCAGTGGCGTGCGCGATGGCCCAGGCCCACCCGCTCGAGCTGCCGCCGGACGCGATCCTCGATCTGCCTATTCTGCAAGCCGTCGAGCAGGAGCGGCAGCGCCACGTTCTCCCAGGCGGTCAGGGTCGGCAGCAGGTTGAAGAACTGAAAGACGATCCCGACCTTTGCCCGGCGCAGACGTGTCAGGCGATCATCGGAAAGTCGGTCCAGGCGCTCCCCCTCCAGCCACACCTCGCCTGACGTCGGCCGATCGATCCCGGCCATCAGGTTCAGGAGGGTGGTCTTCCCGCAACCGCTTGGTCCGACCAACGCGACGAACTCTCCCCGCGCGATGGCGAGGGTCACCCCGTCTACGGCCCGCACATCCACCCCGCCGAGTGAATAGACCTTTGCGACCTGCTCCAGCCTGATCATTCGCTCTCCCGGGAAACGATGCGGCACATTATACGTGAGGCTTCAGCGAAGTCAACGCGCGCGCCCGCGAGAACCCTCCTGGAAAACTCCCTTTCCTCTCCCTCCCCTGCTAGAGTATAATGATTGCCTCTTATCTCTTCAAACGAACTCGACCCCTGAGAGGGAGATGGCCCGATGCTGATACAGCCGATCACGGTGGAGATCATCGATCAAATCAAGCCGATGATCTTCGATCTCGCCACCCGTTACCGGAAGACCCTGCGCGGCTGCCGCTATGCCGACATCCGCGTGGAGGTGGACGAGGGACAGTCCGCCGCGGCGGAGAACGGAGGGAGCAAGCATAGCAGCAAGGACTATGATTTTGCAGTCGGCATCCGCGCCCTGTCTGGCGACGACATGGTGGCGCCGGGCTATTTCGGACAATCGCTCGGGACAGCCGACCTGAGTCGGCTGGAACAGGTCGTGAAGGAAGGCCTCCGCCATGCGCACCACCGGGCCCGGGCCAATGCGGAACGAAAGGGAGCGATCAAGGGAGAGTTCGGCCCGCTGGCCGATGCCCTGACCAGCACAAGCCTTGCCCCCATCGAGATCCATCAGGACGTCGTCCCGGCCGTCTTCGCGATCGACCCACGTTCCGTTCCTTTGGAAGAGCTGGTCGCTCTCACAGCCGAGACCTCCCGGAGCTGCCTGGAGCTCGACTCCCGCGTCAAGTATACGTTCGTCTCGGCCTTCACGCTCTTGAGCCGGGAGTTGCTCTGCAGCTCCGAGGGCGCCAACATCGACCAGGGCTTTGCCCTGACTCAGGGGACCTGCTTCGTCGTCGCGGATGGCAAATCGGGCGCGCAGGAGTTGTACGATTACATGGGACATCAGCGCGGATGGGAGGTGGTCACCCGGGGAGTCCAAGAGGAGTTCATGCGTTTTCCGGATTTTCGGACCTTCTGCGCGCACCTCACGAAGGACGCCGTCAGCCTGTGCAGCGCCCGCCCGCTCAAGGCCACGGAGAACGAGGTCGTGGTCGTGACCGACCCCCACTACAACACGCTGAAGGTCCACGAGATCGTCGGCCACCCGACCGAGCTGGACCGCGCCCTGAAGATGGAGGCCGGCTACGCGGGCCGGAGCTGGCTCCTTGGGAACCTGAACGAAACCCAAGTTGGCAAGATGATCGCCTCACCCCTGGTCTCGGCATTCTCCGACCCATCCCTTCCTGGGTATGGCCACTACACCTATGACCACGAAGGCACCCCGGGGAGAAGGGTGATGCATATCGACCATGGGGTCTTCGCAGGCTTCATGAACAGTCGCCAGACCGCGGCGGTCCTTGGCGCCCCACCGAACGGCTCCTACAAGGCGGCTGACGCCTCGCTGGTCCCGCTGATCAGGATGTCGAACACCGTGTTCGCCCCTGGCGATCAGGACCCGCAGGAAATCATCCGGGAGGTGGCGCACGGCTATTACCTTGTGGGGCATCGGACCCCATCCATCGCCGAATCCAGAGAAAACTTCCGGATCTCCGCCATGAAGGTCTACGAGATCAACCAGGGTCAGATCGGGGAGTTGTTCTGCAACGGCGGGATCATGGCCGATACCAAGGACTACCTGATGAAAGTTGATGCGGTGGGAAACGACTTCCGGCTCTACCCGATCCCCAACTGCGGCAAGGGGCAGCCGATGCAAACCAAGCGGCTCGGCAACGGCGGCCCCACCATGCGCAGCCGCGCTCGCCTCACAGGAGTTAGCTAAAAACAGGAGCAATGGCTTTCAGCCCTCAGCGGTCAGCAAGAACATGGGGAAGTGATAGGTGACTCACTACTCATCAAGATGCACCGCGCCATGTCTGTCCTTGTGTTAGCTGATTGTTAAGAGCTGAGAGCTTCCTAGCGGGGGACTTATATGATGACAACCTCTGAACTGGCCAAAGCGGTTGAGCAGGCCCTCGAGTACCTGAAGTCCACCGGGCAGGTTGCCGAGGCCGAGGTGTTCGCCTCGAGCAACGCCAACCTGATCGCCCGGCTGAACTACACCTCGCACATTCCCTGCAACGGGGTAGAGGAGCCGAAATCGACCGAGTCCGCCGGCCTCGGCATCCAGGCGGTCTTCAGGACCGACGAGGGAACCAAGATCGGGTTCGGGAGCGAGCCGAGCGACCTGAGCCTGGATGGGGTAAGACGAGCCCTGGAGAAGGCCAGGCGCGGAGCTGTCGCCGACCCCGAATTCTCGTCGCTCCCGAGACCGACGGGTGAGCGGCGAAGGCTGCGTCGCTACCACGACCCGAAACTGATGAAGATCAGGGACGACGGGCTGGTCGAGGCCGGCTGGAAGGTGCTGCGCGGGGGGCTGCACACCTTCATGGCCTCGCCCCGGCTGGCCGAGCTGGCCGGCGGGCAGGAGCGGGTCAAGGACCTGGGCCTGATCCTTGGTGGCGACGTGACGATCCTGCAGGAGCGGATCGCCATCGCCTCAAGCGCTCTGCCAGAGGTCCAGACCGATGAATCGACCCTGATCATGTCTTTCGTCACCGCCATGGTCGAGGCCAAGGCCTCCAAGGGGACCGGCTGTACCACCGGCACACGGCTGGAGGGGTTCACCGACGAAGCCGGCGTTGAAGCCGCGCGAAACGCCATCGCGGCGATCGGCGGCGAGCGGATTAAGAGCGGCGAATACACGGTCATCTTCGAGAGACAGCCTGTGGCTGACCTCCTGAACAACATCATCCTCCCCTCCCTCACCCTCAGCGCCTTTTACAGCGACAGCTCCACCTTCATCGGGAGGCTGGGCAAGAAGGTTGCGTCCAGGCAGTTTACCCTGTATGACCACGGCGCCCAGCGCGATCTGATGGGCAGCAAAGGGATCACGTGCGAGGGGCTGCCGACCGGCAAGACGCGGCTGATCCAGCGCGGGAAGCTGGTCGGCCTGCTCAGCAACCACTACGAACAGCAGCGGATCTTGAAAGACCCCAAATCCCAAGAGAAGCTGGGGGCGGACCCCGGTCGCCACATGAAGGGGATCGTCCCCCGGAACGGCTTCCGGTTCGGACCGGGAGGCGGGCGCCAGTTCAGCGCCCAACCCGGGATCGCCGCGACCAATGCGATCGTCGAAGGAGGCGAGCACAGCCTCGACGAGCTGATCGCCACGGTGAAAGACGGCCTTCTGATCGGCCGGATCTGGTACACCTACCCGATCAACGGGCTCCGGGCCGGCGACTTCACGTGCACGGTGGTCGGCGACTCGTACATCATCAGAGATGGACGGGTCGCCGCGCCGCTGAAACCGAACACCGTCCGGATCAGCGGCAATATCCACACCATCCTGTCGAATATCGTCGGAATCGGCAAAGAGGTGAAGGGAACGCTGGTCTGGGCCGCAGACGAGGTAATCCACGCTCCCCAGATCGCCGTCCGTGGTGTGAAGATCGACGAAATCGCCGGCTTCATGGAACACCTCTGAGAGATCAAGACATGCGGCACCATGTCGCGCGAGAGAGTTGCCCTGCCGAGCGGCCGCGCCCGACGGGCCAGGCACGGGCCGTCGACCATCACCAACACTGTGATCACGAACAAGATGGAGAACGCTTAAGAAAGCTCAAAGGAAGGGAGATGTCATGAAGCGATACGCCATGACGGGACGGTTGATGTGGGTCGCGCTCAGCGCCGTGCTCATGTCGGGAGCCACCTCCCCGGCCCTCGGAGAGGTCTGCCTTTCCCCCTATGTGAAGCAGCGGACCGGACAGGAGAGGTACCTGTATGTCTGGTCGGTTGACGCCGACGCCAAGGACAATGACTTTCTGGCGGTGATCGACGTGAATCTCGCCTCGCCCACGTACGGCAAGATCCTGACCACCATCGACATCGGGTCGAAGGGGAACGAGCCGCACCACATGGGCTTCACCGACGACCGGGCCAGGATCTGGGCAGGCACCCTGTTCAGCAACAGGATCTTCATCTTCGATGTCGCGAGCGATCCGGCGCGACCCAGGATCATCAAGGTCCTGGACGACCTGGGCAAGACGACCGGGATGATGAGCCCTCACACGCACTATGCCCTCCCCGGCAGGATGTTGATCAGCTTCCTCTCCAAGGCCGACGGAGGGCTGCCGGGGGGAATGGCCGAGTTCACGAACGACGGGCAACTGATCCGGACGATCCCGAACCCGGAATCCGCCCCCTACGCCTATGATCTAGCGATCAAGCCGGACCTGAACCTGATGGTGACATCCAGCTTTGTCCCGTACAGGAACTACTCCAAACCGCTCAGCCAGTGGGACATGAAGGACGGCGGCAACACATTGCTGGTCTGGGACTTCAAGGAGCGGAAACTCCTCCAGACGCTCCAAACCGGGCCGGTCCCGCTGGAGGTCCGGTGGTCGCTGAAGCCCAAAGCGGCCTACGGCTTCACCAACGTGGCCCTGGACGACAGCCTCTGGATGTTCAAGCGGACGAACGGGAAATTCGCCACCAAGAAGGCAGCGGACCTGGGAAAAGGGTGCCTGCCCGCCGATCTTCGACAGTCCCCGGACGACAGGTACCTTTACGTGAGCTGCTTCCTGAAGAACGAGATCCAGGTCTGGGACGTGAGCAATCCGGAGAAGCCCAAGCTCCACGACACGCTGGTGCCGGGCGTTCAGCCCAATATGATGCACGTCACCGCCGATGGCAAGCGGATGTACATCTCTAACTCACTTCTCAGCACCATGGACCAGGCGGACCGATTCTGGGTTCGCCTCGCGCACATCGGGCCAGACGGCAGGATCAAGCTGGATCCCTTCTTCAACGTCAGCTTCATGGACTTCCAGGGCGGTCCCGCCCGCGCCCACGACATGCTCCTGTACTAGTGCCGTCCCAACTATTTGGCCTCACGACAGATGATGTGTGGGTAACTCAATCGGCCTCTGCATCGCGTCCTTGTTTGTCCGAAAAAACTGGAACGGCACTGATAGCCTGAGAATGACGTCGGCGCGAAGCCACGGTGACATTCCCGACCCCGAACGGGAACGTCACCAATCGGATCCATCGCGGCGTCGCTCGAGGCCCGAATCATAAGGGCAGGGAGGTCACCACCCGCATCTACCATACCGTCGGCAATCGCCCTATTCACGTCATCCGAGAGGTGCGATCCACGCGGCGGGCAGGCTGAACAAGGCAACTCGTCTGCGGGAAACGGGCTGATAGACTGGATGCGCTAAAGGTTCACGTCGTGAAGGCGGCGCCAGACCTTCAGCCCCCTTCTTTGGGGGTCGTCTGTTGGGCGGGACCCGATCGCTCACCCGCCTGCTGGCGCCAGTGGGACGCCGTCAGCGGGGAAAGGTCGGGACGCGCGGGCATTTCCCTTGCGTCAGGCTGGCTTCCCCAACTGGCGATAGAGGAACTCTTCCTGTAGCGGGCTCAGGCCGAACTCTCGGCTGGCTTGGTCGATCAGCTCCCCACGGTTGGCATCCGGTTCTTCCCTGAGTCGATCGCTCATCCATTCGATCGCACGTCTTAACGCCGCATCCTCGATCGTCATCTTTTCCAAGACCTCCCGTGAGTTGCTGGCGACCGCGACCGGGCGCCGGCAATCCCCTGTAAGCTCGGCTGGCACAGGCCATTGTGGAACCGGACGCCGAAAATCGGAAGCAGGACAGATGCCCCTCGCTACCGGGAACCCTTCCCTGCCGTTCCTAAGCCCTCAGACTCTTGCTTCAGCCGCATCTTCTTGACGAGAGACTCATACGACTGCGTGTGAATGATCTTGTTGAACTGAGTCCGGTAATTCCCGACGATGCTGATATCGTCGATCACCACATCGTAGGCGGCCCAGGTGCCATCTCGCCGGAAGAGGGCGAAGTCCACGAAGGTCGGGTCATCCCGTTTCGAGAGGAACTTGGTCTTGACCGTGGCAACCTGCCCATCGACCGCCTCCGAAAGATAGACAACTCGCTGATCGGCGAGGTGATCGACCACAAGCCGCGTGTAGGATTCCACGAACAGGCCCCCGAAGAGGTCGACGAAGTCATGACGTTCCTGTTCCGACCGCTTTGTCCAATGGCCGGCCAGGGAGCGCCGCGCCATCTCTTCGACATCGAACCACTGAAAGATCATCTCCTTGACCCTCGCTTTCCGTTCTTCCTCCTTTGCCGCCCCCCGCAGGGCCGGGTCCTTCACAACGGCGCTGACCCGGTCCAGCTCGCCCTTCACCCGATCGGTCGTCTCCCCCGCCTGGACCGATGCTGCGAAGGCTACCCACAGCAGAGCAATCCCTCCAGCCATCACTCCCTTTCGTGCAACCAACCTAGCTCGACGCATCATGTCGGAATTCTCCTTCGGACCTGGCACCCGTTTTTTCCTTCATCCCTGACGGCCGTTTGGCGGCGAGTGTGAGCAGGGCAGGCAGGAGGGTCAGGGAGACGGCCAGCACGCTGCCCACCCCAAGCGTCACCAAGAGGCCGATGCTGAAAGCCCCGCGGTGATGAGCGACCATCAGGCTCCCGAAGCCAACCATCGTCGTCAGCGAAGAGAGGGTCACGCCCTTTCCGATGCTCCTTGGAAGGACGGCGGACTCCGCTTCCTCACGGTAGCGGTGAACGATCAGGAGCCCGTTCTCCACGCCGGGCGCGACGATCAGCGGGATGATAATGAGGTTGGCAAGATTAAACTTCACCCGGAAGACCAGCATCAAGCCAGCGGTCCAGACGGCGCCAACCAGCAGCGGGACCTTTGCCAGAAGGAAGTACCGCAGGTCGCGGAAGTTCAACAGGATGAGGATCGCGACCCCGACCAGGGCGTAGATCCCGACCTGCTGGTACCCCCGCTTCATCGTCGCGATGACTTCGTGCCCCTCAACCGGGTCGCCGATGGCGTCCGGATCAACCCTTCGCAGGTCAGCGACGAACGCCGCCTGGGAGGCGACTTCCCACGGACTCTGGCGCGAGAAGACGCGTACTAGGTACGACCCGTCCCGGCCGATGAATTGCTTTTTCAGATCGCGCGGCAGGTCCTCCATCACCACCGGCCCTGACGCCACCGCCCTGGCAAGGAGCGCCACCTTGTCATGGAAGTCATGCACCAACTCGCCCTGATAGGTGGAGAGCCTGCGGCGGACCTCTTCGGGGTCGTGTCGCGCGAGAAGCATCTGAAACTCTTCGATAAGGCGCCTGACTCGCCCCATCATCTCAAGGGGCGGCGTGTCTTTCCGATCCCATTTCTCAATTTCCTCCGGCGTGAGCATCTTCGCCTTGATCCGGCTCAGCGTATCCAGGAGTCCCTCGAGGTCAACCGGCGCGGGAGGGGCCACCTCCAGGCTTACACCTTCCAGAACAGGCTTGAGCTCGCGGAGGAGCGGAAGTTTGCGTTCCTGATCCTCCGGCATGACGGTGGCGATGCTCTCCACCTTGCTGATTGTGGGAAGAGACTCGAGGGCGAGCGTCTTCTCCCTGACCTCTTCCAATGTCCGAGCCAGGATCACTCCATACGAGGTGGAACGCTCGGAGTTCTTAATGATCTTCAGTTCCCAAGTCACCGACTCGGTCCCCTCGGCTTGCAGACGGAGGACATTTCCATCGAATCCGACCTCGGTCAACGCATACAGGGCGACCACGGTGGCGAGCCCCGAAAGCGCGAGGACCGTCCGCGGCCGCCGGTAGCAGGCTTCCAGGAAGGCTGGAGGCCGAAGCGAGAGGGACGGCGGCACGACGGCCACGACAGCCTTCCGTCTGTCCCAGAGCAATAGCAGCGGCGGCAGGACGGCGAAGGTCGAGACCAGCGTCAACAGCAGGCCGCTGCCAGTGATGAAGCCCAGCTCCCGCAGAGCGCTGATCTTCGTGAGCAAAAGGGTGAAGAGGGCCACGGACGTTATCACAGCGGCCTGAAGGATGCCAGGACCGGCCCCCTCGAAGGCCCGCTCTAGCGCCTCTCGGATGGAATAGCCTTGGCCCCGCTCCTCCTCGTACCGTGCCAAGAGGTGGATCCCGTAGTCCATCCCGATCCCGATCAGCATCGGCGCCAGCACCACCGAGAGCATGTTCAGGTGGCCGACCGTGATCGCGGCGAACCCGAAGGCCCAGCACACGCCCATGATCAACGCGATAAGGCCCATCAGTGGACGGAGTATGCCCCGGAACACCACCACCACCAGCAGGGCGACCCCGACGAGCGAGATGACGGTAGCCAGACCGCTGTCTCGCTGGGCAGCGTTCACCTCATCGTACTCCAGGGCCGGATCTCCCGTCACGCCGGCCTTGATCCCGGGATACTGCTGTTGCAGCGTTCGGATCTCCTTGCGGATCCCCTCGATCGGCCGCTGGAATCTGATAAAGCTCTCGGCATCCCCTTTCACGGTGGCCAGGACAAAGAGGAATCGCTTGTCTTCGGACCACAGGTAACCATCCCGGTCATCGTTCTCGTCAATGTCGGTGAAGAACCGGCTCCATGGAGAGGCGTAGACGCGCGGGCCCTCCGTCCAAGCCTTGAGCTGTTCCAGCAGGACGACAAGCGGCGCGAGGTCAACTGGGCGCTGCTCCTCCCCATCGCTCTCCTCCAAGAAGCCGGTGAACAGGTGGCCGACCAGGGCCTTGCTGATCTCTCTCTGGATGAGGTGGAACAAGCGGTTGAGCCCGGGTTCGGCAGAGAGCTCTTCCAGAAGCGCCCGATGCTCCTGCAGCTTGCCTTTCAGGTCAACCAGCTCTTGCGGGGAGAGGTAGAGGAGGAAGTGATCCTCCAACGCCTTCAGGTCGAAGCGCTCGAGCACCTCTTCGACCCCAGGGACCTGAGCTCTGAGCCGCCGGGCGAGGGCGGCGGCAAAGCGCTTCGCTCGATCCTGATCGTCGGACTGGATCACGATGATCGCCCGATCGCGGTCGCCAAACGCCTGGCGGTATTCTTCCTGAAGCTGGGCGAGCCTCCCCTTGAGGGGGGCCAGGGCGGAGCGCGTGGAGGTGAAGCTCAATCGTTGAACCGTCACGTACACCGACAGGAGGGTCAGGAGAAGCGCTGAGATCAACGTGATCCACGGGTGCGCAAGGACCGTGCGCGCGATGAGCTTTCGCAACCTCATCGATCAGGTCTCGCCGGGATGCGCCGCGGGCCGCACACCACCGCCTGGGGAAGGCGCGGGGCGTTCAGCTTTATCACTGTGTGATCGCTCGCGCCGTTCAACTTTTCGAATTCCTAAGCTGGGGACCGGTCGGCCGATCGGCTTCCCACTTCGGGCAACGATCGCCGCAGCCCACCAACCCGCAGGCGCGACATGAGAGGATCTTGGTCGTCATCAGATCGTCCAGCGATTCACTCCAAGAGTCGCATGACAGGGATCATCCTTCGATCGAATTTCTCGAAGGTTTCGCTCCGGAGGGAATCGATTGACCGGTAACAGGCCTCCACCTGCTGAAGAAACTGATCCAGTTCCAGTCCGAAGCTGGCCGGGCGGTAGTCCTTGACTTTCGCCAAACCTTCCCTCAGGAGGCTCAGGGCGCCTTTGAGGTTCCTGTTCTCCAGATGGTGGAAAGCGACCGCTATCTGTATCAACCCCTGTAACAACGGCCGCGTCTGCTCCCCCTGCTTGAGCCAGACAGCTTCTAGGATCTCGTGCACCTCGAAGAAAAGTCCTTCATTGAAGAGGCAGGTTGCCTCCTCGATTGCTCGCTCCACCTCGCCCGCCGGTCGAATCTGGCGCCGAGACAGCATCTCCAGGGCACGACAGTAGGCCTCAGCCCTCGACGTCGCAGCGGGAAGCTCTCTCTGTAGTTCCTCACCCAGCGCCACCCAGCGCTGGCCACTGCGGGTCCCATGGGCCTGAAAGAGCTTCGAATCGATCAGCTCCTCGATGGATTCCTCCGCAGATGCCTGAACCTTGACCTCGCGGAAGGCACCCTCGACTGCGCCAAGGAGGGCGCCGAACGGAACCTCTACGTGCCCTTGCGCCCGGGCGAGGCGAACAACCGAGCGAAGCGCATACAGAGGCGCTGCCCGCTCCGGCTTGCAGAGTGCCTCGCCTAACAGCTCGCTCAGCCGGTCGCGCAGCTCGAGGTTCCTGATTGGCGGCGGTGCGTCCCGCATCAGAGATCGGGCACGATGCCAGGGTCGGCCACAAGGGCTCGAACCGCCTCAGAAGACAGAGGCCGCTCGGAGATCTCATGAACCGATGGACTTTCCGTCAACGACGTGTCTCGACTGCCCGTCATCCCGGTCCCCCTCATCGACCTGGCGACCGATTGCGGTGGCTTCAGCGGCGTGAGCTGTCATTATAACAGGGCGTTGCAACCTCGCGTAACGTTTTCTCTTTCCTCGAGCGAAGCAGTACCCTTCGCTGGGGGGCGCGGCACCGACCTTACCGATCCCCTTCCGTCTCTCGATCCGAGCCACCGATTCGTATCAATTCTGAACGCTTGGGGGCATAAGGCTGGGACTAGGTTGCCTGGAGGCCCGTGAGCCCTGATCGCGGATGCCAATACGTCGCCGCCCCACTCCGGAATCCGGGGCCGACTCCTCTCGGGAGAGAGTTTAGACCCTGGCCGGTGCGGAAGAGATCAGGCTACATGTCGCCAGTCGGCAGGCCCTGCAGGTAGGAAGGCGCAGAGGCGCCGTGGTCGATGTTACTAAGCGGAGCGGGAAATAATAGATGACACGTCCGCCCGCCCCTCATCGGACTCTCGCCCGGACTGTGCGGCCTGGGCTCGAGTGTCGCCTCATTCACGCTCCGCACAGTATCCTTCCGGGCGGCGTCTCTGCGCGTCCAGTTCGGTCAGCCCCAGGTGAAGCTTGCCAGGCCCCATATCGCATGGCTGGCCATAACCTCCTCCACCTGGGGGTGGAGGAATGAAGGGGCATCCCTCCGCAGAACGGCCACGAAGGGAACTGTGCTCATCGGGCATTGTGTTCCCTCCTCCTGGCCAGTTCCTCCTCGCGCAGGGCACGCCGGAGCACCTTGCCAACGAGTGTCTTCGGAAGCTCCTTCCGGAACTCCACCTGGGTGGGCACCTTGTACTTGGCCATTCTCTCCTTGCAGAAGTCGATGATCTCCTGTTCGGCGGCCGACTGCCCCTCTTTCAGGACGACATACGCCTTCACCGTCTCTCCCATGTAAGGATCAGGCAGGCCAACCGCCACCACCTCCCGGACCTTCGGGTGCTCATAGAGGGGTTCTTCAACTTCACGGGGATAGACGTTGAAGCCACCCACGATGATCATTTCCTTCTTCCTGTCCACAATGCTGAAGTACCCCTGTTCGTCCATGTAGCCGATGTCGCCGGTGTATAACCATCCGTCCTTCAGCACTATTGCGGTCTCGTCCGACCGATTCCAGTACCCCGACATCACTTGGGGGCCCTTGACCACCACCTCGCCGATTTCCCCTGGCGGAAGCGTCCGCTGGCCAGTCTCCAGGTCGACGATCCGCGCATCGGTGTCGGGCAGCGGAAGGCCGATCTTCCCGATCTTCCTGGCGCCATAGAGCGGGTTCGCGTGCGTGACCGGAGAGGCTTCTGTCAGGCCGTACCCTTCCACCAGGCGGGCGCCTGTTAAGGCCTCGAATTTTGTCTGTACCTCCACCGGCAGCGGCGCAGCCCCGCTCAGGCAGGCCTTGATCGAGTGGAGGTCGTACTTCGCCGCCTTCGGGTAATTATTGATCGCCACATACATCGTCGGGACACCAGGAAAAAGGGTGGGACGGTACTTGGCGATCGCCTTCAGGACCTGCTTCACCTTGAATTGCGGCAGGAGAACCATGGTCTGACCCAGCGAGATGCAGAGGTTCATCACCACGGTCATCCCGTACACATGGAAAAACGGGACCGCGCCCAGGAAGACCTCCGTCCCCCCTTGCTCTTTCACCAGCCATGCGCCGGTCTGGAGAGTGTTGGCCACCAGATTCCTGTGGGTCAGGACCGCCCCCTTGGCCACGCCTGTGGTCCCTCCGGTGTACTGGAGAAGGGCAGGGTCATCGGGGCGGACTTCGACGGTGGGAGGCTTCGCCGCTATGGAAGCCAGCATCTCCGAGAACAGCTCCGTCCCCGGGCTTCGCTCCACCCGAATCCGGTGCCCCTCCTTTTTCTCCTTGAGGACCGTGAAGAGCCCCCGCAGCAGTGGCGGGAAGTACTCCTTGATGTTGGTGATGATGATTCGCTTGAGCCCGGTCCTCGAGGCCACTTCTTTGGCGAGTGGATACAGCTTGGACAGCACGACGATGGTCTGTGAACCGGAGTCGTTCAATTGGTGCTCCAGCTCCTTCGCAGAATAGAGGGGGCTGGTGGAGACGACGACGCCGCCGGCGCGAAGCGTGCCGTAGTAGGCGATCACCATCTGGGGACAGTTCGGGAGGAAGAGCGACACCCGGTCACCTTTCGCGAGGCCACGCTCGGCAAGGGCCGCGGCAAAGCGGTCCACGACCCGATCCAGCTCACGGTAGGTGAGCCTGCCGCCGTAGAAGATGATCGCGTCACGATCCGGGCAGTTTTTAGCAGAAATCGAGAGGAAGTGCTGGAGTGTGACCTCGGGGTACTCGAGGGTTCTAGGAATCCACTGGTCGTAGTGGGCGAACCAGGGTCGGTCGAAGTCCTGATTCGTTGTCACATACGTGCTCTTCATTCCTCACTCACTGCCGCCACATCGTCCCTTTCTGACGACAGGGGTGGTGACTATGGCCCGTCTTTCTGCCCAGGGGGCCGGCGGCCAGGACACCGACTCTTCGCAATCGCCGTTCCGATAATCGGATTCTTCAATCGACTCGTGCCGTTCAAGCCGGTTGGCCTCACGATACCACGATACGATGTTGTGTGGGCAAGTCAATCAACCTCTGCATGCCGGCACTATTTGTCCGAAACAGTTGGAACGGCACTAGCGGAGGACAGTTCGATCGCCCTTCAGGGCGAAGCAGCGGAAGCAGAGCATATCGTAAAGCCTCGCGGCTTGGCAATCAGAAAATCCAGGTCGAGGGGCCCATTCGACCCAGGTGCCGACAGGGTTCCAGATGCTGGGCCATGGAAGAAATCCGGGCGAACTGCTCAGACTTCGCCGGGACACTATCCGCCGGCAACATCATCCGAAGAAGACTAGGAGCGCCCCGACCATCACAGCCACAATCGCCGCGATCAGTAGAATAAAGGGCCAATACGTCCGCCCAGGGTCGATCGGGGCCGGGCCAAAGGTCATGGCAATCCATCCGCTTGCACGGCTGACACCCGTCTGAAGAGGGTGACTTTCTCGACGCTGGGCTGATCGTACCATCGATGGTCGGCAGCAAGACAGCGCAAACGACAATGGGCGGAAACGCTGTGGCATTGACTCATGGATGGCCGAGAACCGTCTGGAGACCAAGCCGGACCATCATCACGCCGATCGCCGCCAGGAGGAGGTTCACGACCTTCGCGATAACGTTGAGGGTTCCACTGCCCACCATCGCCATGATCCACTCGGAGGCCCAGAGAGTCGCCCAGACGATCCCGAGGTTGATCAGGAAAGCCGTTAGGGTGAGCCAGAAGCCGTGGCTATTCAAGAGGACAATCGAGGTGGTCAGGACTGCCGGTCCGACGATCAGTGGCATCGCTAGCGGAACCACGCCCAGCGCGTGGGATGGAAACCGTCGGGTCCGATCCTCGAAGAGGAGATCTGTGAGGGAAAGACAGAACAGCATGGCCCCACCGGCGATCTGGAAATCCGCCTCGGTGATGCCGAGGTAGCGGAAGATCGCGTTGCCAAGCAGCATGAAACCGGCCCCGATGAGGCCAGCCGCAAAGATCGCCTGCCGGAAGGTCCGGTCCCGCTCCTGCTCGGACAGGCTCGCCGTCAAAGAGATAGAGATCGGAAGGATACCGAAGGCGTCGATCGCCACAAAAAGCGGGATGAAGGTGAGCAGAAAGGGCCGGATGAGGTTCACGCAGTAGGCCAAATTACCGGTTCTGGTCCAGGGCCATGCGCAGAAGGTCGGGACGGTCGGTGATGATCCCGTCCACCCCGAGCCCGATGAAATGGCGCATCAGAGCAGGCTCGTTGACCACCCAGACAACGAGCTGGATGCCGGCGGCGCGACAGGCTTCCACCTCGGTCTTCGTGACGAGGGAGGCTTCCAGTGCTATGGCATCTGCGCTGACGGGGCCGGCGATCGCCGAAACGGAGACAGGCCGTCCGACCAGGAGCGCGGCGGTCCGGAGAGTCGGCTCGATCTCCTTCACTCGTTGCAGCGCATAATGGTCGAAGGAGGCAACGACCGTTTGCCCGATTGCCGAGCGCCGTCGCAACGCCGAGACCACCTTCTCCTCGATGCCGGGAAAGAAGGCCGAGCCGGCTTTGACCTCTAGCGCAAGCGGAGCCCTTCCAGCGTACCGATCGAGCACCTCCTCGAGCACCGGGATTCGCTGGCCAGCAAAGCCCTCTCCGAACCAGCGGCCGGCGTCCAGCCGCTTGAGTTCCTCGAGGCTCCGCTCGTGGACTGGGCCATGGCCGTCGGTGGTGCGATCAAGCGTGTCATCGTGAATCACGACCAGCTTCCCATCCCGACTCACGTGAAGGTCCAGTTCCAGGGCATCGGCTCCCAACTCGAGCGCCTTGTCAAAGGCGGCCATCGTGTTCTCCGGCGCGAGGGCCGACGCCCCCCGATGGGCGACGTTCAATGTCATGGTGATCCTTTGGAGAATGATCCAGAGGCGGACAAAACGTTTCTCACACCTCTCGACGATAGCTCTCAGACAATCAACATCCTAGTACACTCGTGTCAGGCGTGTAAAGCAAACAGTCAGAAGTTGAAAAAACACTTGACAGAAGAACCGAAGGCATGATACCTGTAGGCGAACTCTTAGCATATGAGACTGCAGCTTATAGCGTCATAGCTGGCTTCCAGAGTCCAAGGGGGGGCAAAGGGAGGTGAGAGGTCGGAAACGTCTTGGCCGTATTTCAGCGCTGATAGAGCATAGGGTCTGAGCTATTTCTGATCTATTTCGCGAGGATTGACTCGACAGACGGGGTGAAGCCCCCCCTGAATGGGGCGAGGAGGAGCAAAAATGAGTTTTGGAACACACTTGCCGTTCCGTAAGAAGCTTCTGCTTTCCCTACTAGTAGTCCCCATTTTCCTTGTGGGGTGGGCTTTGGTTCCGATAAGCGAGGCAGGGTTCCAGTCCAACTTTTTCATGTCAAACAATGGGACTGGCTATTTTGCCTTCAGAGGTGACGGCGCAGTTGGCGAGCCGGCCCGCGTGAGCACGGTCGGCCTGGGCGCCAGCACCAGCGGTGTCAGCGGTTCAACGACATCGGTCCAGGGTAACCCACTCCAGGCAGATGTCTCAATCAGCCCGCTATTTAGTGGCGCCAGCGTAAAGCATACAGGGGTTATCGGCAGTTGCACCCTGCCGGGAACCTTTGACCCAGCCGCTAACTCAGGCAACGGCAAATGGACTATCGCCGGTCTCGGTGGGGATGGCGCTATCGATGGTTTCACCGATCCTCTCCTCACCAACACCCTCAGCACAGGGGGAGGCGGTGTGCCCAGTGCGGTTGCTTCAGGGAATCGGTACGCGTTTTCTGCTGGTCCAACGACGTCTGTCGCCAAGGGTGCCGCCCTCCCCGCTGATGGTTTCAGTATGAGCATCGGAAATTGTTTGGTCCTCGTCCTCAATAGCTCGTCGCTTCTCCTGCCGGGGACGACCTTGAGTGGAGCCGGTGCAGTTGCTGGGTTCCTCGGCGGCAGCGACGCAGGATGTTCGGGCACCAACGGTAACTTCGCCTGCGCAACGGCAGCAAAGCAGGATAACGACTCAGTATTCTTAACAACCACGACCACATCGTCGACCTCGACGTCCACCTCGACCTCGACGTCCACCTCGAGCTCGACCACGACCTCGAGCACGACGACGACCACCTCGAGCACGACGACAACTTCAACACCGAAGAAGATCCCAACCGCCGGGAACTGGGGTATGATCATCCTGGGGCTCGCCCTTATGGGGTCCATCGCCTGGATGCTGCAGGCCCGCAGATCTCTCCGGTAGTCGGTAGTTTCGAAGTACTGAATTTTCTCGATCAAGAAAAAACGGGGCGCTTGCCCCGTTTTTTCTTTATGGAGGGCATCGATCTTCTCGTCGAGCTCGAGCCCGCACGCAGTCCGAACTGACGGGGAAGAAGCCCCGCTAGCGAGTCGGAGGGCCAGGATCGAACTGGCCAGCTCACTGACTGCTCTCCTGCTCACGTACGCTCTCCTCCTCTGGTACCTCAAGCCTTCCCTCCTCCTGAATCCCACCATTACAGCGGGCGGAGACACGCTCTCGCATTATGTAGCGGCGAGGTATTTGCGGGATTATCTCCTCCCCAATGGGAAGATCGTCGGCTGGATGCCGGGTAATTTCGCAGGCTACCCAATCTTTCTCTTCTACTTCCCGCTCGCTTTCCTCCTGATCGCCAGCCTCAGCCTTGTCGTCCCGTTCCCTGTCGCCTTCAAGCTGGGAACGGTCGCCGGGACGCTTGGCCTGCCGATGGCCTCGCTCGCCGCGCTCCGCTGGATCGGTTGCCCATTCCCTATCCCTGCGCTGGGCGCAATCCTGACGCTTCCGTTCCTGTTCAACACAGGGAACAGTATGTGGGGCGGCAATATTCCCAGCACGCTGGCCGGCGAGTTCGCACACAGCCTCTCCCTCGCATTACTGGTGCTGTTTGTGGGCGCGCTCTACCGGGGTCTCCACACTAAGAGGAATGTCGCACGGTGCGCGATCCTTTTCGCCCTTGTCGGATTGGCGCATGGGCAGGGGCTGGTGATCGCGGCGGCGCTCGGGCTGTACTTCCTGGCCGTTGAGTCGGACTTTCGAGCCGCGCTTGCGTATCTGATGCGTGTGTATGCGATCGGCGGCCTGCTCCTCGGTTTCTGGCTGGTGCCTCTCCTCGCCTACATCTCCTACACGACCGGGTTCATCATTAGCTGGGTATTTGCATCCATCTTTGAGATCTTCCCACTTGTGCTGTGGCCCACGGTGGCGATGGCGGCAGCCGCGGTCGCTTGGGCGTTGCGGCAGAGACAGGGCGAGAAGGAGTGGCTCGGATGGGTCCACTACCTGACCTTCCCCGTCGTCTTCTCGGCGCTCTTCTATTTCGTCGCCCCACGGCTCAACCTGGTGGACGTCAGATTTTTGGCCTTTGCGCAGTCCTTCCTCACGCTGCTGGCCGCGGTCGGACTTGGGCGCGTCCTCATGCGGCTACCCCAATCGTTGCGCGCCTGGGCGCCTCCAGTGGTCGCAATAATGGCGATCGCCTGGATCGTGCCCCAGCAATCGTTCATCCCAGACTGGATCCGCTGGAACTACGAGGGGATGGAGAACAAGCCCTGGTGGCGATACTATAGTGTCGTCACCTCGATTGGCCTTGCCGGTGGCCCCCAGAGCCCGCGAGTCGCGTACGAACATTCTCCCCTGCACGACCAGGCAGGCACGATCAAGGCATTCGAGGCGCTGCCACTGTTCTCGGGGCGGCCCACTCTCGAAGGGGTATACCTGCAGGCCTCACCGAGCGCACCGTTCATCGCCTACATCCAATCCGAACTGACGGAGACCCCCTCCTGCCCCTTCTTGCCCTATCGCTGCACGACCTTTGACCCGACGCGGGCCCTCGCCCACCTCGAGCTCTTCAACGTCAAGGAGGTGATCGCCGTCAGCGAAAAGGTCAAGGCCGACCTGGCATCAAACCCAGGTTACCGCGAGGAGGGCGAGGTCGGGCCATACAAGCTCTTCGAGGTGCGCCAGGGGAGCGGCCACTACGTCGTGCCCATTCCGAACAGGCCGGCTCTGGTAAAGGATGCCGACTGGAAGCGCCTGGCCTACGACTGGTTTCAGAAGCCCGACTGGCTATCTGTCCCGCTCCTCTTTCTGCGGCGGGGCGAACCGACGCCCCCAGAAACGGTGCCGTTCCGTGGTCTCGACGAGGGGCCGGTGAAGCAGGCCTTTCCGTCGGAGTGCCAGGTAAGAGATGCGCTGGGAAATGAGGAGGTCCGATTCGAGACCGATTGTCCGGGGCGGCCGCATCTGATCAAGGTCTCTTACCACCCCAAGTGGTTCGTCGAGGGGGCCGATCGGGTGTACTTAGTCTCCCCGGCGTTCATGCTGGTCTATCCCAGGGCGCGGCAGGTCCGGCTCGTGTTTGGCAACCGCTGGCCCGACTACGTCGGACGCGCAGCCACGGCGCTCGGCCTCTTGTGGCTCGTGATTGAGGCATTTGTTCTTCCTGTCAGAAAGCGATACGGCCAGCCTCCGCCCGGCAAACCCGTCAAGTAAGTGGCTCGCGGCTCGTCCCCCTCTCATGGTAAGAGTCCAAGAGCACTCCATTTTTGCCTTGACGCACATGGCCTGCTCCGGCTAGCATCCGTGAATCGGAGAGTAAGGGCGTGTCGGTCCCTTTCGCGCCCCAGCTCGCTCCTTCGAGGGGGCTTGCAGAAAGGAATCGAGGCTCCTGGCTGATTCCCTCCTCTCAGGCGGAAGCGTTTCACGTTATCCGAGGTCCGTTCGCTGGGCAACCGTGGCTGGGCGCGCCGCAGGAAGGCGTGGTTGACTGCGGTCCCACGAGACCGTGTCGAAAGACCCGCTCACTGTCTCCCTTATCATCCCAACCTATTGCCAGCGCGCGCGCACTGGACGGGCCGCCGCCGCCGCGATGGAGTTTTTGCGATCGCGGTTCTTCGAGCAGGCAGAGCTGATCGTCGTGGACGACGGGAGCCCGCCCGGCCAGGGTGTCGCGGCCGGCGACCTGCCCTCCGGGACGATGCTGATCCGTCACCAGCGGAACCTTGGCAAAGGGGGGGCGGTGCGGAGCGGAGTCCTCCGGGCTCGCGGCAGCTACATCGTTTTTACCGACTCCGACCTCCCCTTTTCGCTCGAACCGCTCGACACCACGCTCGACTGGCTTCGCGAGGACACCGATATCGTTATCGGCGAGCGACAACACCTTGAGCCGTCCCCTGACATCGAGGTCACGTGGGCGCGGCACCTATCGAGCGTCGTCTATACCTGGATGGTCCACAACCTACTCGGCCTCGACTATCCGGACATACAGTGCGGGTACAAAGGGTACCGCGCTGCCGTGGCGAAGGATCTTTTCGGACGCCTCGAGGTCACGAGCTTTGCGTTCGAGGCCGAGATCATGATCCGGGCGCAGAAGGCAGGGTATCGGATTCGCCGGCTGCCGGTGAGGCTGGTGCACAACGAGGATTCGTCGGTTCGCCTGACCAGACACGCTCCACGGATGATCATCGACACCCTCCGCATCGCCTGGCGGGCGCGGCGCGGCGCCTATGACTGAGCGGCGCAGCCCTGCCTGGGGCGAGATGGCTGCCAGCGCGTGCCTCCTCGGCCTCGCCTGGGCCTTCCTGCTTCACTACTTCAGGCCCTCCCTCCTGTTGCTCGACACGATGGTCTCGGGCGGCGACACACCCTCTTTCCTTCGCCCGGTCCATCACCTCCGCGACGTGCTCCTGCCCGCCGGAAACCCGCTTGGCTGGGACCTTGGCAATCTGGGTGGCTACGCCCCCTACCAATTCTACTTCCTGCCGCCCTCCCTCGCGGTCCTCGCGCTCTCGAAGCTGATCCCGCTGAACGTGGCCTTCAAGCTCGTCACGGTGGCGGGGACGTTCCTCCTCCCCCTCACCACGATGGTCGCGCTTCGGGCGCTCGGATACGTGCCGCCTGTGCCGGCGCTCGGGGCCGTCGCGAGCCTCATCTTCCTCTTTAACGAGGGCAACTCGATGTGGGGCGGCAACATCCCCAGTACGCTCGCCGGCGAGTTCGCCCACAGCCTCGGGTTCGCCCTCGCGGTCCTGTTCATAGGACTGCTCTACCGCGGCATCGAGGAGCAGCGCGGTTGGCGCTCGCGGGCCGCTGTCCTTGCCCTTGCCGGTCTCTGCCATCCGGTCGCGTTTCTCAATGCGGTGACGACGGGCCTTTTTTTCCTGTTCGACCGGAGGCGTTTCGTCCGCAACCTTCGCTACCTCGTTGCCGTCTACGGCGGCGCGGTGCTCCTCATGGCGTTCTGGCTTCTGCCCCTCATCGCCAAGCTGGGCTACGCGACCTCGATCAACTGGAAGTGGATCTTCCAGTCCTGGCGCGAGATCCTGCCCCGCATTCTCTGGCCGGTGGTCGCGCTGGCCGCCCTCGACATGGTCTGGATGGCGGCGCGGCCCCGCCCCGCCGACCGCCCCGCGCGCTATCTCCTATTCGGCGCGGCGGCGGCGGTGGTGAGCTTCTTCAACGGCACAGAGGTCGGGCTCCCCGAGATCCGGTTCGTGCCCTTCGCATATTTCCTCACGATCCTGCTCGCGCTGGACGTCATCGCCCGCGTCCTGCCGGAGACACGCATGCCCCTCCTGGTAGCGTTCCCGGTCGCACTCGCCATCCTCGTTTGGGTGCAGGCCTGCACAGCCTTCGTCCCGAACTGGATCCGATGGAACTATGAAGGGGCGGAGCGTAAGCCGTCGTACGCGCTTTTGCGCTCGATCGCCGACGCCGTCCGCGGCAGCATCAGCGACCCGCGCGTCGCCTATGAGAACTCGCCCTTGCACGATCGCTTCGGCAGTATGCGGATCTTTGAGAGCCTTCCGCTGCTCTCGGGACGGGCCACCCTCGAGGGCGTCCTCCTGCAGACATCCGTCATGTCCCCATTCATCTACTGGCTGCAATCCCAGATCTCGAAGCAGGGGACCGGGGTGATTCCCGGCTACAGCTACCCGTCGCTCGACCTGGCGCGCGCAACCGCTCGCCTGCAGTTGCTCAACGCGAGCGACATGATCGCCGTCACGCCGGAGGTCACAACAGCGCTCGACCACGATCCGCGGTGGGAACGCATCTTCTCGAGCCCCCCCTACGTCATCTTCCATCTGAAGGACGCCGACCGGCACTACGTGCGCGTGCCTCGCTACCGTCCCGTGCTTGTCGAGACCGGCCGCTGGAAGAAGGACTTCCACCGCTGGTTTGCGACCGACGCCGCGCTCGACGTGCCGATCGTGGCGGCCAGCCATGTGCCGCCGGCCGAGCGCGCCAAGTTCCCGCTCCTGAGCCGCTCACCATCGGACCTGCCGCACGAGGCCCTCCCGACGAACTGCAAGATAGACGAGCGCGTCGATCATCTTGCGATCGAGTTCACGACCACCTGCCCCGGACTCCCCCACCTGGTCGCGGTCTCGTACTATCCCAACTGGCGTGTCGAAGGGGCGAGCCGCGTCTTCCTCGCAAGCCCGGCATTCATGCTTATCTTCCCCGACGGCCCCCACGTGCGCCTCACATTCCGCCGCATCGCGGTGGATTGGCTGGGGATCGCGCTGAGCCTGGTCGGCGTAGGGCTCTGCCTCGTCCCGGCCCGGTGGGCGCTTGCCGTCGGCGAGCCCTCGGGGGCGACAGCCCGCGCGCTCGAGGCCGCACAGCCTTACCTCGTCAGGGGCATGGTGGCCGTGATCCTCGCGGCCACGGCCCTGCACGTAGCCCGCGATCTCGGCCCCTCGTACTACTACCAGCTTGGCTGGAAGGCCTTCGAGAAGGGGGACTACACGATATCGCGTCGGCACTTCGAGCGGGCCATCTTTTTAGGCGGCGAGTCGAATACCGCCGCCGATGCCACCTTCTTCCGGGCCGCGAGCTTGCTTCGCGCCGGCAACCCCGCCGCCGCGCTCGCAGTCTACCAGACCGTGATCGACCGCTTCCCCGACAGCACCTGGGTCGCCGAGAGCCACTACCACGTCGGACTCTGCCTGCGGCAGCTCGGACGGTTGAGCGAGGCCAAGGACCGGTTCCGTTACGTCATCACCACCTACCCAGGAAACCGCTGGGCCTGCTTCGCCGACGAGCAGCTCCGACAACTGAACGGGGAGCCACCGCCGCAGGTGCCGTGTGTCTAAAGTCGTTGTCACCGGCGCCGGCGGCTTCATCGGCACGGCCCTCGTCCCACGGCTCCTCGCGACCGGCCACCTTCCGCGCCTCTTCGTGCGTTGGCCGCCCGCGGCGCCTCTCGCCGCGCCGGCCGAGGTCATGCAAGGCGATCTGACATCCGCTGCGAGTCTCCGCGCCGCGGTCGAAGGGGCGGACGCGGTCGTACACCTCGGCGCGGCAACCTCGGCGGGGCGCCTGGATCCCACCCTTGCCTACCGCGTGAACGTCGGCGGCGCAACCGCCCTCATCGAGGCCTGCCGCGCCGCCGGTTGCCGGCGCGTCGTTGTCCTCAGCACGCAGCACGTCTACCTGAAACGGTGTGGCGCCTATGGACGTACGAAGCGAATCGCGGACGCTCTGTTTTCCAGCTCGGGGCTTGAGGTGACGATCCTCCGGCCAAGCCTCGTGTACGGCCCCGGCTCGCGTGGGGTGTTCGTGAAGCTTACGGGCCTCCTCCGCCGGCTTCCCGTGATTCCCGTCATCGGCCCCGGGACATGGCACTTGCGGCCCGTCTATCTTGGCGACCTGGTCGAGCTGATCGTCCAGACGCTCGCGCGCCCCGAGGTGAGCGGGCGGACCTACGACGTGGGTGGCCCGGAGCGCATCACCTATACCGGCTTTCTCGGCGCGATCTGCGCGGCGCTCGGCCGGCCCTGCCGGCGCGTGCACATCCCGCTGGTCGTTGGCTTCGCGCTGGCCTGGCTCCTCGAGCGCCTGCTCGCGAACCCCCCGCTGACGGTCGATAACGTGTACGGCTCGCTGCTCGACGTCCCCTGCGACCTAAGGGCGCTGATGCGCGACTTCCACCCAACGTTGACGCCGCTCGCCGTCGGGCTTCGCCGCACATTCGCCGAGGCAACATGAGTGATAGCAGACCCCTCCGAGCCGCCGTGATCGGCGCGGGCCGCATGGGGATGATCCACGGACACCTGCTCTCGATCTACCCCGAGACCGAGGTCGTCGGCTTCGTGGATCTCAACACCCGCCTCAGCGACCACCTGGCAAGCCAGGGCCTGCGTGCCCCGCTGTATCCCACTGTCGAGGCGCTGTTCAGCGCCGCCACCCCGGCGGCCGTCTTCGTCTGCACGCCGACGCACACCCACCTCCCCGTGATCCGCGAATGCCTCGCGCGCCGGGTCCACCTCTTCGTCGAGAAGCCCCTCGCCACCACACGGACGGACGCCGAAGCGATCCTCCGCCTTGCCACGGAGGCTCAGGTGGTGCATGCTGCGGGCTATGTCTATGCTCACCTGCCGATCGTGCAGGCGGCGCACGACCTTCTGAAGCGAGGCGCCCTGGGCGATCTCTTACGCTTCACGGCGCACGCCTACGTGAGCGAGGTGTTCGGGCCCAAGCGGGGCTGGTTCTTCCAGCGGGAACAGGCGGGAGGCGGGGTGGTGGCGAACATGGCCTCGCATCTCCTCTTCATCCTCGGGTGGTTCTTTGGCCCGATCCGCCGGGCAATAGCTTCCACGCGCTCTCACGCAAGCACGATCGACGACTCCGCACAGGCGCTGCTCACCTTTGCAAGCGGCGTGACCGGGCTCCTCGACACCTCCTGGAGCATGCCAGGCGCGCAGATGCTCGACTACGGGCTCACCATCGAGGGGCGTCAAGGCACGCTTGTGCTCTGCCGCGACCGGATCCTGCTGCACCTGCTCTCTCCCGCTGGGGGGTACGACGCGGGGTGGAGTCAGATCCACGCGAGCGACCTGCCCGCCGATACCGCCTTTGATGTGAGCCCCCACATCGGCGGCGAGGCCTTCTACCGTCAGCTCCACTCCTTCGTCGAGGCGTGTCGAACCGGCACGCTGCCCTTTTGCTCCTTGGAGGAGGCCTGCAACACGCAGCGGATGATCGACGCGATCTACACCTCGGCTGCCTCTGGCGCGCCGGTAGAGGTAGCGTGAGCGGCCTGGTCCTCGAGCTCCGTCCCCCGGAGAGCCAGCACTACGTATCATGGAGGGAGCGCCTGGAAACGGTGGCTCGCTACAGCGACCCCGACGAGGTCCACGCACTCTGCGAGAAGGCTTACTCACTGGGAGCGCGCGCCGTCCTTACGGTCTTCGACCACACGATCCGCGAGGCCCTCGCAGCCTACCAGCGATGGCGCGACATCGAGGTGTGGGCGGTCGTGCCGAACATGTTCGCGTTCATCCGCGATCTCACCGACCGCGGCCTGGTGGGGGCCGCGCGCGCGCGCTTCATGCGCCTCACACCCTCCCAAATGATGCGCACTGGGTTCCGCGCTATGCTCGACCTGGGGGGCATCCGGCGACAGGATCTCGCCGTCGGCACGATGCTGGTGTGTGAGATGGAGTTCGCCGCCCTTCGGGGCCTCCGCGTGACGCGGCTCTTCCTCCATCCGCAGGTGACCGAGATCGCGCTTGCCGGCGGCGCAGCGGATGTCTTCATGGCGGTCGCGGCCATGGCAGAGCGCCTCGGCATCGGCGCAGGGTTAGTCACCCACAACCCGCTCCGCGCCGTGGAGGTGCTCGGTTCGGACCTTCGCCGCTTTGCCAGGGTCGTGACGCCGTGCAATTCAAAGGGCTACAAGATGTTCCCGAATCGGGATCTGTGCGAGACTCTCTTCCGCTCCGACCCTGCGCGCTTCATCGCAGCGGAGGTCACCGCGGGCGGCACCCTGGAACCAGAGGCCGCGCTGGCGCATACGCGGGCGCTGGGGCTCGCCGGCGCCATGCTGGACTTTCGAACAGCGGAGGCAGCCTTTCGTGGCCGGACTATCCCGCGCCTCTGGCCATGACGAGATTCTTGAGGCCCCGCGTGAAATTGGGAATCCAGGCCTGTCTGGTCCTCGCAGTCGCAGTCATGTTCTTGTTCTCCCCCCAACTGCCCGACCAGCTCCAGGGTCAGTACTGCATGGCTAACGTTCGCGTGTTCGGCCGTGCGGGATTCCCTCTCAACTGCGACTCGTACCGTTACATGGATTTTGCGCAACATCCACGGCTGCTGCTCGCCCGCGAGAGCTGGCTGCAGTCCAGGCCGCTTCACGTGCTGTGCGGATCGCTGCTGGGGTATGCTTTGACGAGCGTGCTCCCGCTCGCCAACTTCAAACCGCACCCGTTCTACCCGGCTCTCGTGCTCCTGAACTTCGCTGCCCTCCTGACGGCGCTCGTCCTTTTCGATCGTCTCTTCCTCCCCGGAGACCGCCTGTCCGCTCCGGTCCTCATCGTGAGCCTTCTCTTAGTCGCGAACCACATCGTGAAAGCCTTCGTCTGGTCTCCTCACACCCAGATGTTCAACATCCTGTCGCCGGTCGCATGCATGTATGTCTGCAAGTGGATCTGGACAGCAGGCACGTTAGACCGGGGGCGTCTCGCAGCTTACGCCCTCGTCACCGGGCTGCTACCGCTGTTCTACGGAGGGTTCCTCCCACTGCTTCCGGCGATGCTTTTAGCGTTCGTCATACGCTGGTTTCGCGAAGGGAAGAACACGTCTCTTCCCACGCTGGCCGTCGATGCTTCGCTCATGAGCCTTTGCTTCGCCGGTCCGACGCTTTGGTGGATGGCATTCGTCCGAGTGAAAACTGGCACCGACCTATACATCCCCGAGGTCACCCGGTATCACCAGTTCGGCTTGATCACCGATTCCCTCCCTATGGGCTGGGAGGCGTTCTGGAAAAGTGCAAAGGGGGCCGCTCCTCACCTCTTGCGGGTGTGCTGGAAAGCGGCATCGCTTCCACTGGGGCTTCTGCTTCTGGGGGCTGCCCTCGTCGTGGCTGTCCGAGCGCCGCTCAAGGATATCCTGCGCGAGCAGCGACTGAATCTGCTTTCGGCCATGATTACACTCTGTGTCTTTTTCCCGTTTCTGGCCCTTTCGGGCCTTTACGAGGAGCGGTTCGCGTGGAATCTCGTTCCGCCGTTGCTGGCCATTCTGGCTGCCCTGACCGTCGGGGCCCACAACCATCTCGACGCTAGACGAGGCGCCGCCGTGACCCTCGTCCTCGGATTTCTCGCCTCCGGCTTGTTCATCCACGAACTCCTCAAGCCATTTGCTGAAATCTTGCCTCGAGTCGGCGGCTAGCTTCCGCATGCCCGGGCAATGTTTCCCCCAACCCCTCGCCCGATCAACGCCCGCGCTTGTGCTTTGACACTGGCCTGAGGGATGTCAATACTGGGGACACTCCTGGGACACAGCAGGCGTCGTCGGATGGTTGGGCCTCCCGCCCAAAAACAAATCCTGATCATTCGGTCGTCCCCTTCGTGACGACGATCGCGAACGGGTCTTCCAGCCCGAGGGCCGGGGCGCCGGACGAAGTCTCCACTCTCCATACGCCGGTGCCAGTCGCCACCGCTCCAAACCTCGCCGCGGTCAGGGACGCGACCGGGTGTAACGGTGAAGAGGTCAGTAAGAGGGGGATGACGTTCCCTCGTCTGTCTTGCTTGCGTCGTCGAACGCTTGGGGGGCTCGCGGATCGATGTGGGCTAACCTTCGTCCCTCGATCCGCTCGCCTTTCTCCCAATGCCGCGTCTCGCTGAGGTGGGCACATCCCGGAGACGGCCATGACAAAAGGTGCGGCGGAAAAGAGTCGGGCGACCGCCGCCCCGGCGGCTTTGTCCATCTCAGTGGAGCCGAGGCTCCTCGACCGCAAGGAAACTCGGTGGCTGCTACTCCTCGGATTGCTGTTCGTGGCGGGCTCCCTCCTCGTGCGGGTGATTCATCGGGGGCAATACATCGCAGGATGGGACTTGGTTGCGCCCACGCAAGGGCATTTCTTGGCATCTACGCGCTCCGTCTGGGGGGCGCTCACTGAGACATTCCACCAGAACCGGCACTACTGGCTCCCGTTCTCGGCATATAGCGCGCCCTTCTCGTTGATCCCCGGGTATCTCGGGCGCGTGTGGCCCTGGCAGTATTGGGTCCACATCCTCACCTTCCTGTCCTTCTTCATTACCCTGATGGTGATCCTCCGGGCCGCCGACCTTCCGCTGTCGAACGGCGGCATTCTCCTGCTGGCCTGGGGCGCCTCCCCGATGTTGCTCTCCTATGCCGTGACCGGCTACCCATGGGCCAGCGCGTTTCTTCCGCATGCGCTGGCGCTCTGGATCACGATGAGTCGCCGGTTCCGCTCACGGTGGGTCTTGACCCTTCTCTGGTGTCTGGTCGCGAATGAGCTCGCCTGGCACGTCTATGAACTGGGCAAGACCGTGGGCGTCGTGTTTCTCGCTGCCGCCCTCCTGCAGCGGGACGTCCCGCGCTCCGCGCGAGCGGTGTGGCTGCTGGCCGGGATGGCCCAGCTCGCGGACGTCCTGTTCCTCCATCCCACCGCCAACATCAAGGCGTTCGCGTTCCAGGCGGGCGGCGGTTGGGAGCCCATGCGGCCGAGCCTCACCGGCGTCGCCCGCGGCCTGCAGGCAATGGCCGAGGGCCTCTTCGTCCGGGATGGCAAGCGGATGGACCCCGTTGACCTGCCGATCCTCTTCAGCGTGGGCATCCTCAGTTTCTTCTTCTTCAAGCGGGACCGGTGGTTCTTGCTCGTCTTGTTCCTCATCCAGCTCGGGCTGGTGGTGGTGCTCGCCATGTATGGACCCGGTCTGCTGCGGCCCCGCCGCTTCATCATGGTGGCCGGCTACTGCCTCGTCTGCATCGCGTGCATGTACCGGGAGGCTACTCCGCTGCCGAGGTGGGCCCTCGTGGGGCTGCTGCTTCTCGGGAGCCTCTGGCAGGGGGCCGATTTGCTCCGCTTCGTCCGTGTCCCATTTCCCCGCATGAGCTATGGCTTCACGATGCCGTACGTGAATAGTCGGGAGGGCGTGGGACTGGTGGATTTCGCTGCCGTCGACTGGTCCCACGAACTTCGCACCCGTGTGGAAGGGGGCAAGCAACTCCTCCTCCTCTATAACTTCGACTGCTACGCGGAGAACTTCACAAACCCGACGGGGGTCCTGGAGCGCCTGTACCTCTCGCTTGGCCACGAGCAATTCGTGCGTTCCGTGCTTATCTTCGGCAAGCAACCCTGTCGTTACTGTTGCCTGCCGATCCGCCCCCTCAGTGAGTTCGGACCTTTCCTGGACGGCGTGCGTCCAGATGGCCCGACACCTCCGTCGACCTTGACAGGCTACTACGATCAGCAGTGCAGGGTGATGGGGAGCGACGCCAGGGAACCGGATACGATGTTTGCAGCTATCCGGCAGCGGTTCCGAATCGGGCCGGAGTCCCTTTTCATCGATCGGTTCTTTCGCTTCAAGATCGAGGGGCTCATGACCGACGAGCATGCACCAGTTGGCTGGCAACCCTGAATCTGCGAGAGCCACTGCCCCCAGCGATGCCGCTCCTCCCCGAGTCCTAAGAGCTTGCTTAGCTCGTCTCATGGGAAGTGACATGCGCGCGGAGATGATGTTCCGGCAGACGCGACTCGCCTGGTCCGGATACCTGGGGATCATGCCACGAGCGGCAGTTGTCGCTCGACCTGTATGGTTGGTCCTGAGACCCAACGTGACCGGGCGCGGGACATCCTGGCGATGTTGAGAGACACACTCTGGGAAAGGCTTCCATGGGGAGGGTGTGACCCATCCCCCCTGGCTTCCACGGTACACGGGCCAGGCCTGGACTCCCCCACGCCGATAATCTTCACCTGCTCGCGCCCTTACGGTTCACTCCAGCCCCACATCGTGCACCTAAGAGCTAAGACGTTAGAACGCTGGATCTGAGCGAGCTGGGCTTCTACGCTCTCTTCGTCCGGCACCTGTTTAGGATCTGGAGATCCACATTATTTACCTTGCCTAGCCAAGCAATAGTGAATATTCTCTTCGGGCGACGGCCGTTTTCTCTGCAACGCTGTGCACACTCACTACCGACTCCTCCAACAAGACAAAGGCGAATTGTAAGTTCTCAACGATCGAGAACTCTCTATCTGGTCCCCCTTTATGCAGATCATCGAGCCTCTACTTGATCTTCAACTCCTATTCTGGTTCGGCTGGATTCTCAGTACTACCCTATTCTTGCTATTCATTAGCAAGTGCCTTTTGGACGTGTCTCTGAAGAAAAAGAGTCTTGCCAGCATGGGTCCTGTTGCCGAACTCCCCGAAGGGTTTAGTGCCCAGCAAGTGGTGGAATTGGTGATACGCTTGCTCCGGGGTGAGCCAATTGAGGCGGTGTCCCGCGAGAGTCGGATTCCCGCCCTCGAGCTCGAACGTTGGCAGCGAATCTTCGTAGAGCAAGGCGCACGCGGGCTCCTTGCGCACGGAGAGGCGGAGGACCGCGAACTGCTCTTGGCGCGGGCCAAGATCGGCGAACTGCTAATGCGTTTGGAGCTAGCCGAGGAGCTCATCAACAAAAGCGGGCTTACGGACGAGTGGAAGAGGGGTACATGATGATGGTCGAGACAAGTCGAGGGGACAGAAGGCGCCAAAGGAGACCCGCCAGGAGGTCCGAGGCGCATTTTGAGGGAATTGGAAGGAAATTATTCAAGGGTGCAGCACCAGTGGGATGGGGACTCCGATGCATGATCGACGCCCTGAGATCAGATGACCCGATTCCTTAGAATTGTGTTCTACCACGGCTATCGGCGAGCCGACATGCGATGGGCGTGACGTGACCTCTGTGCGGACCTCAAAGGCGCAATTGCTGTGTTGTATCGACTTGTGATGCTGGAAGAGGGGATGTGCCCTCATCGGAGCCTTCATGGAGCGCTGGATTACGAAGAGGTGGTTGCCCATATCGGACATAGCCCACCCGGGAGGATTCGTAAGATCGTTCGATCGCGGATGGCGGCGTGAAGTTGTTAATTAAGCCCGCAAGAAACCTGATGGGGTATATCTCTCGCTCCCTGAACCACTTCATTTCGTCGAAATCCCGCTTCCTCACTTCACCTATAGTAGCCTTGTCCGGTTTATTCATCTTGTGTTTTGTTAGTCGGTACTGGCTAAGTCGATTCATGTTCGGCCCTCGGTTTTTTTTGGACGAGAACCTTGACAGTTGCATACTCCCTTTCCAGCTTTCCCAAGGTGAAACGCTTTGGGGAGGGAACACCCATTACCTCGCGTTCTTCATTAGATTAGCCGCTTACCACTTCTTTGGCTTTGGCACGGAGGTGGCCAGGGCAACGAACATTTTTGTCTTTGCCAGTTCCGTCGTGGTGTTTTATCAGGCTCTGGACCGTCCCTTCGGCAAGAAGGTTTCTTGGTATGTGGTAGCATTGATGCTTGTAAGCTCACCTTTCATCGTGCATTCGATCCTCGCAACTTCCCTCACCTTCTCCCTGCTACCGACTGCTCTTATTTTATGGATTCTGTCAAGACCCATCACGAAGATAACAGCAGGTTTGTTGGGACCCCTGCTGGTTGCTGGTTTATATCTATACCCTGCGGCATTTTTGACCGGAGTTTGCTTGATATTCTTCCACACCACGATTTTTCACCGAGGTTGGACATGGAAAACTCGCTCAATCTTTTTCACCGAGTTCGTATTTTTTGCCGCATTGGCCTTTCGGATACATTTTCTTGTGACAGAAAATCCTAGCTGGAAACAATGGGGAGGCGGATTCTTGTCCTTTGGCCAAGTCGGCCAAAACATCATGGTGGTGTTGAAGGACCTATTTTGGGAAAGCCTTTCATGGCTCGCACTCAATTCAGACGCTCCCTACCTTGACACCGTCACGGTTGGCTTTCTCATGGTCGGGGTGGCGTCGTCATTCGTCTTCTCGACGTTGCACCCTTCGACCTTTGAAAGAAAATGGATCTGGACGTGTCTGCTCGCTTTTCTCGGAAGTATGGTATTATCGGCCTTGGCTCATCCCTACCCAGGCGTTCGACGCGTTTTCTCCTCGCTTCCTCTGCTTTTCTTAATTGCAGGCCTCGGACTAAAGCGCCTCTGGCAGTGGGAGGCTTTCCGTCCTTTTCTCGTGGGTACAATCCTTGTCTGTTTCGCTGTGGTCGCATTACGCAGCTATGTCATCAGTCAGAAGGACTGGCCAGCCCTCAGATATTGGACAAGAGAGCCTGATTTCATCGTAGGAGCACGGGGGGTACTTCTCCAGAACATGAATGGTCAAACAAATGTCGTGATAATTGGATACCCTTCGGATCCATGGGAAGGAGCAGATTACCGCTGCGCACTCAGCCTGGACGGAAGCGTGAATCCACACTTTCGAAGCGTGATCGTGATCCCACGGTCTAGCTTAGGAAAAAGACAGGATGCGCAAGGAGAGTTCATCCTTCTTGCGAATGAGCTCTTTTCCCAGAAAGAGCTTCAAGATACTTTCGGATATCCGCCAACCTCTTCGAAAATACGGGAGTTCTCCAAATCCCCAGAACTTGATAAATTGCTTGCCATTTATGAATTCAAGATAGGCCCGATGAATTAATGGCAGGGATGAAACGTATTCTTACTGCATGGCACCGCGGCGTGAACACCAGGCCGCGCCTCATCGGGCCCTCGCCGTAAGCCGTGGCGTCATCTCCGCGTAGATGGCCAAACTTCCCCAATCCCCGAAGGGCCTTACAGCGTGCCAGGTTCGCTCCAATTCCCGAACTTAATTGACAATACAGCCCGCACGCGGGTAGGATTTCGCGTCATCGCGAGCCGCATGTCCCTGTCGAAGGAGCAAATGGAGGAGAGCAGAGGTTTCAGTGCGAAGCGTGGTCTCCCAGATCGGGGCTGATATGGCTGGTCAACGCCTCGAAGTGCAACGACAGCGGAAGTCCCTCCTGGACAGGATCGACCTTTCCTGGATCGCCGGCCTGATGGCTCTGGGCCTGGGGTTGAGACTTTTCTACTTCAGCGGCTTCGGGCTCGCAGACGACCAAATCTTCCGAGGCAACATCGCTTTCATCTTGAATAACAGAACTGTCACAGGCGATAACATCGCCTACCGGATCACCTGGCTGATCCCCGCCGCCCTGTTCTGCAAGATCTTTGGCCTCACCGAATTGGGAATGATCTTGCCCATCACCGCGACCGCGATACTCGGGATAGGCTTGATCTACGCCTTCGGGAAGGCCCTGTGGGGACGGCAGGGAGGCGTCATTGCGGCGCTCCTCCTCATCGTTCATCCGTTGGATTTTGCATGGTCAACCATGTTCACCAACGATATCCCCCTTTCCTTCTTTTCCGCACTGTCCATTCTCCTTGTGCTACGGGCGATCCAGCAGGAGGATGCGGCGTGGAAATGCCGACTGTGGACCCTTGCTGCCGTGAGTCTCTGGCTGGCATTTCAGGCCAAAATCTCTGCGGTGTTTCTTGCGCCTGCAATCGCCTTGATTTGCTGGACCAACAGGAGGCGCCTTGGGTCTCAATTTGTCGACTTCCTTGCGACCGCTGGGGTTCTATTCGGCGCTACACTCTCTATGTATTACCTCTTCACCGGCGATCTATTCGCCCCCTATCACGCAGAGTTACGGTTTCAAGGCCTTGTAGGCCCAGAGGGGCCCGCTCACCGATTGACCTCTCAGTGGTTTTGGACATATGTGAAGCTGCTCTTCTTCCCTGACCGCTGGGGGGATTTTCTCTTCTCCGTATATCCGCACCTTTTGGTCGCCCTGGCGGTGGCCGGTTGGTTCTGGGGAATCCAGACGTCTCCTGTAGCGTTCTGGTGGTTGGCCTGCGTGTTCTTGGGGATGCAGTTTAATATCCAACGGGCGGGGGATTTCTGGATAACCGGATTCAGGAACATCCGGCACGGCCATGTCTTCATTTACCCGCTTATCCTGCTCCTCACAGGCTATCTGGTAGAATTGCGAAATAGGAGCATGAGGCTGTGGTATCTGCTGCTAGGCGCCTTGCTCATCTTCAGCGCGTGGCAAAGCGTATCGGCCGCCTCAAAGACACACGTGGCGTTTGCCGATCGCCGTAACGTGTGTCGGGTTCTCGCAACGATGCCGCAAAAAGTCATCTACTCCGACGGCGCGATCTACACCTGGTGCGCGATCCTCGAGGAGAAGGGCCGCTCATGGCAATTCAAAGAACTGCATACCTTTGAGAAGCAGCAGAGGAAGACGGAGATCGCCGCGATTACATCGGGATATCTCGTCACCGGTGGGGCCAGGGAGCCGATATACGGGTGCTTTGACTGCATTCCCAGGGCTGATGAGATACTCGACCGGCACAAGTGGCGGCTGGTAAGAGAATTTCCTGGGCCCCAAAACCCTACCCCCTGGAGGCCCGAGCCGCTCCGACTGTGGGAAGTGAAGGAGGTTCCTGGGGAAGTCGGTGGGACCGGCTAAGAGGATCGTTCGAACGACTTGGCCCGAGCTTCCATCGGGAATTGACAGCGAGTCGTACGCTCGCCGTCTACGTCATCAGGCGGCATCATTGCAGAACCACGACGGCGCACCACCCGTCCGTTTCGCCACCGTGTGGCATTGTCGAAGCTGATGCGAATGCAACAGCGGCCTTCAGAGATGTTCACGCATGCGTCGCACCAGCTCAGTCGCCACACGGGGAGTACCTATGGATGGGTTCTGCAAGCTCCCCGGGGTCCGGGTCCGAGTAGACGCGGCGCTCGTTCGTCTTGAATCGCTGTTTCAGTGTGCAGAGGAAAGCGGTGGGAGAAAGTCCTCCAGCATCACGTCAGATTAGGCGAATCGTCCTCAACCAATCGAAGCGGGCCCACGTGGGGCACATCGGCTCTGCATTGTCGATCGCCGACATCATCGCTGCCCTCTATATGAATGTCTTGCGCATCCCCGACCCTGATGATCCGGATCGGGACCGCTTTGTGCTGTCCAAGGGGCATGCCGCGCTGGCGGTCTATGCCGCGCTGTACTTGAAGGGATGGCTCACGGAAGAGACGCTGAATACCTACTGTGCGGACGCCAGTTTGTTGGGGGCCCACCCGGAACATGCGCTAAGAGGCGTGGATTTCTCCACCGGATCACTCGGACATGGATTATCCATGGGGGCGGGGGCCGCGTTGGCGGCACGCCTGCAGCGCTCCTCGCGGCGCGCGTTTGTCCTGGTCAGCGATGCGGAGTGCAATGAAGGATCCCTCTGGGAGGCGGTCATGTTTGCCGCACATCACCGCTTGTCAAATCTCATCGCCATCATCGACCTGAACGGGCAACAGGCGCTCGGCTATACCGACCACGTGTTGAGCCTCACCCCGATGGGCAAGCGTTGGCGAGCGTTTGACTGGGACGTGCATGAGGTGGACGGGCATGATGTGGAGGTCATGACGGAGACGATTGGCGGGCTTGACACAACCTCCGGCCCGCCGCACGTGTTGATCGCGCACACGGTCTTCGGGAAGGGCGTGTCCTACATGGAGGGCCAGATCAAGTGGCACTACTGGCCCATGTCGGATGAGGAATACCGGCAGGCGCTGAAGGACATCGGAGCGACGCCGTGAGAGGCGCCTTCACAAAAGCACTCGTGGGGCTGGCTGAACAGGACCCGCGCATCCTGTTGCTGACGGGGGATCTGGGCTACATGGCCCTGGAGCCATTCTCAGATCGTTTTCCCGGCCGGTTCTTCAACGTGGGTGTCGCGGAGCAGAATATGATGGGGCTGGCCACAGGGCTGGCCGAGGCGGGGTTCATCCCGTTTGTGTATTCCATCGCCACCTTTGCGTCACTGCGGGCCTATGAATTCACTCGCAACGGGCCCGTCCTGCACCGGCTGCCGGTGCGGATCGTGGGGGTGGGCGGAGGCTTCGAATATGGTCACAACGGTCCGACCCACTACGGGTTGGAGGATGTGGGGGTGATGCGCGTTCAGCCCGGGATCACCGTGATCGCTCCGGCCGATCATGAACAAACGCGCGCGGCATTCCTGGCGACGTGGGACCTGCCCGGCCCCGTCTATTATCGACTCGGTAAGGATGACAAGACGACTGTCCCCGGTCTCAGGGGGCGCTTCGAACTCACACGCGTCCAGATCCTCCGCGAAGGCGTCGACCTGTTGATGGTCGCGATGGGGAGCGCGGCGACTGAGGTCGCGTCCGCTGCCGTCACCCTGGCCGATCAAGGCATCTCCTGCGCGGTGGCGGTGGTCGCCTGCTTGAACCCCGCCCCCGTCGATGATCTGGGTGCGATCTTAGCGCGCTTCCCACTCGTCCTCGCGGTCGAAGCGCATTACGTGGTCGGGGGCGTGGGATCGCTGATTTCGGAAGTGGTCGCCGAGCGGGGCCTGGGATGTAGGGTGGTGCGCTGTGGGGTCAGGAGCACGCCGGACGGCATCTCAGGCAGTCAAGCCTACCTGCATCGCAGGCACGGGCTGTCCAGCAACACGCTGGTCGCGACAGCGCTGCAGGAATTGCAGGTGCAGAGGACTGCCAGATGACCGACCCCCTGATTTCGATCGTGCTTCCCATCTATGACCAGGCCGATCATGTCGGGAGCGTCGTCCAGGAATACGAGGAGGCGCTCGCACGAGTCACCACTCCTCACGAACTGATCCTGGTCGTCAACGGCTGTCGTGACAGTTCGCTGGACGTCTGCCGGACTCTTGCGAAACAGTATCCGTCCGTTCGAGTGATACACAGCGAACTGGCTGGCTGGGGACTGGCGGTCAAGCTGGGACTGGAAGCCGCGAAAGGAGAACTGTTATGTTATACCAACTCGGCTCGCACGAGCTCGCAGGACCTCACACTGCTCCTGCTCTATGCTCTTGCCTTCCCAAACGCCGTGATCAAGGCCAACCGTAAAATCCGGGAGAGCTGGGATCGGCGGCTGGGTTCGTTGCTGTACAACCTCGAATGTCGCGCGTTGTTCGACCTCTCCTACTGGGACATCAATGGCACGCCGAAGGTCTTCCCTCGCAGCTTCGATAGGCTCCTCTCGCTCACCCGCGATGACGATCTGATAGACGCGGAGTTCAATATCATCTGCCGCCGCGAAGGCTATCGGGTGTTAGAGGTCCCGATCTTCTCTTACCGGCGTCACGGCGGCAGGTCCGTGACGAACTACTGTTCGGCCATCAGGATGTATTGGGGTGCGATCCAACTGTGGCGAAATATGCGGAAGGACGGCGCTTGAAGTCGCTTCCCCCGCGAAATTTGAATGCACTGTGGTCACGGCATCACACCGAGTGGCGCGACCCGGCGCAGATCGTCAGTCAGTGGGAGGAGGCGGCCGAAACGGACCCGCAACTGTTGCGTTACATGGTGCGGGGGGCCTGGTGGGAAACGTTGGCAGAGACGAGCGTGACGCTCCTGGTGACGCGGGAGTATGAACACCTCGTGATCGCGATGCGCGTGACTGACGCGGGACCCGTAATCTCCTACATGCCGATGCCCCACCCGTCCGGGATCGCAATCGATCGCGCCCGCGGTCTGGTGCATATTGCCAGCACCCGCAATCCCAATCAGGTCTACGATCTGAAGCCTGCCAGGGGGTTGATAGCCCGGCTCGACGTGAAGAGTGAGCTCCTGGAAGACCAGCCGCTCATCTCGATACGCTCACGCTTCTACCCGGGCTGCCTCTACTTACACGATCTCGCTCTGATCGGAGGCGCTCTGCACGCCACGGCAGTCGGACAAAATGCGATCGTGCGCCTGTACGACGATGGACGCTATGGGCGCGTGTGGTGGCCCCGCTGTATCGAGAAGGACAGGGGAGCGGTCTTCGGGCAGAATCATATTCAACTCAACTCCATAGCTGCCGGAACAGGCCTGAAGGCATCATATTTCTCCGCCTCGGCAGACAGGCTCTCCTCCCGGCGCCCGGGGCACAAGAACTTCCCGGTGGACAAACGCGGCGTGATCTTCTCGGGCGCAACCCGGGAACCGGTCGCGCGGGGTTTAACGCGACCGCATTCCGCGCGTCTGTTCAATGGCCAAGTCTGGGTGGAGAACAGCGGCTATGGGGAGCTGGGAATCGCCGAAGATGGCGGCTTTGAGCCGGTCGTGCGCCTGCGGGGGTGGACGAGGGGGCTGGGTTTTCATGGGCATGTCGCGTTTGTCGGAACCTCGCGAGTGATCCCGCGCTTCCGTCAGTACGCTCCCGGACTTGACGTGGACGCCAGCATCTGCGGCGTCCACGCGGTGGATACAAGATCGGGACAGGTGCTCGGAAGCCTGATCTGGCCTTACGGCAATCAGATCTTCGCGGTGGACTGGGTCTCCAGCACATTCGCATCCGGCCTTCCCTTTCATGCGGGGGGGAAGCGCACAACCGCTCGTGAAAGGAAATTATTTTACGCTTTCCGCGTAGCGCAAAAGGAGGGTGGATGAGCAGCGACTTCCGGTTACTGATGCTTGGGGCAATGTATGAAAATGGAGGCAACACCACCCACCGTTTCCTGGATGGACACCCCCAGATGTTCGTCTATCCGTTCGAGTCGCAGCTCGGCACGCGCTTGGCGATGGATCACCTGTCATCGATCTTCCCCGTCAAGTATCGCTGGCCCGTCTTTGCCCTACATGCCACGCCAGAGCAGGATTACAAGGCGATCATCGACGAGGAATGCAAGGTTCGGGCACGCACGCCTCACGTCAGCAAGTTCCGTCATGTGCCTTTCGACTTCTCGGATGACGAGCGGTCCCGGATCTATCAACAGTATGTGGCAGAGACAGGGCGGTCACGGGCCAAGAATGTGGCGGCCTTCTTCCGCGCTACCTTCGACGCCTGGAAGGATTTCAGGCGGACGGGTGAGCAGGTCGTGTACGTAGGGTACAGCCCGATCATTGTGATCGACGCGGACAAAATCCTGGGCGATCTTCCCGGGGTGCATCTGCTCCATGTGGTGCGCAATCCCTGGTCGGCCTACGCTGACACGAAGAAACGCCCGGTGCCGCTGTCTCTCCAGGACTACATGCTGGGGTGGACGGTGAACCAATATCATGCCCTGCTGTACAAAGAGCTGTTCCCGGATCGCGTTCACATTGTGCGAGCCGAAGACGTCATGGGCGACCCATTCAAGACGCTCGGCGCTGTCTGTAATAGGCTTGGGTTAGAGCCGGTAGATTCCCTCAGGACAGCCACCTGGAACGGTGCGCCATTGGAGGAGATCTACCCCTGGGGAACGATTCGCAAAGCGACGCCCCAAGCGAACCGGTCCACCGCCGAGGACCTCACCATGCAGGAGCGCGAGGAGGTTCGTTCCCGCGCCTGGCAGTACTTGGATGTCTTCGATTACAAGAGATTCCTCTAGCAGGAAGCGCGTACTCGTCACTGGAGCAACCGGCTTCGTCGGCGCCAATCTTGCCCGGCGACTACTCCATGATGGACACGAGGTCCATCTCTTCGTTCGCCAGGATTACAACCCCTGGCGCATCGAAGCCATCCGGTCTCACGTACCCGTACACGAGGTGGAGCTTGGCGACGAAGAAGCCCTCGCCCGGCTGGTGGGCGGCATCCAACCCGACTGGGTCTTTCATCTTGCCGCATATGGCGCGTACTCACAACAAACTGACCTGTATCGGATGGTGCACACGAATGTCCTTGGAACCATGAACCTTGTGTCGGCGTGCCTCAAGACGGGCTTCGAGGCGTTTGTCAACACGGGATCGTCATCGGAGTACGGGTTCAAGGATCACGCACCATCAGAAACAGAGTGGCTGGAACCGAACAGCCACTACGCCGTGACGAAGGCGTCCGCGACGCTGTTCAGCCGCTATACTGCGCGAAGTCGGAGGGTTCACTTGCCCACCTTGCGCCTCTATTCCGTCTACGGCCCGTACGAGGCGCCTGCGCGCTTGATCCCCACGCTGATCGTCAGAGGCATGAACGGCGAGCTGCCCCCTCTGGTCAATCCAGACATCGCGCGCGACTATGTCTATGTGGAGGACGTCATCGAGGCTTATCTGTTGGCAGCCTCTCGGCCCGGCCAGGAACCAGGCTCCGTATACAACGTGGGGACAGGCGTCCAGACCTCCCTGCGCGAGGTGGTGGAGGTTGCACGGCGGGCCTTGCAGGTCGCCGCTGAGCCGCAGTGGGGGTCCATGCCAAATCGCCTTTGGGACACCAACGTCTGGGTATCGGACAACCGGAAAATCCAGGCGGGATTAGGGTGGCGACCGCGGCATACCTTCGAACAGGGCTTTCGACTGACGGTGAGCTGGTTCCGCGAGAACCCAGCGCTCCGGAGTCTCTACTGCCAGCCCCTCAGGGCACGCGAGGCTTCCGCTGCCGGCTGAGTCCGCCTACTTTACGAACGGTGCACGGGGGCAGCCGTTTAAGCGGGCATGGCAGCAGTTACCCCGGAGGCGCAAGCCCGTTCTCGAATCCAGGTCTCTCGATGGTTCTTGAGAAGGTGGAGCGCAATTTGGAGCTTCTTATGGTGCGGAGCACGTGGGGACCGGATTCGGGGCTCGGGATGAAATCGAGGCTGGAACCCAAAACGTGAAACCCGGTTCCTGAAAGGAAAGATGCTGGCCGGTTTATCGCAGGTCTTTTTGCTCGTCAGCGATCTCCCTCGCTCGTCTCAGTTCTACCGGAGGCTTCTGGGCAGGCCACCCGCTTCTGAAGACGATCGGCATGCCCGATTCGACCTCGGCCCGATTTCCCTTACCATCCATGGGGATCTGATGCCGAGCGAGATGGCTGCTTGGAGGGTCGATCCGATGCCGGAGCGGCGCGGCTGGGGCGTCTATCTGACCTTTCCAACCGATGATCCAGAAAGGGCCTACAACGTGCTAATCGGCATTGGGGCCGAGATTCTAACCGCGCCCACGGCAACTCCATGGGGCACTACGATGTTCCTGGTGAAGGATCCGGATGGATACCTCTTGGAGATCTCGCAACGGCGGTGATGGGACGAGGAGGCAGGGCACAGAACCGGCCGCGCCGATCCGCCTTCACCGGTCAGCGGCTGGCACAGGAATCCGACGACACCCGATCTGCAGGAAGAAGCAACCGGTATCAGCCTCCTCGGTGATAAAAGCTGACAGTTGGCGATACGACTCCGCCGTGAACCGCACCTTGTGGAACCTGTTCCTTACGAGGCAGTAGGGCGTGCCGTCCTTTGCGATCCAGAATGTCGCTGGATCGAACGGCTCAAGGCTTCCGTCGTTGAGCCTGACGAACAACTGCTCCTGGCCGTCCACAGTTCCGGCGACCTCGATCCCCAGCGCCCGATATGGCGCATCCGCCACATCAACATACCGCCTGTCCCCGCCGACCACCACCAGGTAACGCCCCTCTTCGTCCTTGCTCAGGTGGGTTAGCAGGAACTCTGCGAGGCGTGGGTTCGTCACCCGCACGCCTTGATCGTGCCACCGCCCCTCTCGATCCAGCGTGAGGGGCGGAATTCGCTTCCACCATTCCTGCTCCACTGATCCGCCCTTCCGCTAGTGCCGTTCCAACTACTTGCGCCAAAATGGTAAGGCTGGGGAAAGCGATTGTGCTTAGCAGGACACCTGCCGGCGATTACGCGCAACAGGTTGGAACGGGACTAGGTCACCAGCACCAGCTTGCCGAATACCTTCCTGTCCTCCATCGAGCCTTGCGCCTCTGCTGCATCCTTCAAGGGGAAGACCCGGTCCACAACCGGCTTGAGCGTCCCGCGCTCCATCTCTTTCATGACATCGAGCAGATCAGCCTTGGAGCCCATGAACGCGCCCATGATCGATGCCTGCCGCATAAAGAGGTAGCGGATGTCGGTCTGGGCGAGGTATCCGGCCGTGGCGCCGCAGGTGACCAGGCGGCCCCCGGCTGCCAGGACGGGGATCAGCTTCTCGAACACGGGGCCGCCCACGTGTTCGAAGATGACATCGACTCCTCGCTTAGCGGTCAGGCGCCGCACCTCGGCGACCAGGTCTTTGGTCGCGTAGTCGATCCCCTCATCGGCTCCAAGCGCACGAGCCTTCCCAAGCTTGTCGTCGGTCCCGGCGGCTGCGATGACTCGGGCTCCGAACAGCTTGGCGATCTGAACCGCGGCGCTCCCAACGCCGCTACCGGCTCCCATGACCAGCACCTCTTCGCCGCGCTTCACCTTTGCGAGAGTCACCAGCATGTTCCAGGCGGTCAGGAAGGCGAGGGGGAACGCCGAGGCGGCTTCGAAGCTCATCCCGTCCGGGATAGGCAGGACGTTCACCTCCGGGAGCTTCACGTACTCGGCGTATCCTCCATCGATCCGGTAGCCCCCGATGATCTCGTAGGAACGACAAAGGTTGTCGCGGCCAGAGAGACAGTTGGCGCACTGGCCACAGCTAATCCCCGGTGAGACGACCACTCGTTGACCCGGCTTGATTCGAGTCACGATGCTTCCCACCGCCGCCGCCTCGCCGGCGATGTCGGAACCAGAGATGTGAGGGAGCGGGATTTTCACCCCTGGCATCCCTTTCCGCGCCCACACATCCAGATGATTGAGGGCGCACGCCTTGACCTTTACCAGCACTTCATGCGGGGCGATGACAGGATCGGGGGCGTCCTCGTACTTCAGGACTTCCGGCCCGCCATGCTCGTGAAATCTGACCGCCTTCATCCGTCGTTCTCCTTATCTGCATACGATTGTGCCTTGATCGACCCGGAACCGGGAAGGTGAGACTCTGCCATTCAGATCGATCCCCTGACCATGCGACCATCGATCTGCAGGGGGGGGCCGACAATATGGCTGCCGGCCTCCGAGCCGACACCCCCGCCCGCAGAGAGTCGGACCGCCCCTGACCTGGAATGCCTCGAGGGACGGATCAGGCCCCGGATAACGCGCGAGCAGGATAGCAAAGTCAGCACTTTCCGTAAAGGGGTTTCCAGGCATGAAGGAACAGACACGCGCGGCCAGGCGCGCCTATCCGCTCACCCGATCGAACCGGTGACAGGTGCATCCTTCTGACATTGCAGTTATGCTGGGGGCAGTTGGGCTGGAGGCGCGAACCGGAAGCGAAGCGAACGGTGCGAGTCGCCCACGAGGAAGGTGGTCAGTCAATGCGGTAGTGACAGCCCCGGCTTTGCCGGCATTCCATTGCCGCAAGCAGGATGACCAGCGCGGTCTGAATGCCGTTCCGGAGGGCTATCATTGCATCGGTCATCTCGGCCTTCTCGTAGAATCTGGAGATCTCAAGATGGAGCTCCCGCAGGATTTCATGTGCCCGGTCCAGCCGTTTCGTGCTGCGAACGAGGCCCACGTAATTCCACATGGTGTGTTGGATGGTCAGCCAGTCCTGCGCGACTAACGCCGGATCGACAGGCTCACGTTCATACCGCCACGGGGCAATGCGGGGGAAATAGAAGTCCTCACCTCGCGCGATGAACTCTGCCGCTTGCGCGCCTGCCCGTGTTCCCCAGACCAGGCATTCCAGTAGAGATGTGCTCGCCAAGCGGTTGGCGCCGTGCAACCCCGAACAGGAAACCTCACCGACGGCACGCAGGCGGTGCAGGTTCGACCGTCCCCATTCGTCAATGGCGATTCCGCCGCAACTGTAGTGCGCGGCCGGCACCACGGGGATGGGATCTTTCGTGATATCGATGTCGTACTTCAGACAATGTGCATAAATCCCAGGAAAACGCTCGCGGACCGTATCGGCCGGTTTAAGGGAAATGTCAAGATACGCGCAGGGCTCGCCCGACTCCAACATCATCTGATGGATCCCGCGCGCCACGACGTCGCGTGGCGCAAGCGAACCATCGGGGTGAAATTGTGACATGAATTCTCGACCTTTGCTGTCTACGAGTCGCGCCCCTTCACCCCGCATCGCTTCGGAGATCAGGAATCGGCCGCTGGGGTGGTAGAGCGTCGTGGGGTGGAACTGGACATACTGCATATTGACGCAACGGGTGCCCGCCCGGTAGGCCATCGCAATGCCATCGCCCCTCCCGCCCGGAGGATTGGTGGTATGCAGATAGACGCGGCCGAGTCCCCCTGTCGCCAGGATCGTCTCCTTCGCGAGTATGGGGAAGATTTCGCCGCTCGCCTGGTCGAGGGCGTACGCCCCAATGCACGTTGGGGGTTTATACACGTCGAGCGGTTCGACGGAGTGGTGGGAAATCGTGAGGAGATCGACTGCGGTAGCTGCGGGGATCAGTTTGACCCTCGGGTGAGAGGAGACCCTTTCGACGAATACCCGCTCGATCGCCGAGCCCGTCTGATCCTTCTGGTGCAGAATGCGTGGGAGCGAATGCGCGGCCTCGGCGGTCAGGTCCCATCGTGTCGAATCCCCCAGCATCTGGTCGAACGGCACACCAAGCTCATCGATGAGAATCTCCTTGACGAGTCTTGGGCCCTCGCTGGCAAGCAGCCAGGCCGCCTCCGGAGAACTCAGGCCTGCGCCTGCGGCAAGGATATCCGCCACCAGTTGCTCGGGGGAATCATGTTCTCCCTCATAAATGATCCCGCCCTGCGCCCAGAAGGTATTGCTTTCTTCCGGTTCAGACGATCGCGTCAGCAGCGTGACCTCGACGTTCTGCTTGGCAGCCGCCAGTGCCGCGGCGCATCCTGCGAGGCCGCTTCCGATGATCAGGATATCCGTCTTCATCGCCTTGCCGTTCGCTCGAACGATCGATTGTCCCAAGGGGGGAGACAGGTGCCCACGACCTCCTCCCTCATGAATGAGACCCTGACCGGCCGGAGGCGGGTTACGCCGGCTGAATCTTGAAGCTCATGTCAACGGCCGGGGCGGAATGCGTCAAGGCCCCGACCGAGATCCAATCAACACCAGCCTCGGCAAACCTGCAAACAATTTCGAGAGTCATCCCGCCAGATGCCTCGACCAATATCCTTCTGCCATTGGGCGAAGCACGCACCAGCTCCACCGCCCGTCGAACCATCTCCGGTTTCATGTTGTCAAGGAGAACGGCGTCAATGTCATACTGCACGGCCTCCTGCAATTCCTCGAGCGTGGACACCTCGACTTCAACCCGGTGGACGCGGTTCCCGGCCAGCCGGGCAGCTTCAAGAGCCGCCCGAATGCCGCCTGCGACCTTGATGTGGTTATCCTTGATCATGATCGCATCGTCAAGTCCAAAGCGATGGTTGACGCCACCGCCCACCGTAACCGCATACTTCTCAAAGACACGCAGCCCCGGCGTCGTCTTTCGCGTATCGACAATTCTCGCATTGGTCCCTCGGACAGCGTCCACGTACTTCTTCGTGAGCGTTGCGACGCCGCTCAATTGCTGGAGCAGGTTTGTCGCCACCCGCTCCCCGGTGAGGAGTGTCCTGGCCCGGCCCCGGACGGACGCCGCCCGATCGCCCTGCGTCAGATGATCACCATCGCGACGGCTGCTCTCAACGGCTAAGTCTTCATCCAAGAGGGCGAGGACTTCGATGGCCAGATCGATCCCTGCCAGCACGAGGGGGACCTTGGCCAAGAAATAGCCGACCGCTTTTTGGTCAGGTGAAATAACTGATAGCGTGGTGACGTCACCCCGACCGATGTCTTCCTCGAGGAATCTCCTGAGGATTTCGCGTCGGGTGGACGGAGCGAGGGATTGGAGCATGAGAGGCTGGATCGGGAGAAGGGGTCAGCTCATTTCCAGCATGCGCTGGATCGGCCGTAATGCGCGCAGCCGCAGCTCTTCATCGAGCGTAATCTCCGGTGCACGGTTTTTCATGCACAGGTAGAGTTTCTCCAGGGTATTGAGTTTCATGTAGGGGCACTGGTTGCAGGCGCAATCGCCCTCCGGTGGAGCCGGAATGAAGGTCTTGTGGGGACAGGCCTTCTCCATCTGATGGATGATTCCGGGCTCGGTGACGATGATGAATTCAGCGTCCAGGCTCTGCTTCACGTAATTCAGGATTCCGCTGGTTGAGCCGATGTAGTCTGCATGCTGCAAGACACGCGGTTCGCACTCCGGGTGGGCACAGACCTTGGCTCGGGGGTGGAGCACCTTGAGCTGGACCAGCTTTTTCTCGGAAAACATCTCGTGAACGATACAGATGCCGGACCACAATTTCATGTCGCGACCCGTCTTCTTCATGAGATAGCGGCCCAAATTCTGATCGGGCGCAAAGATGATGGGTTGGTCCTTGGGGATTTGATTGATGATTTTCTCTGCATTACTCGATGTGCAGATGATATCGCTCATCGCCTTGATCTCAGCCGTGCAATTGATGTAACTGATCACGATGTGGTCCGGGTATTTTTCCCTGAAGCGACGAAACAGGTGTGGCGGGCATCCCTCCGCCAGTGAGCACCCGGCCTTCAAATCCGGGATCAACACCCGCTTTGAGGGGTTCAGGATCTTTGCCGTTTCGGCCATGAAGTGCACGCCAGCAAAGACGATCACATCGGCGCTTGTCTTCGCTGCCTGCTGAGAGAGCTGCAGGCTGTCACCGATAAAATCGGCCACATCCTGAATGTCCGACTCTTGATAGTAATGCGCCAGGACCACCGCATTCAGATCCCTTTTCAAGCGGTGAACCTCTTCTTCCAGATCGATCAGAGCGCTTACCTGAGACTCTTGGACAAGACCTTCGACGTTCATTCCTTGGCTCCGCGACAACACCCCTTTACATGGTAAAGTATACCATACCCTGGCTGAAATCCAGGAGCACAGTTTTGAGCTGGGCTCCCCGCGTCAGAGCGGGAGCCTTCCCTTTCGCATCAGTATCTCGCGCTCTGCGCTGTTGGCCAGGAGACACGCCACAATCTGTTGTCGTCCCGCTGAGGCGCCCGGCTCAAAGCCCCCGCCCCAGGCCCTGCTTCACGAATGGACCTGCCAGCGGTTTCTCCCCTCGGCTTCGAAGGCTCCTAGTGCCGTTCCAACTTTTTCGGACAAACAATGACGCGATGCAGAGGTCGATTGAGTTGCCCACACATCATCGTGTCGTAAGGCCAAGTGGTTGAAACGGCATTAGTTCAGCGACCGGAGGATGTCATCTCGCATCTGCCTGAGCGCCTTTGAGCTCATCATAAGGAAGTGGCGGACTGCATAGCCGCACGTTCGACAACGCTTGTAGATGTAGAGCCAGTTGCCATCCTCTTCCACGTTGCCAACCCGCTCCATCCCTGAGACACAGCAATCGCTGGGATGGAGTGGGGAGATGATCCGTTCAGGATAGGCATTGACTGCCGCTTTTCTCTCATCATACTCAACGATGCTTGCCATCGATCCTCCTCCTCTTGCCGGGCCTATTGTTGTGAAGCGCCCGATCCCGCTACGTTCTGTCTCTTAGGACACCTGTCCGCTTTGGCTGATTCCCAAAGCACCCAGAGGCTCATCTAGTACGACTCATGGGGGACATCAACCACACATCGATCGGGATTTCTGGGATGGCCCCAATCCAACTTGCCACGCGATCGTGTCAAATCTTGGATATCTCCAGAAAACTCTACTAACCAGTCGGTACATCAATTAGCCTAAAAAATGAGAGCATCAGGAACCTAAAACGGTTGTCGAGGGACACTCATGGTCTTGGATAATCAGGTTCGACTATACTGACTGGTCAGTATAAATTGCCGCTAAACAACCTAACCTGTCACGGGATAATTACAGCTCCAAGCCGAGCTCGATTGAGTCCTTGAATAATCCGAATAGGAAATTGGTTGCTGAGCTAGTTTCGACCTCCGAGGAGCTCCTGGTAATCGAAGCGAGACCCTTTTTTCGTAATGAACTGA
>JBGQJI010000002.1:0-53331 GCA_041498975.1 Methylomirabilis sp. (SeqCode)
GACGGGGTCCGGTTGATGTCGATGGCAGAGTTGCTGGACTACGTCGAGGACAAGGCGGCGTTCGAAGACCTGCTCCGGGCGCTCGACGTTCCGGCATTTGGGATCAAGAACCCGACGGCGGTGGGCAAACTCCGTCTCCGTCAGCCCCTCGCCCTTGGCGACCTCGAATTCCTCAGGGAGCACACGCGCAAACCGGTGAAGGTGACGCTCCCCGGTCCCTACCTGTTGAGCCGCTCGATGTGGGTCAAGGCACTTTCGGAGGCATCCTATCCGACGCGGGAGGCTCTTGCGGAGGACGTGGTGAGCATCCTGCGCGCCGAACTGCGCTCGCTGGCCGACGCCGGGGCCGACATCGTGCAGTTCGACGAGCCGGTGCTCACTGAGCTCGCGCTGGCAGGAAAGTCGACGACGCGCACGTTCATGTGCGCAGCGCTTGCCGCAAGCGCGAGCCCGGAACGCGAACTGGACTTCGCAGTGGACCTTATCAACCGGGTGGTCGATGGCATCGAAGGGCCGATCATCGCCCTGCACGTCTGTCGAGGCAACTGGAGCCAGAAGGAGGAGATCCTTCTTCAAGGGTCCTATGATAGTCTGGTGCCCTATTTCTGTCGGATGAAAGTTCGCCAGTTTGTGCTCGAGTTCGCCACGCCACGGGCCGGTTCGCCAGTCATCCTGCAAGATCTCCCACCGGAGGCGCAGGTCGGGTTCGGGGCGGTCAACCCCAGGACATCTGTGGTGGAGTCACCGGACGAGATCGTCGCTCGCGTCGGCACCGTGGCAGAGCTGATCGGCCCAGACCGCGTGTTTCTCAACCCCGACTGTGGATTCGGGACCTTCGCCGATCGGCCGGTGGGGACGCCCGAGGTCGCATTCCGAAAGCTCTGCGCGCTGTCCAAGGCGGCTGAGCGTCTCCGCCATCCCTGAAAAGCGCCTCTTCCGCGCTCCGCACTCTGCTGAGGGCACATCGCGTATTGCGCCTCGGGACACCGCACGGCGCACCACAGTCGCCGAATGGCGCTTTCCCCACCCCGCACACCCGGGTTTACAGCCTGATCTCGCCCCAGCGCAAACGGTGGAACCGTAGCAGCACCACCGCGCCCCTCACCCACCAATCGACCCACATCGTCAACCAGACCGCCACCAGGCCCAAGCCGAAATGCACGCCGAGGAAGTACGCAAGCGGGATCCTCACGAACCAGCCCCCGATGATGGCGGCATACAAGACAACCGCCGTCTCCCCAGCCCCTCGCAGGGCGCCGGAAAGGGCCAGGGCGAGCGCCAGGGGCGGCTGCAGGAACGCCATGATCCACATCAGGGTGCGGCCATAGGCGAGGACTTCACGGTCGCTGGTGAAGAGCGCTATCCACTGCGAGGGATAGAGGACATAGGTGAGACCCACGACTGACATGGCTCCAACCGCCAGCCAGGCTGCCCAGACCCCGGTGCGGCGCGCCGCGCTTCCCTCCCCAGCCCCCAGACGCTGGCCGACGAGCGTGGTGGCTGCCTGGGCGAATCCGAGGCCGAGCAAAAACGAGAGGGCCTCGATGTTCAGCCCCACCTGATGCGCGGCATAGGCCGCCACACCGAAGGCGAGAACAAGCTTGGCATAGACGAGCTGCATCCCGTGAGTGACAAGGCGCTCGCCCATCGCCGGCGAGCCAATCGACACGACCAACCGCATCTCGTCAAGATCGCCCCACGATCCACTGCATCCTAGCCACCCGCGGCGCCATGCCAGGAACAGGAGCGAAACGGCGCCGAAGGCCTCAGACACGACCGAGGCAATGGCTGCGCCCGGCACGCCCATCCTGGGCGCGCCAGCCCATCCGAAGACCAGCAAGAGGGCGATCGCAACATGGATCAGGTTTACAAAGACGATGACCGAGAGCGGCGTGCGACTGTCGCCCACCCCGTAGAAGATGCTGGCGGCGATGTGCAGCATGACCTTGAAAATGAAAAAGGTCCAGGTGATGGCCAGGTATTGCAGGGCAAGAGCGAGGACTGATCCCGATGCGCCAAGTAGCCGTGCCGTCGGCGGCGCCCCGGCGAGGCCGAGGAGGGTGAGGACAGAGGCAGCGGCGACGCCGAGGACCAGGGATGCCCGGATGGCGCGGGCCCGCCTGTCGGGATCGCCTGCGCCCGTATGGTAGGCCACTGCCACGGTGCAGCCGATCCCCAGCCCATAGACGAGACCCATCAGGAAGAGGATCAGGAGCTGCGAGAGGCCGACTGCTGCCAGCTCGGCTGCGCCCAGGCGGCCCACCATCAGCGCATCGACGATCCCCACGCCGCGCTGGAGCAGATTACTCCCCGCGATGGGCAGTGCCAGACGGACGAGAGCGGGAAGGAGAGGCTCGATCGACGAAGCGGGAGCAGGCCTCACAGCCTCTGCCAGAGCCACTGAGGCGTCAGGCGGAGCGCGTAGGCGGAGAGGAGGGTGAAGTAGTTGGTCAGCAGGAGCGTGCCGACGAATACCAGGAAGATCCCTCCGGCCATGCTGACAACCGGCATCACCCGCTTGAACCGGTCAAAGAAGTCGAGGAACCGATTCAAGGCCAAGGCGCTGAGGAAGAACGGGATGGCAAGGCCAAGCGAGTAGGCGCCGAGCATCAGGATCCCGGTGTAAGCGGTTTTGGCCGTACTGGCATACAGCAGGATAGAGCCCAGGATCGGGCCGACGCACGGGGTCCAGCCGGCCGCAAAGGTCACCCCTACGATGAAGGCGCCGATGTATCCGGCCGGCCGATCCGTCAGGTCGACGCGGACGTTCCGCATCAGAAACGGAAGCTTGAGGAGTCCTGCGATGTACAGGCCGAACAGGATGATCAGTACGCCACCGACCTTTCTGAGGATCTGCTGGTAGTCAAAGAGCAGCCTCCCGAGCAGGCTGAAGGAGGCGCCCAGGGACATGAAGACGACCGTGAAACCGAGGATGAAACAGAGTGAGTTCAGGATGATCGCCCGCCGCGCTCTGGCCTTGGCCACCGAGCCAGACAGCTCGCCCAAAGACAGACCGGTCACGAAGGAGAGGTAGGAAGGAAAGATCGGGAGCACACAGGGCGAGAGGAAAGAGAGGATCCCTGCCCCCATGGCCACCCAGATGGACAACGATTCACTGGCCCCTGGCATTTCGGTCTTGCGTCTTCAGCCTTTACGTGAAACGAGGCACACGCTCCGGACCCGGTTCACGGTGAACGGTTCACACCCCACCAAGAAGCTCACAGTTGACAGTTCACGGATGACTTACAGAAACGATGGCACCTTCTATGGGCCGATGGACTTAAAGTAATTTTTGAACTATGAACTTTAACCAGTGAACTAATCCTCTGGTAACGCCACCTTGGCTTGATCGCCCACAACAACCAGGACGTATCTGTCCGGCTTGAGATACTCGCGCGCCACCCGCAGGACATCCTCCTTGGTGATAGCCCCGATCAAAACCGGGTAGCGGTCGGCGTAATCCAGGCCGAGCTTGTAGTACTCGACGGTCGAGATCAACCCGGCCAGCTTCGAGTTGGTATCAAGCCGGAGGGGAAAGCTCCCGGTGAGGTAGGCCTTGGCGTCCGCAAGCTCCTGGTCGGTCACTCCGTTCTCACGGATCCGCCTGATCTCTCGAAGCACTTCCGCAACCGCTTGGCCGGCCGTGTCGTTCTTCGTCTGCAATCCCACCTGGAACGTCCCCCGCTCCAGACCGGGGTAGAAATACGAATGCACGTCGTAGGCCCACCCCTTTTCCTCACGGATTCGCTCCACCAGGCGCGACGAGAAGCCGCCCCCGCCCAGGATATAGTTCATCACCGAAATGGCGTAGAAATCGGGGTTATCCCGACGGATCCCTTGATGGCCGAGGATGATGCTAGCCTGGGTCACGCTTCGATCGATCTTCTTGACGACGATCTTCTCCTGCATTGGCTTCGGCTCCGCCGCCATCTTCGCTGGCCCTATGCTCTTGGGCCAGGAGCCAAGGAGGGTGCGGAGCCGCTCTGTGAACTCCTCTCGTTCGATGTCGCCGACCACGGTGACAAATGCCCGTTCCGGAGTATAATGCTCGCGGTAGAACCGCACGATGTCATCCCTGGTGATCGCAGCGAGGGAGGCATCGGTTCCCTCCAGCAGTCGGCCGTACGGGTGGCTGCCGAAGACCAACTCGTTGAACGCCTCGCTGGCCACTTCACCCGGATCCTCTTGACGTTTACGGAGCGCTGCCTTGAGCTGCTTTACCTTCCTGGCGATCTCAGCCTCTGCGAATGCCGGGTGCAGCAGGACATCCGTCAGCAACTCCAGTCCTTTCGGCAAATCCTTCTTCAGGAGGGTCAGGTCCACCTCACTGGAGTCCCGCTCCGCCGTGGACGAGAGGGAGGCGCCGATGAAGTCTACCGCCTCGTCGATCTGGGCTGCCGTGCGCGTCGTCGTGCCTCTCGTGAGCAGCGAAGCGGTCAGGTACGCCAACCCGGCGCGATCTTCGGGCTCCCAGAGAGGGCCAGCCTGCACGGTCACCTTGATAGTGACGATCGGGAGTGCATGCCTGCTCGCGATCAGCAAGGTCAGCCCATTCCCCAAAACCTCCCGTTCCGCCAATAGCGCTGCAGCCACGAACACGGGCAGCAGGAGCAGGACGAAAACCAGGGCGCCAACCCTTCGTAGTGGAGCTACCATACGTGACGTCGTCATCTCTCTAATCTCTGTCACTGTTTTTCGGCTTTCGTCGGGATCAGCACCGCCACGGTCCGGTTGTCCGCAGTCAGGTAGGCCCTCGCGACTCGCTGCAGATCCTCTGCCTTGACGGCTCGGATGCCGGGCAGATAGTCCTCCCAAGTGCGCCAGCCCGCCACGATCTCATATTCGGCCAGTTGTCTGGCCAGGTTGAATACCGAATCCTGCCCCAACAGGAAGCCGGCCTCGACCTGATTCTTCGCCTTCTCCAGCTCCTGGTCAGGGATGGGCTCGTTCTTCACACGCTCGATCTCGGCCGCAAGTACCCGTTCAACCTCTTCAGCCGTCTTCCCCGGCATCACGCTGGCGTAGAGCGGAAAGAGGTTCGGATCGATGCTTTCCCGCTCGTACCCACCCCCGGCGTACAGGGCAAGCTGCTTCTCGTAGACCACGCTCTTGTAGATCCTGGCGCTCCTGCCGCCGGCCAGGATGTAGGCCAACAGCTCGAGGGCAAAGTTATCCGGGTGTTTCAGGTCCGGGACGTGATGGCCCATGAACACAAAGGGGAGTTCCGCCTCCTTCTTCAGGACGAGTCTCCGCTCTCCACGTTGCGCCGGCTCCACGGCGCGGACCCCGGGCGGTTCCTGACCACGGGAGATCGTCCCGAAGAGACGCCGGATCTTCGGGAGCAACACATCGCCCTGGAAATCGCCTACCACGATCAGCACGGCGTTATTCGGAACATAGTAGGCGTTATAATGGCGGACCAAGTCTTCCCGCGTCAGCGCCTCGATGTCGGACATCCAGCCGATCACCGGCTGGCGGTATGGGTGCTCCAGAAAGGCCACCGTTTCCATCGCCTCTCTGAGCGCGGAAACGGGATCATCGTCCGTCCGCAGCCGCCGCTCCTCCATGACCACCTTCTTCTCGGACTCCACCTCCTTCGGATCGAGCAGCAGTCCTCGCATCCGGTCCGCTTCGAGTTCCAGGGCCAGCTCGAATCGGTCCGAGGCAAAGGTCTCGAAGTAACCGGTGTAATCATCGCTGGTGAAAGCGTTGTCGCGGCCGCCGTTCTTCTGGACGGTCTTCGAAAACTGTCCCGGGCCTACCTTCGACGTCCCCTTGAACATCATGTGCTCAAGGAAGTGGGACAGGCCCGTAGCCCCGGGGTGCTCGTTCCGCGAGCCGACCCGATACCAGACGTGCACCGTGACAACGGGCGCCTTGTGCTCTTCGAGCAGCAGAACCTTCAGGCCATTCTCGAGCACCGATTCCTTAACTCTCGCCGTGACCTGGGCCTCTGGGACGCCTTGCGCCAGCAGGATAAAGAGCGTCGTCCAGGCGGCCACGATCGCCCGCCTTCCCATATCCCTCACCTCCTGTCTCATCGTCGCTCCCACCATCTCACTGACTCGCTGACGAGTATCTGACCCGCACCGGCTGGCCCACGCGGATCCCCATCTCACGGGCGTAGCCTGCCGGCACCTCCAGGACCAGATCCGCGACATGGCTGTAGACCGCAAGCGGCTTTCCCGGAAACGGGGGTGGGATTTTCGCCTCGATGGCCACGATCTTTCCGTCCCGGATCCAGAGTATGTCAAGAGGGATCAGCATCCCCATCATCCAGAAGGCTCGCGGTCCGGGCCCGTCATAAGGGAATACCATCCCCGTCCCCTTCTTGAGGGCCGATCGGCCTCCCAGCCCTTTGGCCTGCTCCTCGATGCTCCGCGCCACCTCCGCGTCGATCCTGACCCGGCCGTCGATGACCACCTTACCCTTTTGAACGGCCGAGGCAGGCAGAATCGGAAGGCCGAATTGCAACACGGCCAGGGCCGTGAGCAGGAACCCCCCAAGCGCTTGGCTCCGAACCGCCCTCATGCCTCGGGGAGCTCTCCCAAGCGAACCGACACTACCCTCGACCGGCCGTCGCGGAGGAGGTCCATCTTCACTTCGTCCCCCACCTTGCGCTCCGAATCCAGGAAAGCCGTCATCTCGTCCACAGACGTCACCTTCCGGCCATCGACCGCAACGATGATATCTCCGCCCACACTGACGAGCGTATTACCGACCCGGGCCCTTTTCACGCTGCCCTTGATGCCCGCACGGGCGGCCGGTCCCCGAGGAGACACAGAGACGACGAGGATCCCCTCCGTCGCATGCAGCTTGAGTGTCTTGGCCACCTCGGGCGTGATGTCCAGGCCGGAGATACCCAGCCAGGGGTGGCTTACCCGCCCCTTGGCGATCAACTGAGGAAGCAGACGTTTCGCGGTGTTAATCGGAATGGCAAAGCCGATCCCCACCGACCCGCCGCTGGGCGTATAGATGGCGCTGTTGATCCCGATCACCTCGCCGCGCGAGTTCAGCAGTGGACCTCCGGAGTTTCCTGGGTTGATCGGCGCGTCGGTCTGGACAATCCCTCGAATCTGGCGTCCGCTCTCGGAGCGAAGCGTCCTCCCGACAGAGCTGACGACCCCGCGCGTCACTGTCCGATCCAACCCGAACGGGTTCCCGATCGCAATCGCCATCTGGCCGACCTGCAAGGCATCGCTATTTCCGAGCTTGAGGGGGAAGAGCTTCTCCTTTGGAACATCGATCTTGATCACCGCCAAGTCGTTGCTGGGGTCGCGGCCCACCAGCTTCGCCGACGCCTTGCTCTTGTCGGTCAGCGTCACCTCCAGGCTATCAGCATCTTCCACGACATGGTTGTTGGTGAGGATATACCCGCGGTCATCCACGACGAAGCCCGATCCAGTCCCGTGCTGCGGCACCGGGTTAAAGAAAAAGTCGTAGGCGATGGCGGTGCTGGTGATGTGGACGACGCCTGGGCTGGCCCGCTTGTAGACCGAGACAACGATCTGTTCCTCGGGGCTGAGCCCCTGGGGCTCTTGCTGGGATTTTTCTGCCTGGGCGACCACCCCGACTCCGAGCAGCTCTAGGGCCATGAGAGCGGCGAGAAGCGCGCGCCGGATGCGCAGTCGGAAGAGAACGGACATTCTTGTCACCCCTGGTGAATGGTCAACGACAAAAAAGAAAAGTGGACCCTCGGTCCACTTCGGATACTGTACTCGACGAATCCAGGCTTGTCAACGCCGAAGGCAGGCGCTTTGCCGCCCTGACCACAGTGACCTCGCTGGCAGTCGAGAGTCGAAGGTTGGAGAGGGCAGAGTTTCTACTTCTTCCCGACGTACTTCTCGGGCGCCCGCTCAAAGGCCCGTTTGCACTTCTGCGCGCAGAAATAGTAGATGATCCCCTAAAAGACTGCGGTGGCCGCGGCCCACACCTTCAGGCCCGTGTTAGGCAACAGGGTTCAAAGAGCCGGGATCTTCAGGTGGAGCTGGACAGACCTCAACGAACACTGAGTCGGTACATGTTGCTTGGTCAGCGACCCCTAGGTGGACGCGGTCCTTGTAGCGAAGGGCGAACTCGCTCGGTGACTGGACGAACTGGAGGAGAATGCCGTAGTGCGAGGCAACTTTCTCTGCTCCTCGCTGGAAGCCCTTGGTCGTGGCGAGCGCACCGCGCACCGTCAGCGAAGGATTCGCCGCCTGAATGTCGTGAATTCTCCCAAGGAGCGTAAGCACAGACTCACCAGTAACGCGACGCTTCCAGCACTTGCACTCGATTACATGAAGCTCCGTACGAGCCTGGATGGAGACATCAATCTGGTGGGCATACCCTGATGCACCCGTGATCCGATTGATCTTCCTAGAGCGGATGTGCTCGGGTGGGAGGCCGTCCACTGATCTAACAAGGGCGGCAACCAGATCCGATACCGTCTTCTCATACTCCGCTGAGTTCATGAGGTTGGGTGTTGCCCAATGTCATGCCGCTCACGGGCGCGAACGGAGTGAGCGTCCCTTGCAGCGGCCGGTCGGTTCACTTTCATATCAACGTGGGCCCCTTAAAATGCAACCTCCAGAATCGGTCGTATTCGATCCCAAATCTCGGCGAGCCCAGCTGCACCTCCAACAAGCGTAGCGATTTCCTGGAGTAACGGCCTAATAGCGGCGACACGACGACGCTCCTTCGGCGCGGTTGCCTCACTCGCCAGTACGCTAAGGATGTCTACAAGCTTCGCTTTTGTGTCAGCGATCAGTGCGCTGCTATTTAGTACGGCTTGAGACAACTCCAGGATTGCGGTCGCTAGCGGAGGGTCCCCTGAGTGCCTCAGAACAGTCACTGCTGAATCCCCCGTCTCGATTGACCCGGTATTGACGACCCCGATCGTACTCCGGTCGATCTTGATATTGTTCAACGTCACCCCTCCCATAGTCGCGGTCTTGCGCTCTGGGAGTCTCGGACCAAGCCCAGGCAGCCCGACAATCATGCCCATGTAGTCGGTCAGGTAGTTCATCTGGCGCTCAAGCATATCGTTCTGCATGGTGATCAACTGGACGTGCTTAAGATTGCAGTCAAGACAGAGCGGCACCTGAGCATTCTAGGGATCCACTAGATACAAGGCTGGTGGAGCATTGGCGGCACTTCATGTCATGACCTAGCGAACCTAACGACTCGGTCGCTGAGCTGAGGGAGCTGTGCTCCACATTCACAAAAATTGTTTCCTCAGCTCGGCACCGGGACACCCCAGCACACCAGACCTTGCACCGCGAGCGCCCGCCACTTCCAGCAATGCGTTAGGCCCGGGATCCCCCCAATTCCAACACGAGTAAGGCCTCATCGGGCGCCGCCAGGAAGCCATGAATAGCGCCAGCCCGCTCCTCCAGCAAGCGGCCAATGCGGCGGTGCCCGCATTACCGACGGCAAGCCATATCACCTTGGGCGGCGGACCGTGGAGAAACGCGAGCTGGCGGAAGTCGTTGTCCTTGGACACGATAGTGAGACCGCGGTCGCGCGCGAACTCCCAAATGGCGTGATCGGTCTGGCCTCGGAACCCGGCAAGGTCGACGTGTTGGATCCCCGGGAAGATGGGGTGGAGGCGATCAACGAGCTTTGGGCTCAGGTTCGCATCCAACAGCAGGCTCACCCGACGGGCGGTGCAGTCAGGCGGCGCTCGCGGGCCGCAGCGAACGCCAGGCAGGCACGGATGTCCTCACGGGTGAGACCAGGGAAGTCCCCGAGAACCTGATCCTCCGTCATGCCCCCCGCCAGGTACTCAAGAATGTCATATACCGTGATGCGCGTGCCACGCACACACGGCTTTCCACTCCGAATCCCGGGGGTGATCGTTATGCGGTCTTCCCAGTTCATGTCGTCATTGTACGGCAGTTGCCCCCCTCGGACAAGTACCTGCCTCTGCTTTTCTCTGGGCCCAACTATTGAGCCTACTGCTCCGCCCCCTGCAATCTGTTTCGCAGAGCCGCCCCAACCCTAGAAACCAAACATCTTCGGCAATTTTCGACATTTGGGAAGACTACGTCAAGCCTCCTCGTACCGACAAACATTGCGGAACTCGCAGTCTATCCCGATATCAGCGATGTGTATTCAGGCCAACAACCCACGGTCAGAGCCGATCCGAAGGGCCGTAGACACCACCCACACCCCGAACGTGGGCGAAGAGAGGGTTTTTATTTTTTCCCGACGTACTTCTCCGGCGCCTGCTCGAAGGCGCGCTTGCACATCTGAGCGCAGAAATAGTAAGTCGTCCCTTGATAGACGGCGGTGGCCGCCGCCCGCTTCTCATCCACCATCATCCCGCACACCGGATCTTTCAACATTACGTGCCTCCGTATTCGCCTTCCCCCACACTCTGCTCCTCTCCCCCGATGGGGAAGAGGATACAGGTGAGGGGATCCACTACCACGGCTGAGACCTGGCGTACTTGCGATCAATGGCCGCTTTGATCTGTGGGATCTTCTTCCCCTGCTTGTGCATGGCATACGCCTCCAGCGTAATGTCCTGGCACATGTCTCACCCGAACGCATGCCGGTCCACGTAGCAATCGAGGTTGTTCCGATGGCCGTTTCCCTTGAAGCAACCGCAATAGCAGGGCATCCGTTCGATCAGCTCTGGCGCCTCCCTCGCTATCTCGTAGGCCCTCGCGGTCTTGCCTGTGAATAGCGCCGAAGAAAGCGTCTGAGGGCGCGGACGCCTCGGGACCGGCTGAAGGACGCGGTCGCCCATCTCGTCCGCCCTCACGGATGATCGCCGCCCACCGATCATCCCGAGGAGAAAACCGACCACGCCTCCCATGACAGCCCGGAAGAACTGTCTACGCTCCGGTTGTGACTCGCATCCGTCCTGTCTGTTCACCAGTCTTCCTCCCATGGTAGGTCTTTGAGAACCGCCTGCATGGTTCATAACAACAATGCGGTCAGATGCCATTGCGAGCGTGTGCGACTGAGAGATTGCTTCGCGATGCTCGCAATGACGCTCCTCCGCACGGCAATGCTCCAAAGGTCCCCCTTGCACCCTCTCCCCCAGTTGGGGGCGAGGGGCCTACATTCATGACAGGCCCAGCAATCTACACATCAGTGACGGGCCGGAAGCGGCGCAACCGGAGCGCGTTGGTGACCACGGTAACCGAGGAAAGGGCCATGGCCGCGCCTGCCAGGACCGGGCTCAGCAGCACCCCGAAGAACGGGTAGAGAATGCCGGCGGCCACCGGGATCAAGATGACATTGTAGGCGAAGGCCCAGAACAGGTTCTGCTTGATGTTCCGCATCGTCTGTCTGCTCAACTGGATGGCTGTCACGACACTTCGCAGGTCGCCCCCGATCAGGGTGATGTCGGCTGCCTCCATCGCCACATCGGTACCCGTCCCGATGGCGATCCCGACATCAGCCTGTGCGAGCGCCGGCGCGTCGTTGATGCCATCGCCTACCATCGCCACCAGCTTCCCCTGTTCCTGGAGTTTCCGGACCTCGACCGCCTTGTGTTCCGGCAGAACCTCCGCCAGGACTCGATCGATCCCCACCTGCCCGGCGATCGCCTCCGCGGTCCGACGGTTGTCACCGGTAATCATGACCACCTCGATGCCGAGGTGATGCAGAGCTGCCACAGCCGCCCTCGAGTGAGGTTTAAGAGTGTCGGCCACGCCCACAATCCCGAGGAGCTGGCCATCTGCAACAACAAACATCGGTGTCTTCCCCTCCCCAGAGAGCATCTCGGCCCGGTCGCCGATCCCTGTGAGGCCAATCACTCTCTCCTGCATCAGGCGAAGATTGCCAAGGAGAATCTCTTTTCCCTCCACAACCGCCCTGATCCCATATCCAGGAATCGCCTTGAACTCCTGAGGTCCGGCCAAGTCGAGCCCTTCCTCCTTCGCGCGATCGATGATCGCCTGTCCAAGCGGATGCTCGGATCCTCTTTCCGCCGATGCGGCAAGCCGAAGCAGCTCACGCTGAGCCGGGTTTAGGGTTTCGGGTTTCGAGTATCGGGTCAAATTCGACGGAGAACTCGAAACTCCAAACTCGAAACTCGAAACGATGTCGGTGACCGATGGTTGACCGAGGGTCAGCGTACCGGTCTTATCGAACACGACCACGTTCACCTGATAGGCGCGCTCCAGGCTCTCGGCATTCTTGATCAGGACGCCATATTCCGCCCCCTTTCCGGTCCCCACCATGATCGACGTGGGGGTGGCCAGACCGAGCGCGCATGGACAGGCGATCACCAGAACAGCGACGCAGTTGGAAAGAGCAAACAGGAACGCCGGCTGTGGTCCGAAGAGGAGCCAGACCCCGAACGTCACGGCCGCGGCGGCGATGACGATCGGCACGAATACCCCTGCGATCTTGTCCACCAGCCGCTGGATGGGGGCCTTCGACCCCTGCGCCTGCTCCACAAGCCGGATGATCTGGGCCAGGGCTGTCTCCCGCCCGACCCTGGTCGCCTCGAACCTGAAGCTGCCGGTCTTGTTCAGGGTTGCGCCAATGACCTCGTCCCCCGGGCTTTTCTCCACCGGAAGGCTTTCCCCGGTCAGCATCGACTCGTCGAGCGCCGATCGCCCGTCACGGATGATCCCGTCCACCGGCACCTTTTCTCCCGGCCGGACCATGACGAGGTCGCCCACGCGAACGTCCTCTATCGGGATGTCTTGCTCCAGCCCTCCGTGGATCACCCGCGCGGTCCTCGGCTGGAGCCCCATGAGCCTCTTGATCGCCTCAGAGGTCTTGCCCTTCGCCTTCGCCTCGAGCCAACGACCCATGATGATCAGGGTCATGAGGATAGCCGCGGTGTCATAGTAGGTCATCGCCTCCATCCCCTTGGGGGCGATGGCGGCGGGAAAGAAGGTGAGGGCAACACTGTACAGATAGGCCGCATTGGTCCCGACCGAGACCAGGGTGTTCATATCGGCAGTCCTGTGTTTCAGCGTCGCCCAGAATCCCCGGTGAAATTGCCAGCCGACCCAGAACTGGACAGGCGTGGTAAGTAGGAAGAGCAGGAAGGGGTTGGACAGGACCGTCGGCGCCCATGGGAACAGGTCGGGAAAGCTTCCCAGTAGGACCGGAAGACTCAGGGCGGCCCCGACCAGGAGCTTGGTGCGAAGGAGGCGGACCTCCGCGTCCCTGGCCGCGCCTTCATGATCGATCAGTTCGGATGGGCGAGCCACCTCGGGTACGCGATACCCGGCGTCTTCGATCGCTTTCCGCAACTCGGCCGGCTGGACGACCGAGGCAAGGTAGGACACCGTCGCCCGCTCCACGGCGAAGTTCACGGAGGCGGAGACGACCCCCGGGGTCTCCAGCAGCGCGCGCTCGATCCGCTGCACGCAGGAGGCGCACGACATCCCCTGGATCGGCAGGACCGCCTCATCCACTCCTGCCTTGTAGCCCAGTTCCCGGATCTGCTTGATGAACCGATCGACTGTGATGATGTCAGGGTCATACAGGATCGTGGCCTGCTGCGTGGCGAAGTTGACGCTGACCTCTTTGACCCCAGGCAGCTCCGAGAGGCCGGATTCGATTGTGGCCACGCATGAGGCGCAACTCATCCCGCGGATCGGGATCTCGATGCGCTGGGAAGCCCGGCCCCTTCGGGACAAGGGAGGGGCAATCTCCACCGAGTGAGGCGACGCCCTCGGTTGTGGAGACCCGTCCACGTACTGCGCGGGCGACTTGTCGAATGCTTCCTTGCAGCTTGACGCACAAAAGTAATAATCCACGCCGTTGTAGCGGCTGGTCCCGGCCGCCTCCTCCGGCAACACCTCCATCCCACAGATCGGATCTATCGGCATGAACAGTCCTCAGGATCTTTCGATTTTCCGGGCATCAACGCTTGAGGATAGCGGGCGCCCAAGAGGAGAGCCAAGGGCCTCGGAATTCCCGCCCATGCACGGTCAGCGAACGATCGGTAGCTTTTCTCTCCCATCAACACCCTGCGGAAGTGATCGATCATCCCACGGCGGCGCTTGAGCACCTTGAACCAGAGCCAGGGGAACCGATGGGCCTGCCGGCTGAGTTCGCCGGCAGCCTCCAGTTCCGGTGTGATCTCGGTTGAAATGGCTCGGTCATAGCACATGAGGTCACCGCCATCGTCGGCCGCCTGTAAAATCCCTCTGGCCGCCAGTTGGCCGCTCTGGATGGCGTAGTAGATCCCTTCTCCCAGAAACGGATCGACCAGCGCCGCCGCATCACCCGCCAGCAATGCGCGCCCCCGATGAAGCGGCCCGCCGCTGGATGGGTGAAGTGGAATCAGCGCCCCATGAGTGCGCGCCCCCCTTCGCTCGCCGAAGCCCCCCGAGCCGAGGAAAGCGTCCAGGCAACTTGACGCGTGCTTCGCTGCCGTGCGGCCGACCATCACACCGACAGAGGCAACCCCACGCTTCGGAAAAGCCCAGCAATAGCCGCCTGGGGCGCGACCCACATCGATCACCACCCGGCCCTGAAGCGCGGTCTCAGCATAGCCCGCTAGTGGAAGCTCTCCATCCAGCCCCATGGCCCTCGGCCGCGGCCGACCTGGAAATAGATCTCGGGCAACAACCCCGGACGCCCCATCGGCCCCGACCAAAAAATCGGCGATCTCCGTCCTCCCGTCGAGATCGACCTCGACCCGGCCGCCCACCTCCCTGACAGCCCGAACAGCCTGCCCATCTTGGAATATGGCGCCAGCCTCAACGGCTTTGATGCAGAGCGCCTGATCGAACCGATCGCGCCACACCATGTGGGCCATTGGCTCGGAGAAAGTCGCCTGAATCGGACTGCGGCCACGGCAGGTGAAAGTGAGCCCGGTTATCTGCTCTTCAACCAGGTCGGCCAGATCACACTTCAGCAGGTCCGCCACTCGCCTGGACAAGCAGCCGCCGCAGGCCTTATAGCGCGGCAGACGCCGACGCTCCAGAAGGAGGACCTTGCCGCCACTACGCGCCAGCCCATGCGCAGCGGTAGCTCCCGCCGGCCCGCCGCCCACGACGATGGCATCGTATCGCACCGACCGCTCCGCCACGCTACCGGGCGTACCGCGTAAAGACCTCGAGGAGTTCGTCGATCTTCTTCTGGCGGTCGGCCTCCCGGCAGGACGCCATCGCCTCAGCCACGCACGATTCGATGTGACGGCCGAGGAGGATCTTGCGTACCTGCTCCAGAGCGCCCTGAATGGCGGAGATTTGAAGGAGGATGTCTACGCAGTATTTCCCCTCCTCCACCATCCGCTGCACCCCCTGGACCTGCCCCTCGATCCGCTTGAGCCGGACCATCGCCTTCCGTTCAGTCTCCTCGTTGATCACCTACCCCTCCGCGTTTTCATTGGAATCCTAGAATACCCTACCAGGGTAGAGTATACTCCCGTCAAGGCATTCTGTCAAGTCTGTCAACTTCTTGACACGGGAATGGCCTTCACGTGTTTCGGCACGTTCAATCCTCCTTTTCGGAATCTACCTGATACACCGACTCGCCGCTATGGACGTTCACAGCTACAGCTAAGCCCGAACTATCCTGGTTCATGAATTCCTGACGCGCGAATGATCAGGGTCGAGACCAAGAAGAAGCGCACAAGTTCACGAACCGGGATCGAAGACCTCGTTCAGGCCGCTCCTGGAAGCGCCAGGCTTGAGGCCGCCGCCGATCACGTAGACCTTCCCGCCGACCACGCCCACGCCGAGGCCATGACGGGCCGTCGGCATCGGTGCCATACCGGTCCAGGTATCAGTGGCCGGATCGTAGGCCTCAGTCTGTGAGAAGGTCCCCTCCGACTCCTCGCCGCCGAAGACGAAGAGACGCCGGCCAAGCGCGACCACCGCAATCCCACCCCTGGCGGTTGGCATCGGCCGCCTCGACTCCCACCGATCGGCCGCAGGATCGTACACTTCCGTGGCGGCCAGGTTTCGACGCATCAACCCGACACGGCCGCCAACCACGTAGACCTTTCCACCCAGCGTGGCGGCAGCCAGGTGATCGCGGCCCGTTGGCATCGGCGCCCGCTGTCGCCAAGCGTCAGCCACCGGATCGTACTCTTCATTGGTGCTGTAGACTTGCTCGGCCTTGCCGCCTACCGCGTAGAGCTTCCCGCTCACAACCGCAACGGCTAAACCCCCGCGCGGCGTCGGCATCGGCCGCCTTGCCTCCCAACGATCAGCGGAGGGATCGTAGCGCCAGACGGTCGCCAACGGCCTCCATGGCCAGGCATCCCGATACCCCCCCACCACGTAGACCTTGCCGTCCAGGGCAGCGGCCGCGGCATGATGGAGAGGCTCTGGCAACGGCGCCCGGGCCCGCCAGCGATCAAGACCGGCGTCGTACTCCTGGACGGCATGAGTCACGCCACCGATGAAAAACGACTTGAAGCCGCCGATCACGTAGATCTTCCCTGCCAGGGCCGCAGCTGCCACTTCGGTGCGCTCCAGAGGCATCGGCGCGGCAGCATGCCAGCTTCCCAGGTTGCTGGCGAAAGCGCCAAGGCCGGCGAGAAGGCTTGCTGCGCCAACAGCCACCGCCAGTCGTGTTCCGCGTCGCATTATCCGTCCCTCCTCAGAGTGATTGACACGTCCGACATCCCCTCAGTACAATCGGTCCATGCCAAAGGTGCGCGTAGGCGGTATCCAGATGTTTTACCGGGAAGATGGCCACGGCGATCATGTGGTTTGGATCCAGGGGCTCGGACTGGACCACCGCGGCTGGGCTCTCCAAATCCCTCTTTTCGCCCAGCACTACTGCTGCCTGACTTTCGACAACCGTGACGCCGGCCAGACCGACCGGTCACCTAGTCCCTACACCATCAAGACCATGGCCGACGATACCATCCGGTTGATGGATGCGCTCGCGATCAAGCAGGCTCATATCGTCGGCCTCTCGATGGGCGGTGCCATCGCGCAGGAGTTGGCGATCAATCACCCCGGCAGGGTGAGACGGCTCGTCCTCGTGGCCACTTACACCTCCGGCGATCCGCGAGGGACCGACCTCCTCAGTTCCTTCGTCCTGATGCGGGCCCGTTTCAGTCGGGCGGAGTATCTGCGGGCTATCGGCCCGTGGATCTACTCGTACCAGGACTACCTGATCCCCGGACTGGTCGAATCGGCCATCAAGAAAGGACTGGAGGACCTCTACTTTCTCCCGGCCAAGGTCTACGCCCGCCAGGTCGAGGCCGCGACCGGCCACTTCACCGAGGATCGCCTGAAGCAGATTCATGCGCCAACCCTGATCGTGGCCGGCGACGAGGACTTGCTGACCCCGATGCGCTTCGCCAGGACTCTTCACGACGGGATCCCTGCCGCCAAGCTCGTGGTGCTCCAGGGCACGGGCCACGCGCTGATCTGGACCCGCGCCGAGGAGTTCAACAATCTCGTCCTGTCATTCCTCCAGGAAGCCTGACATCAACTGCCCCCCCCTTTTTCGCTTCTCGGCTCCGTCCGCGTGATCGTTCCCATGCTACTTTACCTTGCATACGCCATCTCCTCCAGGATCTTGATGCGCTGGGCCAGCGGGGGGTGCGTAGCCAGGAGATCGGCCCAGAAGCCTTCACGGTCGCTCAGAGGGTGCTCCAGCGGGTCGCAGATGCAGAGTGGTGCGGTGCCACGGCTAATGCTGCGGGTGGGAGCGGCCGCGGCCTGGAGCTTCCGAAGGGCGCTTGCCAGCCCCATGGGATGACGCGTCAGTTCGGCGCCGGAGGCGTCGGCGAGATACTCACGACTCCTCGAGATCGACATGGCGATCAGTTGGCCAATGAGCGGGGCCAGCACAACCAGCACGATCCAGACCACGAATAACACGATCTGGCCGGCTCCCGATCCTTTCCTGTCGCCTGAGTCTCCTCCCCGCCACGATCCGCTCCGAGCGGTCCAGTCGTGGAGCAGCAGCGCTGCCCCCAGGAGCGCAGCCGTGACAGTCATGACACGGGTGTCGTAGTTACGAATGTGAGACATTTCATGGGCGACGACCCCCTGCAACTCCTCCCGGTTCATGACCGCCAGGAGGCCCTGGGTCAGCGCGAGGGATGCATGGGCCGGGTCGCGACCGGTGGCAAATGCGTTCGGATCGGGATCGGGCACAATGTAGACCCTCGGCTTCGGAAGGCCTGACGCGATCGCCATCTCCTCCACGACGTTGTCGAGTTGGCGGGCCTTTACGTCGGTTGGGTCCAGCGGGACAGCCCGGCACGAGGCGAGGACCAACTTGTCACCGCTTCTGAAGCCGAGCCAGGCTGTCAGCGTCCCCACGCCGATTGCCGCGAGGGTTGCCACCGGGAACGTCACCTGTCTTGGATGTCCGGGATGGGAAGGGTCGAATCGGCTGATATCCATCGGGCCCCTTGAGAAGCCCGCGCCGATGACGAAGCGATCGACCCCGTATCCCAAGAACAGCAGGAGGAGGAGGAAGATACCGATCACGATGGCCGTCTTCCTACGGTTCCTGGCCTGCTGGTCGTACAGGTTGGCCGGCTGGATGGGCGGCAGAGGTGGCCTCGCGTGGGCCTGGCGCGAGGGGTCTGGCGGCGGCCCGACGGGCGTGATCGAGGGGCCGCGGGCCCCGACAGGGGCTCCGCACTGTTTGCAGCGAGTGGCATCAAACTGGACGAACCCGCAGGAAGGACAGCGCATTCCCCGCCCCCGTCTCTCGATCTCAGCTCAGCGAGAGGTCGACGCGGGGAGGGGCTTTCTCCGCCTCGTCGATGTGGAAGTAGTCGGCGGGGCCGAAGCTCATTCCGGCCGCCATCAAGTTGGTCGGAAAAACCTGCTGCCTGATATTGTACCTGGCTACGAGATCGTTGTAGAGCTGGCGCGCGAACCCGATCCGATTCTCGGTGCTGGTCAGCTCTTCCTGAAGTTGAAGGACATTCTGGCTTGACTTGAGGTTCGGGTAATTCTCCATGAGCGCAAACAGCCGGGAGAGCGCCTGGCTGAGCTGCCCCTCTGCCGCCGCAACGGCCTGAGGTCCTTGCGCCGAGGCCGCCCGGTTGCGCGCGGCAATGACCCGCTCCAGTGTGTCGCGCTCGAATTGCATCGCCCCCTTCACAGCATTGACCAGATTCGGAATCAGGTCGTGGCGACGCTTGAGCTGGACATCGATCTGCTGCCAGGCATTCTGCACCTGATTCTTCAGGGCAACCAGGCCATTGTACATCACCACCAGCCAGACGACGATCAGGCCGAGAATCCCCAGGATCACCGCAATCACCATGCCCACCTCCCGTCGAACGATCCGCTCGCCGAACAGTGCAAAGCACGCTGAGCCCGCTGTCTCTGCTCTCTTCTATCATTGATAGAGCCGCGGGTCAATCCCGCTCAGCCGAAGGGCGCCCCGACAGGTCCCGCCGCCAAAGGACCAGATTGCCTTTGAAACCACTTGGCGGTTGTGCTAGATTCTCACCCGTTGTCCCACGGTTCAACAGCGAGGGTATGACCGATGCGAACACGATGGCTTGTCACGTTGGTGTTGGCCCTGCTGCCCTTCTTGATCCCCCATGGCGTCGAGGCCCAAGAAGTCTCCCTCGACGTGAGGGAGCACACCCTGAAGAACGGCATGAAGCTCTTGATCGTCCCGAGGCGCAGTTCCTTCACTTTCTCGGCCTACTTGCGCTTCAGGATCGGGAGCGCGAAAGAACAGGCCGGCAAGACCGGCCTCGCTCACATGCTGGAGCATATGATGTTCAAGGGGACACGGCTGATCGGCGGCGTGGAGACAGCGGCCGAGGAGCCGATCCTCGAGAAACTGGACGGGCTGCAGCAGGAATTGTCACAACTGCAAGAACTTGAGCGATCCCCTCTGCTGCCCAAGGATCCTGGCCGGCGCATGTCATTGGAGAAGGAGATCACTGAGACCACAGCGATGCTGAAGCGTTTCATCATTCCTAACGAATTCTGGGAGATCTACCGCCGCCACGGGGCGATAGGCATAAATGCGTCCACTTCCAGGGATGGGACCCAGTACTATGTGAGCCTCCCCAGCAATCGCCTCGAGCTCTGGGCGTTCCTGGAATCGGACCGAATGAAAGCTCCGGTCCTCCGCGAGTTCTACACCGAACGGGACGTCGTTCGAGAGGAGAGGCGACAGCGATACGAGGCGAATCCCGACGGCGCCCTCTCGGAAGCGCTGGTCACGTTGGCCTACGCGGCCCACCCGTATCGCAACCCGGTTATCGGCTGGCCCAGTGACGTCGATGGGCTCCTCCGCCCCGACGCCCTCCGCTACTTCAAGACCTTCTACGCGCCCAACAATGCCGTGGCGGTCCTGGTCGGCGACCTCGATCCGGAGCGGACCGCCCGGATCATCGAGGAACAGTTCGGGTCGATTCCCGCGCAGCCGCTCACCGAACTCCGCATCACGCAGGAGCCACCACAGCGGGGGGAGCGGCGGGTCTCGGTGCGGTTCGATGCCCAACCCCGGACGATGATCGGCTACCACATCCCGGCCCTGGGTCATCCCGACACCTACGCCTTGCAGGTCGCCGCTACGATCATGGGGAGTGGCAGGACAAGCCGATTTTACCGTGGCCTCATCGACGGCAAACGTGTGGCATCCAATATCGACGCATCCATCAGCCACCTTCGAGACCCTGGACTTCTCACCATCTCGGCCACCCCTCTGGCCCCCCACACGGTGGAGGAGCTGGAGAAGGAGATCTACACCGAGATCGAGCGGCTGAAAGAGTCGGCCGTGACCGAGAGCGAACTGCAACGGGTCAGAAACCGCTTGGAGGCTGACCTCGTCCGTTCCCTTCGCTCGAATGCCTCCCTGGCAGCGCACCTTGGCAGCGCGCAGGCCATGGCGGGTGACTGGCGCTACCTTCTGGAGTCTCGCAAGCGGCTGAAGGCGGTGACCGCCGAGGACGTGCAGCGCGCGGTGAAATCCTACCTGACCCCCGAAAACCGGACCGTCGCCACCCTGCTTCCCGAGAAGCCGCGATGAGGCCTCGATCGTGATGAAGCCGACTGTCCTGAAGCGCGCCTCCGGCGCCGCCATTCTGATCATTGGGCTCCTCGCGGGCCAAGGCAGAGCCATGGAGCAGCAAGGCCCGGCCCCCGCTGACCGTCGCTCTGAGGGAGCGGAGAAGATCGGCCTGATGATCTTCCCGCCCCTCATCTGGCGCCCACCGTCCGTCGGGATCGAGGTCGAGCGCCGCACCTTGAGCAACGGGATCATCCTCTATCTCTATCCGGACCGCACCCTCCCGCTTTTGGATCTCGTCGGTCTGTTCCGCGCCGGCCGGCTCTATGAGCCTGCCGAGAAGGCAGGTCTCGCCCGAATGGTCGCATCGCAGATCCGCGGCGGGGGCACCACGGGAGTCACGGCAGACGCCCTCAACGAGGAGCTGGACTCGCTTGCAGCATCCCTCGAACTGTCGGCAGGTGATGAGGCGATCGACATCCACCTGAATCTTCTGTCGAAGCACGCCCAACGAGGCCTCAAGCTCCTCGCCGATGTGCTGCTCCGGCCGGCCTTTGATCCCGGGCAATTGGAGCTCGCCAGGGGACGCAAGCTGGAGGAGCTTCGGCGGCGCCGTGACCACCCGGCTCAGCTCCTCCACAGCGAGTTCGCCGCACTTCACTACACGACCCAGCACCCGCTTGGCCGAGAGCCCAACGAGACGACCCTCCGCGCCATCAGCCGCGATGACCTCGTCGCCTTCCATCAGCGCTTTATCCGACCCGACAACCTGATGCTGGCGGCAGCCGGCGATTTCGACAAGGAGTCGTTGGTGGCGCTCCTCGAACAAGCATTTGGCGATTGGCCGAGCAGCGGGAAACTTTCGTTGCCAGCTATTCCCCCGGTCGAGACCTCCGGCAAGCCCGGCGTCTACCTGGTGGACAAACCGCTCCCTCAAAGCAGCATCGCCATCGGCCACTTCGGCGTCGATCGGACCAATGCCGACCGTCACGCGATCAGGCTGATGAATCAACTCCTCGGCGGAGGGGCGATTGTGACGCGACTCGGGCAGCGCGTCCGATCCGCGGAGGGCTTGGCCTACTCGGTCGGCTCCCATTTCGGAACGGAGGGGCCCGTACCAGGATTGTTCCAGGTGCTGGCGCACACCCGCACCGACGCGACTCCCAGAGCCGTCGCCGCCATACTCGACGAGATCAAACGGATCAGGGACGAGCCGGTGACCGGTTCCGAGCTCGAGACGGTGAAGGAGAGCTTGGCGAATTCCTTCCTCTTCAAGTTTGACGATCCGACGGAGACGGTGCGTCGATCGATGCTGCTCGAGTTCGAGGGCTTGCCGGCCGACTATTATCACACAGTTCTCGAGGGCTACACAGGCATCACGGCAGAGCGCTTGCAAGAGACGGCCCGGCGCTATTTGAGGCCGGCGGATCTTGCCATCTTTGTGGTTGGCGACGCAAAGGCTCTCGAACCAGCGCTCGCGCGGTTCGGCGCCGTTAAGAACATGCCGGGCGAACCTCTCCCGTCTACCGACGCGCCATGAGCTTTGATCCAAGCCCGAGCTCTATCCGAGAACACGTTTCCCACCCCCCTCCGATCGCCCCCGCCGCGCATCCAAGTTTTTTCTTGACATCGGCAGAACCAAGGCGTAATCTACGGCTAATCGACACTGATAATCATTTTCACTTTCACTTACAATGCCACACAAGCTCCGTCAATTCCAGCAGCACCTCGATCGATCCGGCCTGAAGGCCACACGCCAGCGCGAATTGATCGCCAGGGCGTTCTTTGCCACGAACACGCACATCAGCGCAGAGGCTCTCTACCGCCGGGTGAGCGGCCGAGACCATCGAATCGGGCTGGTCACCGTTTATCGGACCCTGAAACTGCTGAAGGAGGCGGGGCTCGCGCACGAACGGCAGTTCGGCGAGGGACGCGCCCTCTTCGAACATGCCTCCAGTGAGCGCCATCACGATCACATGATCTGCACCGACTGTGGCAAGATCACCGAATTCGAGAACTGCGAGATCGAGGCGCTCCAGGAACAGGTCGCCCGCAGGCTCGGGTTCACTCTTCGATACCACAAATTGGAGCTGTACGGTTTCTGCCGCGAGTGCCGCGCGAACAGCAACAGGAGGGCGGGAAGGGTTCGCGCGGTTGGGGCCCGCTGAGACACCCCGGAACTTCCGGGGTTTTTGTCGGGGCCGCAATTGAAACTGATACTCATTATCATCTAAGCCACTGGCGCGGTCTCGAACCGATCCGAGACGACTCGCAGAGGAGGAACAATGATCGCTGGAATGCTCATCACCATTCGGGAGGGACTTGAGGCTTTCCTCATTACCGGAATCCTCTTGGGATACCTGAGGAAGGTCGGCCGCCCCGCCCTCAGCCGATACGTCTGGGCTGGGACGATCGTGGGCGTGCTGGCCAGCATCGGGTTGGCCATGATCTTTCAGCGGCTTGCCGTGGAGTTCGAAGGCCATCGGGCTGCCTTATTCGAGGCGATAGCATCTGCCATCGCCGTGCCGATCCTGAGTTATATGGTGCTCTATATGCAGCGCCAGTCTCACAAACTCAAGGGGGAGGCGGAGGTCAAGGCCGACCTGGCGATCTCGACAGGCCAGGTCCTGGCCCTTGGAACCCTCGCCTTCATCACCGTGCTGCGCGAGGGGCTGGAAACCGCTCTCTTTCTCACTGCCCTCACCACCCGGGTGTCAGGCGGGGGGCTGATGCCGGGCGCCGTCCTGGGACTGGTACTGGCAGCCGCGATCGCCTATACGATCTTCGCCTCGACGATACGGCTGAACCTCCGACGCTTCTTCATCGTGACCGGTTTCCTGCTCATTTTCATCGCTGCCGGCCTGTGCGCGCACATCTTCATGGCCCTCCACGAAGTTGGTTTTCATCTCCTCGGGATGACCGCCTGGAGTACCAAAGCGATCCTCGATAGCGAGAGCTTCTTCGGGCGGCTACTCCACGCCTTCATGGGGTATCACGATGAACCGACCGTGATCCAGGTGGTGGCCTACTTCGGGTATCTCGGCATTATGAGCTGGGCCTTCCTGAGGGCGGTGAAGGCGACGGCACGACCGAATCCGACCCGGCAGGAAGTCCCCAAAGCCGCAGCCGTCCGCTGAGGGGGTGGCGCAATGGTGCGGATGGCTCAGGCAACAAGGGTACTTGAGGAGGGCAATTAGGAAGAGCAGCTTCTAACTGTTTCGAGGGTTCAAAGCATTCATAAATAGAAGGCGACCCCACCGCTCCCTGCTTGCCGGCCGGTGCGATGGAGCCGCCTGCTGCCTCGGAAGGCCATTCCATTAAACGGCCCTGTGGAGCCCTTTTCTTTTACGGCCTTCCTGGCAGCGCAATTCTACCAACCTCCATAAAGCAAGTCCAGGGAAAAGGCCCCCAGTGGTGGCAGAGCAATTACCCGAAATTGTATCCATGAAAAGAAAGGAGCAATCAATGAAACGATTGCTGGCCCTTTTCGTTGTGTTGGGGATCGGGGTGACCTCCGTTGGCACTGCGTTTGGGGCAACCTTGGAAGACCTGGAGAGGCAGCTTCAGGATCTTCAACGACAGATTCAGCAGATGAAGGAGGAGAAACAGCGCCAGGATCAGAAGCTCCGGGAGGTTGAGGCGGTCCAGGCCGCGCAAAAGGAGGAAGTCAAGAAGGAGGCGGCGAGCCTGCGCGAGCAGGCGAGACGGGTCTCTTCTGAGCTGGCCGAACGGGTGAAGATCGGCGGGTACGGTTCTGTCCGGTTTGAGTCGAACAGCCTCAAGGAGCAGAGCAATACCTTCACCTTCCGGAGATTCGTCCTGACCGCGGACGCCAAGCCTGCGGACCCCATGCAGGTGTACATGGAGCTGGAGTTCGAACGGTTTACCCAACTCGAACTCGAGAGGAAGGTCCAGCCTATGGGTGGCGGCCTCACGGTTGAGGAGGCCATCGAAGGTACCGATGGGTCAGAGATCAGCTTGGAGCAGCTCTGGTTCCAGTACGACCTCTACCCGTGGCTGAAGTTCCGGACCGGCCAGGTCCTGGTGCCTCTGGGCCGGTTCAACATCAACCACGATGATAACCGCTGGAACATCGCCCGGCGCTCCCTCGTCGATCGCGGCGTGCCGGTCCTTCCGGTAAAAGCAGCTTGGCCTGAACTGGGCGCCGGTTTCTTGGGAGATATCCCTCTGGGAGATCTGGGGAAGCTCAGCTACCAGGCCTACGTTATCAACGGTGTCGCCCTCGACGCCGAGGTGGAAAAAGTCCTCCAGGCGCGTGGTGGGGACACCCAGAAGCTGGAGCTCGAGGCCAAATTCAGCCCATCGAGAGGGACGGCGAACTTGGACATGAAAGACAGCAAGGCCGTCGCAGCTCGCCTGGCCTGGAGCCCTTTCCCAGGCCAGGAGATCGCCGGCTCCTTCTACTACGGGCGCTACACCCCGAAGTCCTTGAGCGACGAGTCACTTTTCGCCTTCGCCATCGACGGCTTGACCACGATCGGGCAGTTCGAGATCGAGGCAGAGTACGTCAATACCCATTTCCGGAACGTCGATCGAGTTGCCAGGAGCTTCGGCCAAGTCGCCGTGCGAAACGAAGCCGAGAATGAAAGTATTGCCGGGGGGCTCGAGGCTGAGGTGGATTTCGAGCTGGCCGGGCTCGCCAGGAACAAGCATGGTTTCTGGATCGAGGGGCGCTACCGCTTCTGGCCGGAATTCCTGACCCCCACCGTATTCGGGAAGTACTTCGAGAACCCCCAGCTTGTCGCCCTTCTGCGAGGGGAGCAGGTGTGGTTGAACGGCCTGATCCGCGCGGCGGAATTCGAGAACGGCGTGCTCACCAATCTCGACCAGGAGAACCGCCAACTCTATCGGGTCGCCACAGGCCTGGCCTATAGACCGACACCCCTAGTGGTCTTCCAACTCGCCTATGAGTACACGAAGACCGATAGAGGACGGAGCCTGGCCGAGGTCACCAATTTCCTCCCGGCCCAGGCGGGCGAGGATGAGGCCCATGCGATCCTGGTGGGGGTGGCCTTCGGTTTCTGAAGACAACGAGGTGGGGTCAGGGAGAGCCTGGCGTTGCCCCGCCCTGACCCCTTATGCTATAAGGATGAGGATGCTTTCCCGACGCCACTTCCTGACCTCGCTTCTCACGCCGGCCATCCTGGCCCTGGCCCCCGACCTGATCAGTGCCCAGGAGGGGGTCTTCCTTGACGAGGAGGAAGCCCCAAGGGCTGTCTTTCCAGAAGGCACACACTTTGAAAAGAAGGTCATTCCCTCAACGGAGGACCTGCGCGAGAAGATGCGGGGCCTTCTTGGCAGGGCGCGACCCTCGATCTGGGAAGACGCCTATGTCACCTACCTCGCCCGCCGGCACGGAGAGCGGCTTGGCTTCGCCGTCATCGCTGAAGAGATCGGGAAGCACCGCCCTATCACCTTCGTCGTCGGCATCAAACCGAACGGGAAAGTCAAGGATGTCGCCCTCATGGTCTATCGCGAGGCCTATGGGGGGGAGGTTCGGGACCGACGCTTTATGCGCCAGTATCACGATAAAGATCTCACTGCCCCGCTCCTACCGTATCGAGACATCGTGAATATCGCCGGAGCCACCCTCTCGGTCCAATCGATCGGCCGAGGGGTCAAGAAAGCCCTTGCCCTCGCGCAGATCGTCTTCCTCGATGGGCCGGGTCGGTCATGACACCTCCCTCTCCGTGCGCCGGAACTTACGCCTCCGCGCTTTCCGGCCAGCCGCCCACCGTCGCCCTGCGGGAGATCCATTATGTCATGGGGACCCTGCTGGACATCACCCTGCACCAGGAATCAGGGGAAAAGTGGAAACGGCTGCTGCGCGGATGCTTCCAGGAGGCCCGGCGCCTGGAGCACGTCTTCTCGACTTACGACGACGACAGCGACCTCGGCCGGCTCAACCGGCACGCAGGCCTGGGACCCCTCGAGATCAACCGGGAACTCTGGTCGATCATCGAGGTCTCGCTGCGCCTCGGAAGAGAGACGGAAGGCGCCCTGGACATCAGCGTTGGACCTCTCATCGCCCTCTGGAGGACGGCCGAGGAACATGGCGCCCCGCCCCCGCCCGCTTCCGTGGCGGAGGCCCTGAGCCGGACAGGCACCTCGAAGGTCCAGCTCCTCCCCGATGGCAGGGCAGAGTTGCGGCAAGCCGGGATGCAACTGGACCTGGGCGGGATCGGCAAAGGGTATGCGGTGGACCGGCTGAGGGAGTACCTGATCGATGAGGGCGTTGAGCGCGCCTTCATCAACTTCGGGAGGAGTAGTCTGGCTGCGATCGGGTCGCCTCCGGGGCGGGAGGCGTGGCCCGTCCTGCTCCTGGGTGACAACGAGGAGCCCCTTGGCGTCGTGCACCTGAACGATCAAACCCTCTCCGCCTCCAGCAGCTTCGGCCACTCCTCCGAGATCGAGAAAGCCCGCTACGGCCATCTCATCGACCCGCGGGACGGATTCCCGCTCCGCCACCCTGCCCTCGGCGTGGCTGTGGCCAGGACAGCCACCGAGGCCGAGGCTCTGACCAAGGCCCTGGTGATCCTCGGCCCCGAGGAAGGCATCAACGCAGTCAGCAACGTTTCGACAGCCGAGGGCTTGTTCGCGTTTCCCGACGGCTCGAGGATCAGCACCTCGGGATTCAACGAGGCGGTTCGGTTCGAGCCCGGGGCAGTCATATCGAGAGAGGCTATCAGTTGAAAATTTTCACGTATCCCCTCTACAGGCTCTCCGCCGCCAGTCGGGAGGTCAAGATCATCTATACCGGCTTCTTGTCCTTCGTGGCGATCGGCATGCTGACCATCGGCCTGTTTCAGTTCAAGCGGATCGGGGCCACGTACGATCTGGTCGTGGCGTATTATCGTGGCGGGGACTTGGGACGAGAGATGGCGTTCCCCAAGACCTTTACGCAGCTCCTCGAGACCACCCACTTTCATGCCTTTATCATGGGGGTCTCCTTCCTCATCCTCGCCCACCTTTTCGTCGCGACCTCGCTCGACGCGCGGGCGAAGGGGTTCTTCATCGGCCTCGCCTTCTTCTCCTCCCAAGGTGATCTCGCCGGACCCTGGCTCATTCGATATCTCTCCCCCGCCTTCGCCCTCCTCCAGATCGCGTCCTGGCTCGCGATGTGGCTGGGCTACGGGGCGATGATCCTGCTCCCGCTCTATGAGATGTGGGGAAAGGAGTGGCGGCGATGCGGAGGGGGGACGGTCTCGCAGGGGCAGGAGAACGACACTCCCTAGCGATTCCTCGGAGACGCTGTCTCCTCCAAGGTGCTCAGGGCGCAGGCCTCCTGCGGCGGGCAGGCCTCGGCTTCCAGTTGGATCGTGGTGTGGGTGATGCCGAACCGCTCGTTGAGCATCCGGCTGATTCGTTCGAGAAGCTGGTTCCCTTCGCTCACCGGGAGGTCGGCCACTTGGAGGTGACAGCTCAGGGCATAGACATGGGAACTGAGGCTCCAGACATGGAGATCGTGTGCATCCTTGACTTCCGGCAAGCTGCGGACCGCCCGGAGAATACGATCCACATCAACCCCCCGTGGAACCCCTTCCATCAACACATTCAAGGTCTCCGCCAGGATGTCCCAGGATCCGACGAGAATCAGCAGCCCGATGAACAGACTGAGGAGCGGATCGACTAGGCTCCAGCCGGTGAGCAAGATGATGATCCCGGCCGCCACGACGCCGAAGGACACAACGGCATCGCCCAGTAAGTGCCGGTAGGCGCTCCGGATGCTGACATCTCTCGTCCTTCGCTTGAGCGAGAGGGCGAGCGAGAGGTTCATCACGAACCCTATGCCGGCCACCGCGAGCATCACGGCAGCCTCCGGGGCTTCGGGATGTCTCAGCCGCTGAATTGCCTCATAAAAGAGCCAGAGGGTAATTCCAACCAGGGCGACTCCGTTGCCCAGCGCGGCCAGGATGGTGGCCCGGTGGTAACCGAAGGTCTTGCGCCCCGTGGCGGGACGCTCAACCTGCGCGAGCGCGATCCATGAGATGGCCAAGCCGATGACATCGCTGAAGTTATGCCACGCATCGCCCACCAGCGCGAGACTGCCGGCCGCCAGGCCGGCGACCAGTTCGGCAAGCGCGAACAGGAGGTTGAGGACCATCCCGATCTTCAACCGACGATTGACGGAAGCCCCGCTGTCCTGCAGGTTACTTGAATTCACGCCTTCTACCCCATCTCACCTCGGCATCACGGGCTCGCCGTCGCCTGGCAAGGCGAGGTCTCGGACGACCTGGCCCCTGTCCCCCTTGAGGGCCACCAGCTTGCCATTGAGCGAAAGCGCGATCCCCTCGGGATTGCCGATGGTCACAACAAAGCCCTTGTGTGCCGACCACTGCGATGTCTCCCCTGCACGCAGCAAGACTTCCTTTCGGGCTGAACCATCCACCGAGAGCGCAAGCCAGGTCGTCTTCTTCGCCGTCGCTTTCAGCGTATAACGGAATGGTTGCCCCTGGGACTGCTGCACTCCGGGAGCAACCGCCGGCTGCGGCGGGTTCAACCCCTTCGGCTGCGCCGCATTTAGGGAAGGGGATGCCTGGGGATTTGGCGGACGGACCTCGCTACCTTGCGAGGGCTGCGGAGGGGCCTCCTGAGGCGGTGGAGATTGCGCCTGGTGACCAGGCGGCGATTCTGGCCGCCGCCCGGAAAAGAGGGAGAGCACGATGAAGATCAGGGGGATCACCGCCACCGCCGTCAGCACATACACGAGCAGACGTCGGAGCTCGATCCTCGACCCTCTATACGCCGCCGCCTGTGGCGGTGCGCTTGCCCTTCCGGAACTCACCTGCCGACGGAATTGCGTCTCGACCTGTTTCGGGTCGAGCCCAAGGGAGGCAGAATACTCCGCAAGAAACCGCAGGATGTAGAGTGGGTCCGGGATCAGGTGAAACTGCTCCTCCTCCATCAAGCGGACGAAAGAGAGCGAGACCTTGCTGGCGGCCGAGGCCGCCTCGATGGTCAGGCCCTTCGCCGACCTGGCCTCCTGCAAGAGCCGGCCAACTGTGATCGTCGGGCTGCTTGCGCTGCTAGTCATTCTACGCTCTTCTTCCCAGAGCTATCGCCGACCGGCATCGAGAACATCGACCCTTCATATCCCCCTGAAGAAAGAGGGCCCGCCCTGCCCGGCGCCTCACCCCGATTCCCGAAGGGCTATCCACCAGACTGGCCTTGAATGTTCACTGCAGCAAGTGACGCCGCTACGCTACCGCACCAACGTGACGGAGGCAACTCGGGCGGGCGCTGATCCGCAGGCGATTTTCACGCGTCTTGATCCCCCGCGGCAAGCGGGGGGCGATTAGCGCTTTCGAGGTACAGGCTGCCTGCGCCTTGTCTGGCTCTGGACAATTGGGTCCGCAACTCACTCCGGCTATTGTCAAGCTGCGTGAGCGATTTCGAGAGCCGGCCCTCCACCTCTGCGTCCATCTTCTCCAGGGCGTCACCGATCGTTTTCAAGGCCGAGCTGAGTCTGGCCACGTCGATCTGTGTTGAAAAGCGGAGGACGACCTGGAGAAGCGAGAGGAGGTATGGGAGCGCCTGGCTGTAGCTCACCAGGACGATCCCTTCCTTGAATGCCTCTACGTGCGCCTCGAGGCAGAGATCAAAAACGGCATCGGGCACGACCACGACGCCCAGTTGGATCGTCCGCTCGGGATCGAGGTATTTCGCGGCTTCTCTGACTTTCTTCCTCACCTCGGCCTGGATCGCCTCGACGAGCGGTCGGCGGGACGCTGGGTCCTCGGTCTCGGCCAGCTTCTCGAGCGTGGCCATGCTTGGCCACTTGCTATCGATGGGCAACAGCTTATCGTTCGGGAGGCGGAAGGCAAACTCAACGACCTTGTTATTGAGAGTGAGGTTCGTCTCGCGGAGTTCCGGCGGCAATTGCGCGAGGATCCCCGCAAGGATATTTTCGCCCGCCATCCCACGGCTCTTCGTGCCCGCGATGACGTGTTCCACTCGTCTCAAGGAGTGCAGGGCCTCGCGCGCCACCGTCTCGCGAACCTCTTCAGCCGACCTCATCTCCGCCAGGAGCTCGCGGGTCTGGCTGATCTCCTGGCGAAGACTTGCCTGGGCCGACAAGAGATTCGACTGGAGGACCTCCTGCACTTGGCCCAGCGTCTGCGCGAGCCCACTGCGAGCGCCCGCGGTTGTCTCCACCATCTTCGTTTCCAAGGACTGCAGCCCACGCTCCGTGTCCTGCGCCTGCCCCCGCAGGCTCTCCTGCTGCCGGGCAATCCCCTGGGTCTCGGCAGCGAGGAGGCTGAGCTTCTCGGTCAGCTCGCCCAGGCTCTTCTGGAACCCCGCCGCAAGCGCCACGACCAGGCGGTCCTGCCCGCGCCCGCGAACCAGGACGAGGAGTGCCACCATCAGCAGGAGGGTCAGGACTCCGACCGGGATCATCAACCAGGGTGCAGGCATCATCGCTTATTCTCGTTTCGAAAAACACTCGTTTCGAAAGAAATTGACAAGCTGCTGGAGGCCGACTAAACTATCCGGCGCATCTCTCCTTTAACTCAACAAACACCCTCAACCTGCGGGCTGGCCCGCCAACCGAAAGGAGCCGTGAGGTGAACAAGCTGACAGGAATCATCATGACAGGGGCCCTCCTCACCATCGCTCTGCCCCACCCCTTCCTCGCTGGGGCAGGAGAGATCGGGGATCGACAGAAGCTCCAGCAGGAGCGAATCGGGGAAGGGATCGAGAGCGGCGCACTCAAGCCGAAGGAGGCGATAAAGCTTGAGGCCGAGGAAGGCAAGATCCGGAGGGAGAAGCGCCGCTTCAAGCGTAATGACGGCAAGCTGGGGCCCAAGGAGAGGGCAAAGCTGAACAAGGATCTCGACAAAGCTTCCAAAGACATCTACAAAGAAAAACACGATTAGGGATAACAACCCCCTTCTATCCCTCTCTTAGGGCCACCAGAAGTTTGTGAAGGCCGGGGACGACAGCGTCGGCTGGATTGTCCCCGGCCTTCGCTTCCCTCAAGGTACGAAGCAAACCAACTCGCCACCACATCATCCACAAGCGTCACCTAGCCTCATGTACGCGCATCCAATGAGGAGTCATTTTCCCTTGCCTCCGTTGAACTCACCGATCCACGTCAGGACCTCGTTCCAGTGGCGAACACGCTGCATGTTGTCCGGTAGTGTCCCCTGATTCCACGGCCGATCGAACAGCAGGACCGGAACGGCCGATTCAGCGACGGCGATGGCCACCGTCAGCTCATCCTCGATAAAGAGATCGAGCTGCAGCCTGGAAGCAACCCCCGATTTGTAGCGGCTCACCGGCTCCATCCCATTATGGACAACCGCATTGAAGTGGCGCAGCAGCCCAACCTGCTCCAGCCATTCCCTGGTCGTGGCCGCATCCCTCGTCGCGCGGCCAGTGACGATGAACAGGCGATGACCCTCCTCGGCCAGAGATTCCACAGCCTCCCTCGCGCCGGGCAGGAGGGGGCGCGAAGAAAAGAACCCATCTTCGATCAGCTCCGAGAAGAAGCTGTGGGCTTCCCGACGAGGGATGTGTGGGAAGCGATCGAAGATCCGCCACGCGGCGCCGGCGAGGTCTATTGTGAGATCAAAGCGCCGGTTAAGGGCCTGAACGTAGTGAGGCAGCGAATCAGCCAGGACGTCGTCGAGATCGATGCCGATCCTCATCCCTGATGTTCCCCGGTCCAAGCGGTCGCGGGGCAGATCGTCCTGAAAGCACAAAAGCCGCAGACCCACTGGCTGGGGGTCGCCTGGAACAGGCCGGCCCGGATCCCGCCCGCCGCGGCCCGGATGCGCTCGGTCGCCTTCTCGAGATCCTTTTCCCGCTTCTGAGCCTGCCCGACGACCACGCCCCCATGGGTCAGGAAGTGGAGTTCCACCCGATCGGGCAACCGGCCGTTTACTTCCCGGTACGCCAGGGCGTACAGGGCGAGTTGCTGGTTCTCCCGGACATCTTTGTCCGCCTCTTTTTGATCCCGGACCAATGACGTCTTGTAATCGATGATCACGACCTCGCCATCCCGTTCGTCCACCCGATCCAGAAAGCCCGTGACCGTGTCCTGACCGAGCTGGAATCGGAACTTCTTCTCGACGAAAGAAGGCGGTTCCAAGGCATCGGCGAAGGCGCGGAAATGGGCCAGCGCTTCCCGCCCCTCCTGCAGCCGCCGCTCCTCATGCTCTCGGGAGATGAACCCCTCGTTGACCCAATGGTCTTCAAAGGTGTCGATCAATTCCTCGAGCGACATCGTCTGGCCCTGAACCCGGCGACTGTTGTACGCCTGGACGGCCCGGTGCAGTGCGGCGCCATAGATGACCGCCTGATCCCTCAGGACGGGCACCCGCAGGATGTGGACGTACTTGTATTTCAACGGGCAGGTCAAGTAGTCGTCGATCCTATAGTGAGAGAGGTTGAGAGGGATGTCCGCCTGGAGGGCGAGATCGGGCTCGATCTCCGGGGGTGGCGCGGCCCTCCCGATGACCGCCTCGGCCACGCCTCGCCAGGGATGTTCCTCTTCTTCTTTCGGCAGCCCCAGCGCCTCTGCCAGAAGGCGGCTCCGCTTCCATTCCCGCTTCGTCCCGTAATCCCTGGCCCGCGTAAGGAAGAGGTACCCCTTTGCGCGCGTCATGCCGACGTAGAACAGGCGCCGCTCCTCCTGCAGGTGGAAGTCGCCGGAAGGCAGCAGGTCTTTGATCAGCTCGTCGGGCAGGGGGATCGTCTCCCTTCGATCGATCGAGGGGAACCGTTTGTCTACCAGGCCCGCGAGAAAGACCGCGCCAAACTCCAACCCTTTGGCCTTGTGGAGCGTCAGGACTTGAACAGCCTCCGCGGCCTCCTCCGCCTCGGCGACCGGGGGATCTTCTCCCGCCTCGATCAACATCGTCAAATAGGGGACAAAGCCGGCCACGCGATCCTGGGGCGCCACCTCGCCGAACCGCTGAACGACGCCGAAGAACTCGGCCAAGTTCCCCACCCGCTGGTGATCGCGTGGAGAATTCGAGCGGACGAGCCGCTTGCCATAGCCGGGCCGCTCCATGAGAAACTCATAGAGGATGCGACCTGTCGCCTCGCGGAGGGCTTTCCCGAGGTAACGGTCGAGGTCGGCCAGGAGTGTGGTGGCGGTGGCGATCCCTTCGGGCGAGACCCCGGACAGTTCCGGGATCTTCCCGGGCCGCTTCGTTTCCTCGAGCAGCACTTCGTAAAGGCTCCGATGCTTCCGACTTGCATAAGCATTGCAGAGCACCAGATCGGCCGCCGGCATCCCGTAGATGTCCGAGCCTGCGAGATGAAAGAGGCTCAGAGAGTCGTGCGGGTCGGCGAGCAGCCGGAGGAACGAGACAACCAGCCGTATCTCCTCCCTGTCGTACAGACCTCTTGCCCCGCTGAACCTCCACGGAATCCCCTTCATGTTCAGCGCCCGGAGGAACGGATCGGCATCGCTGTTCCGGCGGACGAGGATGGCGATGTCGCCAAGCGCACAGTGTTTCGCCTCGATCAGCTCCTCGATCTTCCCGGCAACCCAGTCCGCCTCCTCCTGATAGGTCTGAAACGCCACACTCTCGAGAGACGGTCCATCGGCATTCTGCGGCCGGAGCCGCTTGTCCACGCCCTCCCGGTATTCCAGACGATCCGGATTGTTGTGCTGGATCAGGCGATAGGCCGCATCAAGGATGCCGGGCGTCGAGCGGTAGTTTTCGACGAGGACGACCGTCTCCGTCTCGGGAAACTCCTTCCGGAAATTCAGAATATTGCTGATGGAGGCCCCCCGGAACTTGAAAATCGATTGGTCGTCGTCGCCCACCACTGTGACGTTCCGATGCGTGCCGGCGAGGAGCTTGATGATCTCGAACTGCGCGTAGTTGGTGTCCTGGACCTCATCGACCAGGATATACCGAAACCGCTCTTGCATCTGTCGCAACACAAGCGGGTGTTCGCGAAACAAGGTGAGGGTCTTTGTCATCAGGTCTCCAAAGTCTAACTTCCCTTCCCTGGCCATCAGCTCCTGGTAGCGCTGATACGTTCCGGCAATCTCGGACTCGCGTTTCGCACGCTCCGCGAGGACCCCATCATCAGGAGCGGCGGCGGCCCGCTTCTGGAGTTCTTCCGCAAACCCCGCATACTCCTCTGGAGTTATATCCTCATCCTTGGCTCGGCTAAACAGTTGCAACAAGGCCTGCACATGCTTCATGGGATTGCCCAGCGGCCGGAAATAGTGGAGCGGAAGATCGAAGAGGTGTTCCTGAAGGAAGATCACCTGCTCCGCTTCCGTGAGCAGACGGAAGTCCGGGCTCAGCCCAAGGACCAGGGCGTGTTCCCGAAGCACGCGATCCCCGAAGGCGTGAAAGGTGGAGATCCAGGTGTCGGTGAACCCATACGGAACCAACAGGTCCACCCGCCGCTCCATCTCCGCAGCCGCCTTCTCGGTGAAGGTCAGGGCAAGCACCTGTTCAGGCCTCGCCCGCTTGCTGCTCATCAGGTGGGCGATCCGGTGGGTGATGACGGTCGTCTTCCCTGTCCCGGCACCGGCGATGACGAGCAGGGGGCCATCACCATGGACGATCGCCGCCTGCTGCGCAGCGTTCAACCTCTCGTCGATTGTCGCGTCAACCCCCATATCACAACTATGGCTCGTTCCGACATCCCTCTCCACCCAGACGAACAGCTCGCCAGGACCAAATTTTGACTCATCATAACACGTTTCACTATCGCTGACCACGGATTGGTTCCCACCGGCATCGTGAAGGCGTTAAGAAATCACACGTGGGAGTTTACCAAGCGCAGTTCGGTCGGGGATGAGAATGAGGGTAGTATCGTCGCTTACCAGCCCGAAAAGACAAAGGATGCGATCCAGGCCCCTTCCTCATGTGAGACTGCTGTCATATCGCCATTGGCGCCAAAACACCTTGGTAAACCCAGTGATGATCGCCCACTCCAACTCGCCTAGGGTTCCCTGGGGCAGCTTGCCTTCCCCCTAAGCTCCGCTACACCTTCAACTGCAGCTTCCCCACCCGAGCGCCCTAAAGAGGGTCCTCTCATTGCGGCAACTTGATCAGTCACTTCGAGCGTCACTTGGGCATCGGCAAGTTCTACGCGAACGTTACTTCACGACCACAGTCTGGTCCCCCATCTGAACCGGATCAGGCGACCGGCACCCCCGACTGCCCAGTTCACGCTTGACGGAGAAGCGGGTCGGGAATGCCGGCGTTGGCGAATCCCTTTTCACGCAGGATGCAGCTATCACAGGCGCCGCAAGGCCGTCCGTCGGGTGCCGGGTCATAGCAGCTCCAGGTGAGGGAGAAATCGACGCCGAGCGCGAGGCCGCGCTGTATGATCTGGGCTTTTGTCAAGTGGATGAGGGGGGCGTGAATGGTGAGTTTCGATCGGCCTTCGACGCCGGCTTTCGTCGCCAGATTCGCCATCCGCTCATACGCCGCAATGTATTCGGGCCGGCAGTCCGGGTAGCCGCTGTAGTCGATGGCGTTAACGCCGAGGAAAATGGCCTCCGAGCCGAGCACTTCTGCCCAGGCGAGGGCATGGGATAGAAAGATGGTGTTGCGGGCGGGAACGTAGGTGACAGGGATGCCGGAGCCGATTTCCTCGATGCCACGGCCCTTCGGCACCGAGATGTGATCGGTCAGGGCCGAGCCGCCGATCTGACGAAGGTCGAGATCGAGGACCAGGTGCCGCTTCGCACTCAGGGCGCCTGCGACGCGCTTCGCGCTCTCCAGCTCGCGGACGTGGCGCTGGCCGTAGCGGAAGGTCAAAGCATGTAGCTCATATCCCTCGGCCCGGGCCACCGCGGCGGCCGTCGCTGAATCGATGCCGCCGCTCAGGAGAACGACGGCCCGTTTGCTCACTACACGCCCCGCTGATCTGGATCCCAGAGGTATTTGTGAAGCTGGATCTGGAGCCGGGCCTGGAGCCGGTCGGCCAAAATCCACTCAGCAACCTCCCTGGGGTGTAGCTCGCCGAACACCGGGGAGAAGAGGACCTGAACCTTTTCGGCGAGAGCGTGCTCTGCCATCATCCGCTTGGCCCACTCATAGTCCCGGCGATCCGCCACGACGAATTTGACCTGATCTTTCCGGTCCAGATGCCGAAGGTTGTTAAGGTTGTTGCGGTGCTCCATCCCGCTTCCAGGGGCCTTGAGGTCGAGGATCTTGACCACTCTGGGATCGAGGCGACCGACATCGAGGCTACCGCCCGTTTCGATCAGGACCTCGTATCCCTCCAGAAGCAGCCGATCGATCAGGGGATGCACCTCTTCCTGCAGAAGCGGCTCACCTCCCGTGATCTCGACCAGCGGGCACTTATAGTCTCGCACCCGTTCCAGAACCTGTTCGATCGTGAGCCCCTCGCCCTCATAGAACGCGTATTCTGTGTCGCACCAGCGACAGCGAAGGTTGCAGGCCGTCAGGCGGACGAAGACACACGGCCGGCCGGTATAGGTCGATTCCCCCTGAATGCTATAGAAGATCTCGTTGACGCGAAGGCTCATAACTGTCCGTCCAGATGGGCTCTTCTATCACGCGGCCCCGATGGTGTCAAGGCCACCCCGTCCAGGGCTCCAGGGACGTCATGACGGCAGGAGGGTCTTGTCACGCTCCGTGCGGGCGAAGGCTATGTAGGCCACCGGGCCTGTGAGCGCGGCGACTAGTCCGACGAAGATGTTGACGAGGCCGCTGGTCAGCATGGCGAGCACGGCCAGGAAGCTCGGGACAGCGACCACGAGGAGCGCCCCCGCCCTCCCCCCGGGCACCCGCCAGGGACGGGCGAGACTGGGCTCCCGGAGCCGGATCGCGAGGAACGCCGCCATCTGAACCAGCAGCGTCAAGGAGTAGAGCCACACGTCCAGGACCACGAGCTTGGTAAACGGCAGCAGGGCCAGCGCGCTGCACACCGCGCTCGAAGCCGCGATAGCCACCCACGGCGTGCTGTAGCGGGTGTGCAGCACCCCAAACACCCTGGGCAACAGGTGATCCCGACCAAGGACAAACGGCAGGCGCGAGTTGGTCAGGAGATTCGAGAGGAAAAGGCCTGCAGCGCTCAGGAGCGCGGCGAGGGTGATCCAGCCAGCGAGCCAGGGACCGCCGACCCGCCCTCCCACCTCCGCGAGCGACCCGGATCTCCAGCTTGTGAGACGGGGGTCCGCGCCGAGCCCGACCGCCACCGGGATGAGGTAGGCCAGAATGACGAACGGGAACGAGAGCCACAGCGCGAGGCGGTAATTGGACTCGGGCTTCTGTGTTTCCCCAAGGCAGGTGGTGGGGTTGCCCCAGCCCGAGTAGTTCCACATCATCACGGCAAGCCCCACCCCGAGCCCTTCCGCCAGACCTTTCCCCTCGACGCCGAAGGGGAGGACAGTCAGCTCACCTAGGTGTCTCATTCCAGCGACCGCCATGCCAAACACCGGGGAAAAAGCCAGCGCTCCTAGGAGAACCGCGCTCCACCCCACCAGTCGGACGCCCCGGATGTTGAGAATCGTCAGACCCCAGATGAAGGCCAGCGCCAGGGACCACCGAGCGAGCGGGCTGGGGTTCGGAAGCCAGTGGCTCAGGTACTGGACGAAGAGGACAGGATACAGCGCCATGTCCGTGAAGCCTCCGAGCAGGCTCCACCAACCGATCTGAAATGCCCACCACGGCCCAAAGGCCCGCTTCACCCAAAAGACATACCCCCCCTCGAGCGGAAGCGCCGAGCTGAGCTCGGCCATGACGGCGGCCACCGGGAGGCTCCAGACAAGTGGAGTGAGGAGGAGAAGCAGGAGGGTGAGACCGGGGCCGAAGGAGGGGACCGCATCCTCGATCCCGTAAGGGCCGCCACTCACACTGAAGAAGATGACAGCGATCAGCGGCAGGAGGCCGAGCTCCCGCTTGAGATGAGGACCGGGCGAGGGTGTGCTCACGTTGCCCCCGCCCTTCGAGCCGCCTGACCCCTGCGCAGCCTTACGGAGGCATCGTTAGCGGCAGCCAACTCTGGAAACCCTTGAGCCATCCTTCTGCCGTCCCACACGCGAACCTACATCCCCCAGAGTGCCTTCAGTGCCCACGCCACGAGCGCCCCCCCACCCACGAGCCACGCCGGATTCAGTTGGAACTTCACGATCCCTAGGAGGGCCGCCAACCCGATGGCCCACTCTACCCAGCCTCTTAGAGCCGCTCGGCCCAACTCGGCAGTCACCGCAGCCATGAGCCCGATGGCGCTGACATTGACCGCATCGAGGAAACCACGCGCAATCGCCGACCGACGAATGCGCGGGATGAGGGGGTTGGTGGCGAGCACAAAGAGAAACGAGGGAAAGAAGATCGCGATAGTGGCGACACATGCGCCAGGCCAGCCTGCGAGAAGATACCCGATAAAGGTGGCCGTGCTCAGCACCGGGCCAGGTGTGAATTGCCCGATGGCAACAGCATCGAGGAGCTGGAGCTCGGTCAGCCATCGGTATTCTGCAACCAGCCCTCCTCTCAGGAAAGCGATCAGGACATAGCCGCTGCCAAACAGCACACTCCCGATCTTCAGAAAGAAAAGGCCGATATTTGAAAGCGAAGGCGGATGGCTGCCCCACGTTGTTGCGTCGCCTGCGCCCATGGCCCCAACCGCGATCGAAGCACCAGCGATGCATCCTATACCCACTAGGAGCGCGAGACCGGTCGGCCTCGGCGGGCCACGAAATATAGTGATCCAGAGGATTCCCGCGGCGCCGCTGCCCAGAAGGAGCACGATCTCGTTGACGCCAAGGAGCGAAAGCGCAAAGACAGCGAGGCCCAGGGCGGCGAAAGCGGGAGTCTTGACGGCCGTCCGGCCCAACCTGACGACCGCGGACAGGATGATGGCAACCACCACCGGCTTGACCCCGAGCAAGAGGCTCGAGGCCTGCGGGATCGATCGAAACCGGACATATGCCCAGGCGAAGCTTAGGGTAATCGCGGTGGCCGGCAGGATGAAACAGGCGCCGGCTACGAGGAGGCCGGGCAATCCGGCCCGGACCATTCCGATATGAATCGCCATCTCCGTTGAATTGGGGCCGGGGATGAGATTGACCGCGCCGATGAGGTCGAGGAACTGCTCCCTCGAGATCCAGCGCCGACGGGCAACGACCTCCTCTTCCATCATGGCGATGTGCGCCGCAGGCCCTCCAAACCCGATCAGACCCAGGCGCAAGAATAGGAGGGCGATCTCCGCCAGTCCGCCCGTGGACGGTAGCCCGTTACGACCCCTGGCAGTTCCACCGTCTACGTGCTCCGTCAACAACTCCCCTTTCCTGGCGAATCGCCTTTGCGTGCGGTCCAACCGGATCCCTCAGGTGCGAATACGGAGGCCCAAAAATAAATGGGCAGACTTTCCTGGGCGCCTGCCACACGGAAAGCCTGCCCGTCAAATCGTCTCGATATCCACGCTTTACGCGGCCTCCTTTCGGCTCTCTCGAACCTCCTCCACCTTCGGCCTCCCACCGGGCCGACAGGTGGGACATTCATAGGTTAGCTTCGCCGGATCGTACCGGAGGTCAACTCCGCACTCCAAGCACTTCGGCGCGATACCGGGCATGCTGATCACCTCCTTCCTGCCAGCGGCGTCACGTTATCATCTCATCACCTCCTTTCTGCTTTCCCCACTCTCTTGAGGGGGGAATCTGTACGCCATCGGTCGAGTCTCGCCTTTGCGGCCGAAACTCCCTCCGCCCTACCCCTCGGACGTAATCACCACATACCGCGTGTCGCCGTCCCGCTTGATCAGGAGGACCGTCGGCTCATCCGGCCGGGTTTTCTCCAGGGCCTTCCGGACCTGGTTCACTGTGGCCACCTTGGACCGGTTGATTTCCAGGATCAGGTCCCCAGGTTGCAAACCTGCGCCCTCGGCGGGGCTATCGGGCTCGACACTCGTGATCACCACACCCTTGTCATCCTTGATCCCGAACTTGCGGGCCAGCGCGGGGTTGAGCTGCTGGACATCGATCCCCAGTCTGGATTTCGGAGAGGAAGGCGTCGTCGCTGCCAACTGCTCCTCCTTCAACTCCCCGACCTTGACCTGCAACGTCACCTCGGCCCCGTCGCGGACGACCTTCATTGCGACCTCTTTTCCGACCGCGGTGCTGGCCACGACGTGGGGGAGCTCAGTAGAGGACTTGACCTTCTTGCCGTCGAACTCTACGATGACGTCCCCCTGCTTCACCCCGGCGTTTTCGGCCGGCGAGCCATCCACCACGTCGGACACGAGTGCCCCATTCGTCTGCTTCAAGCCGAATGTCTTCGCCAGCTCGGGGGTGATCTGCTGGATCGCCACGCCCAGCCACCCCCGGGTCACGCTCCCTCGCTCCTTGAGCTGAGGCAGCACCTCCTTGGCCATGTCGATGGGGATGGCAAAGCCGATCCCGATGGAACCGCCTGTCGGGCTGAAAATGGCTGTGTTGATGCCGACCGCCTCACCGTTGGTGTTGATCAAGGGCCCGCCGCTATTGCCACGGTTGATGGAGGCGTCGGTCTGGATGAAGTTATCGTACGGCCCCTCACCGATGAATCGGCCCTTGGCGCTCACGATCCCCGTGGTGACCGTCTGGTTCAGGCCAAACGGATTGCCGATCGCCATGACCGGCTCGCCCACCTCCAGCTTGTCCGAGTTGCCAAATGGGATCACCGGGAGATTGGACGCCTCGATCTTGATGAGGGCAATGTCGGTCTTCGGATCCCTTCCGACCAACTTCGCCTTGAAGTCGCGGCCGTCGCCAAGCTTGACGGTGATGTCCGTCGCGTTCTCGACCACATGGTTGTTGGTCAGGATGTAGCCCTCTTTGTTGATGATGAAGCCCGACCCCAGGCTCGTGGATTTGAACTGTCGCGGAGTATCGCCGAAGAACCGCTTGAAAAACTCGTTGAACGGATCGTCTTCGCCGAACGGCCCATGGAACCGCATGCTCCTGCCCTTCATAACCTGCGTCGTGCTCACGTTCGCAACGGAAGGGGTCAGTTCCTTGGCCAACCGAACCCAGATCTTGCCGTCTGAGGTCTGGCTCGAACTGAACGGCCCGTCCTCCCGTTTCTCCGTCCACAACTGAGACGTGGTCGCCTTCGTCAGTGGGACCAGGTTCAATGAGGCCGTGATCACAATTCCCACGATAAGGCAGGAAGCTGCAACAGCTAGCAGGGTCCTGCCTGTAAACCTTCCATTCCCCATCTTTTCCCCCATTAGGTGCGTAGCAAGCTCCTCGATTCGCTGGTGCACAAACCATCGTGCCCCTATTCGGCCCATTCGGCGCAGGAAACACCTCTTTCGATGATCGCCTACAACCCGGCTGTAAGCCTCCGATCACGCTGGCTTTCAATTAGACAGTGTAGCAAACCGGCCGTTTAACTTCAAGGTCTCTGAACGGTTTCTGAAAGGCCCCAGGAATGGGGGTGGACAATTCCTCGTCTTGAGCCTGCCTGTCGTTGTCCGCCGGCAATCGTCCCAGGTGACGCGTGAGCTGGACGACGGTGGCGTCAGTCAAGCGGGACTCCTCGAGATCGCGGCTCATGGCTGGCTGCTGTCGCGACAGCCGAAGGTCTTCATTCCGCTCCTCGTCGCGGTGAGGGCGATGGCTTCACGCAGCGGGCAGGATAGGCAAAGCCCGTAGGCGGGTCAAGACGGCAGTGCAAATGCGCGTGTCGAATTCCGCACTCGGCTGTATAATCATGATACATTTTCCTGGAGAAACGCCCGGAAGGCGTCTCAGATCACTCGACGCTCAGCCGATCCTTGGCTCGCAGGAATTACGGCGCACCATGAATCGGAGGCCTGAGAAGCCACTCGACGAGATACAGGCTGGCGAATGGAAATGGACGATAGACATCTGCACACCATCGGGCACTCGACGCGCAGCCTCGAAGAGCTCGTCAGTCTGCTCCACACCTTCCGGATAGACTGCCTCGCCGATGTCCGGACCATTCCGCGCTCGCGGCACACCCCGCAGTTCAACCATGAAGCGCTGGAGATCGAGCTCCCCAACGCCGCACTGCGATACGTCCATCTTCCTCGGCTGGGCGGGCTCAGGAAAAGCTCCGGCAAGGGATCGCTCAACAGCGGCTGGCGCAATGCGGGCTTCCTTGCCTTCGCCGATTATATGCAGAGCGAGGAGTTCGCTCATGGCCTCGACCAGTTGTGGATGCTCGCGGGACAGGCCCGGACCGCCATCATGTGCGCCGAGGCCCTCTACTGGCGGTGCCATCGTTCCCTGATCGCCGACGCATTTACGGTTCGCGGCGGCACGGTCTCCCACATCCTTTCCGACCAGAAGATCGAACGCCACCGGATGACCTCGTTCGCCGTGGTGATTGATGGGCGCATTACCTATCCTCCCCCTGCTCTACCTCAGGCTTCATTCCTGACATAGAATCCCGGATCGGCCCGTGAACCCTGCTCAGGTCTCGAGCAGCCTGCATAGATAGCCGAGCTCCAGTCTTTCACCCTTCCGCATCCGCTTCTGATCGGCCGGCCGACTGCCGATGACTTCGCCAGTTGAGAGGCCTGTGCCTCGTTGCAGAACAAAAAGACGCCGGCCGGTTCGCGTGAACCGGCCGGCGCTCCTATCGAATGATGGTGGAGGCGGCGGGAGTCGAACCCGCGTCCGAGGACATGTCGGAAAGGGCGTCTACGTGCGTAGCCTGCGTACGTTGATTCGCCTCTCCTGCCCCCACAGGCGGGGTCGTGGATCGGCTAGCTCATTTGGTCTCGCTCGCCTCTCCCGAGCAGGAAAGGCAAGCCAGCCCGCCTATACGGCGCCCAATTCCCGCCCGGCGGACACGGCGGGGTGGACGTGGCCACCCTTAGGCAGCCAGTGCCAATTCGTGGTTGGCAGTTGCTTGTATTTCCACCTTTTTACGAGGAGATGGAACCTCGGCACGCAACCCTAACCCCCTTGGCCCCGTCGAAACCGGAGCGCCCCCATCGGAAAGTCATCGGTGTAAGCGAAATATACTGGGGTTAAAGGAGCACTTATACTATATGCCGCAACGACGGAAAAGTCAAGGCTCCCGACGGTCCGCCCGGCCGCGGGCAAGCTGAGCCATTTCCCTCGCCATGGCCCGCTGCTTCAGGGCTTCCCGCTTATCGTACAGTTTCTTCCCTTTGGCGAGGGCCAGTTCTAACTTGATCTTGCGTCGAACTGTGTAGAAACTCAAGGGGATCAAGGTGAGGCCCTTTTCCTGGACCTTCCCCATGAGCCTGTCGATCTCCTCGCGGTGCATCAGGAGCTTGCGCTTCCGATTTGGGTCCGGGTTGAAGCGGGTGCCCGCGGAATACGGGCTGATATGGCAGTTGAACAGATAGACCTCCTTGCCTTCGATCGTCGCGTAGCTGTCCTTCAGGTCGGCCCGGCCATCTCGCAGCGACTTCACCTCGGTCCCGGTGAGCGCGATGCCTACCTCGACGACCTCCACGATCTCGTAATCGTGCCTCGCTCGGCGATTGGAGCAAAGCGTTCTCCTTTCCTGCGCCTGTTGCATCGCGCTGACTATAGCCTAGCCAAATGAGGCGCCGCAAGGGAAATCCCGGGACTGCTGCGATCCGAGCGACAAATTCGAGCGACAAATTCGATTGACACGGAGATGGGCACGTAGTATAGATGCTCCAGCGCTGAAAAGGATACTCCCTTTCGATCTGATCTGTGCTGTGATGGGGGCCTATCTTAACCCCGCGCCCGACCGAGGCTGGAGTGTTTCCTCGCCCCGGGGACGGTCTTCTTCACATGACGCAGGTTTGGAGGAGGCGAAGCCGATGATGATGAGGCCCATGAAGTTCACAACTATTCCGACGATGGCGTTGGTGATGGCCATTCCGTTCCTGCTGTCGGGCTGCCCGAAGCGGGCGGATGTTGCCGATATCGGCGCCCAATCGGCCCCCGCTCAGGCGGGAGCAGTATCACCGTCCACAGGAACCTCGACCTCTCGCCCTACCGGCTCGGCTGGGGAGCCATCTCGATCGTACTCCAGTACGGTCACGCCCAAAGAGGAGATGGTCAGCCCTCCCACCGGCGTTCAGGAACAGCCCGTAAAGGGAGCGCCTTCGGCACGACCATCTGGGACGGCGGCAGGCCAGACATCCCCGCTCAAGGATATCTTTTTCGATTTCGACAAATCGAACATCCGGGATGACGCAAAGCCAAACCTCTCCGAGGATCTCCAGTGGCTTAAAGCCAATTCGAGCGCCCAGATCAGCATCGAGGGACACTGCGACGAACGAGGCACGGCCGAGTATAACCTGGGCCTGGGCGAACGACGGGCGAAGGCGACCAGGGACTACCTCGTGGCGGCTGGGATCGATGGGAAGCGGATGAAGGTCATCAGCTACGGAAAGGAGCGCCCCTTTGTGCTGGGCCACGATGAGGCAGCCTGGAGGTGGAACCGAAGAGCCCACTTCGTGATAGATGGGCAGTAGCCACGCGGCAACAGAAGACACTCCGACCCCCGGCTTTTCCACCGGCCGGAGACCGGATCTAGCTTTCTTCGCCGCGTTGGAGTGTGCTAACGAGAAGTAGTCCGGGAAGTCACCCCGCGTCTTTGGGGATGCACGCACCCCAGGTTCAGGGTGGTCACACACCTGTCTCGATATCTGCCTGCTTATACCCCTGTTCCAGGATGCGGTTCAACCACTCGACGAGCCATCGCATCCTATCCCTCCAGGTCGCCCGCGTTTTCGCCGTCATGCGAATTGCCCCCTCTGCAAGCCTTGCATAAGGCCTAAGGACGGAAGAAGACCAAGGTGACGACGACGAACAGCGGAATCAGGACGCCGCCGGAATACTTCATGTACCCGAAGAACGAGGGCATCTTGATCCCCGACTCTTCCGCGATCGCCTTGACCATGAAGTTGGGGCCGTTCCCGATGTAGGTGTTGGCGCCCATCGACACGGCCCCGACGGAAATGGCCGTCAGCAGCATCTCGCCCGTGATACCTCCCTTCATAGCCTGGAGAAGCTGGTCCAGGTGGATCGCCTCCGTTCCCAACAGGCCGCTCGCCGTCGTGGCAAAGGTAAGGTAGGTTGGGGCATTATCGAGGACACTTGAGAGGGAGCCGGTCGCCCAGAAGAAGTGCCACGGTTGCTTGAGGCCAAGTTGTTCCCCGCGGGCCTCCAGGATCGCCAGGGCAGGGACCATCGTCGCGAAGATCCCCGCGAAGAGCACCGCCACTTCCACAATGGGGTGAAAGGTGAACCGGTTCGCGGCACGGGTCTCCTTTCTCGTTGCAACAAGGGAAAGGGCCGCAAGGAGGCCCATCCCAATCACCTGTGCCCCCTTGCGCGCATGCTCGGACTGTAGCCCGATCTCCTCGCCAAACCGGCCGACGACAAAGGCCACCGCCAGCACCCCAAGCAGCAGCAGGAAGTTAGCCTTCCCCTCCACGCCCAGCTTCTCCTTGACCTGCATCTCCTTGTGCAAGGCCCCCGGGCTCGCCGCACGCTCCGCATTGAAGAGGCGCTGGTCCCATGAAAAAAAGATGACAAGCAATGCCGCGTTCATCAGAAGCCAATGAGGGAAGAGCCGAAGGGTCCACTCGAAAGGGACCCCACGAAGAAAGCCGAGAAAGAGTGGCGGGTCGCCGAGGGGGGTGAGGAGCCCTCCGATGTTCGAGACGACGAAGATGAAGAACACCATGATGTGGACCTGGTGCCGCCGCTCCTCGTTGGCGCGGAGCATTGGGCGGATGAGCAGCATGGAGGCGCCCGTGGTCCCTACGACATTCGCGAGGATGGCGCCCGCCGCCAGGACTCCGGTGTTCACGGAGGGGGTTCCCTCTAATGAACCGCGCAGGAAGATCCCTCCGGAAATGATGAAGAGCGCAGCGAGAAGGACAATAAACGCGCTATACTCGATCCCGGTCTCGACGAGCCGGTGGGCATCCAACATGGAGATGTAGACTGCCACCGGGAGGCCGAAGATGCCGCTGATGAACCCCTTCTTGAGATTGGATTCCCACCAGTGGGGGACAATCAGGGGAAGGAGTGCGATACAAAGGAGTAGGAGGACGAATGGGGCCACCCACCCCAACGACAGTTGATGGCCCAGGCTCGTCCCACCCCCCTCCGCTGCGGCAACAGCCGGATCAGCGAAAGATATTGCTGCAATGAGCGCGAGGCTCGCGTACGGAACTCGAGCGGCCACCTGCGATTTCGCCCCACACCGCCAGCCACGCGAGCGCCCCTGCCATCCTTGGCATGAAGTCGTGTGGCCATCCCGCCAGCCAAGTCTGCCCCTGGCCACGATCTGCCGAATTCCGATCATAAAGCTTCCGAAGGAGCGAGACCCCATCGCGCACCTGCTCGATCCCGTAGCAGACAGTCTTTCATTGACGTGGATCACGAGATGATATCGACCACCCCGCTCTCCAGATCGTAACATGCCCCAACGTTCTTGAGCTTCTCTTCTTTGACCAATTCCGCCAGGAGCGGTCTTGAGGATATCAATCGACCGACCACCATCTGGACGTGGGCCTTCCCCGCATCCCCCCAGTTCAGCGGCCGGCCGGTCTTTCACCGCGGGCCTGATAGCTTCGACGACGCTGGCGACATTTCCGTGGGCGTCACCCTCCTTCACCGACGCTTCAACCGCCGCGCATCCCTGATGACCGAGTACCACAAGTAATGGTGACCCGAGATGACCTGTGGCGTATTCATTGGCCCCCAGCACGACATTGCTTACGACATGGCCTGTCACACCCTGATGACAAACAGATCACCGGGGCCCTGGTCAAAAACGATTTCAGGAAGTACCGTCGAATCCGAACAGTCCTCTATGACGGAAAACGGCTGCTGCCGTTCGACAACCGCGGTGCGGCGTTGGACCGTTTGGTTGGGATAGGTCCGTTGCGCCGCAGCAAACCGCTGATTGCCGGGGATCAGTTATTGCAATGCCTGGTCACCGGCGAACATTTTCCCACCGAGACCTCCTATCCAGTTCAGGGAACCGGACCTCGCTGAACGAGTCATCTGCTAACAGCCGTACCTGTGACACCGTTACAGGGTAATCAATCGTCAAAGACACGAAGCTTCTTGCCGCGCAGCCACCATCCTCATGTGGATTGCACTGACTGAGAGCACGAACGCAGCCTCAAAACACAACAAGAGGCCCACCCTACAGATGGGCCTCTTGTCGAAGCAACTTCTGGGAATAGTCTGATCGAGATGCCGCGCTTACGCCTCCTTCGGGGCTGGCGCCTTCGTGATCAAGGCCAGGAGAATCCCAGCCACGCAGAGGGCTGACAGGATCCAGAATGCCCCCACGAAGCTCCCGGTTTGCTGCCGTACCTGAGCGCCGATGATTGGGCCCATGACCCCCGCCGCGCCCCACGCGCTGAAGACCAAGCCGTAGTTGAGTCCCAGGTTCTTGGTCCCGAAGTAGTCGGCCGTGTAGGAGGGCATCAGGGCCAGGTAGCCGCCGTAGGCAAAGCCGACCATGCTTATGCCGGTCGTGTACATACCGAAAGTGTCGGCGCCTCTCAGGACGCCCAGCAAGGCCACGATGTAGACAGCGAACGCCAGCATCGTCGCGTTGCTCCGGCCGATTTTGTCGGAGATCGCGCCGAAGGCGGGCCTCCCGAGGCCGTTAAAGATGGCCATGATCCCCAGCGCACCGGCCGCCACCCCTGGCGTAAGCTTCGCCAGCTCAACGCCCATCGGCACCGCCTGTGAGATCGCCATGAGCCCTACGCCGGCGCCGAAGAGGTAGATGAACCAGAGAAGGTAGAACTGGATGGTTCCCGCCATCTCCGATGGCGCGTAGTCGTCCTTCTTCGCCTTGACGCCGGCCGCTGGCGCTGGCGGGCTCCAGCCTGCCGGCTTATACCCGGCCGGGGGGTTTCGGAGCATGGCCCCTGCCAGCGCCGTCAAGACGCCGAAGACCACCCCGAAAAGGGCGAAGGTGTTCAGAACTCCCATCTGCGCGATTAACCTGGTCCCTACTGGAGCACCAATCATCGACCCCGCGCCAAATCCCAGGACGGCGAGCCCGGTGATGAACCCCCGCATGTCGGGGAACCACTTGACGCAGACCGCGATGGGCGTCACGTAGGCAAAGCCAACCCCGAGCCCAGCCAGGACACCGTAGGCGACGTAGAGGCCTCCAAGTGTGCCCCCGATCTGACTGGCGAGCAGGAAGCCCGCACCGAGGAGGATCCCCCCTGTGATCGCGACTTTCCTGGGCCCAGCCTTGTCTTGCCACCGGCCCGCAAACACCATCCCCACGGCGAAGAACACCACCGACAACGTGAACGGAACCGTCGCCTCCTTAATCGTCCAGCCGTATGTCTTCATCAGCGGGGACCGGAAGATGCTCCAGGTGTAAAGATTTCCGAGGCACATCTGCATGATGAGCGCCCACACCACAAACATCCAACGATTTGGAAGCCTCTCCTCCGCCATTTTCCCCCCCCTTTTGTGATTCGGTCTTGGGAACAGACAGCCACAACCCGATGGACCCCTTCTCCTCCTGGGAATATCGATCGTCTGATATAGTCCCTGCTATCACCCCCCAACCCCAAAGCCCCACACCCGGCCGACTGTTTCTATCAAACTCGCAAGAGGTGTGTCAAGAGAAATTTATAAACCTGTTTTACTTTTTGAGCTGAGATATGATGAGAACCTCCAAAACCCTGCCACATCCCCAACTCGCTCATCGGTGAATCAGCCAAGAAAGGCGCCGCCGCCCGGCAAAGGATTCGAAGTCCTAAACATCCTGTTCGGTGGCATTGATCTAAAATCTCGTTTGATTTCACTATGCACTCAGGCTCAGGTGAGCATGATCGTTGCCCCCAGATGGCTCGAGGCGCAGAACCCGTGCAGCAGCGATGAACCCGCCGGCGCGCACGCTGCGCAGACAACCAGACCCGTGCGTTGAAGGGAGGGGCAATTCCGTGATACAGTCAGTAGCGCTTCCAGTGAACCAGTCAGAGAAGGGGGAACGTGTGGAGCTCGGCGATACCGATATTCCGGGCATCTTCATTACAGCCCGCGCATTTCACCGGCTCAAACTCCTGTTGAGGCTATGTCCAGCCGAGATAGCCGGCCTGGGGTCTGTCACACCATACCCGCAAGGATTCCTGATTCAGGACGTCTTCGTTCTGCCACAGCTCGTCACGGACTCCGAGGCCGAGCTGGATCAGGAAGCCCTTTTCGGCTTCCTCGCCAAATTCGTCGGCGACGGCGGCGACCCGTCCTCCATTCAACTCTGGTGGCACAGCCATGGCGGCGGCGACGTCTACTGGAGTGACACCGACCTCGAGACGATCGAACGCTTTCCTGGACTCCGGGTGATCTCTGTCGTGGGGAACCGTCAGGGTGAACTGCTTTGTCGGCTGGACCTCTTCGCTCCCCGACGCGAGCGAATGGAGAACCTCTCCCTCGTTGAAGAGGCTTGCGCCGAGGCACCGTTGGAACTCGAGTCCCTCCGCCAAGAGGTCCTGGCCGAGATCAGGACGAAGGTCAGACTACGCCTTCCAATGGAGCCCCTCGTGGACCATGAAGGGGTGGTGAGCTTGATTTCATATGCGGGCTATGAGGTCCCGGTCGAGCCGAGCGAGGAAGGAGTGGCAGAAGTTGGGGAGCCAGGCGGGGGGCAACCAGCAATCGCTGAGGGCTCACCGGGGTGAACGGCGGTCCAGGGTTCGGTATTGGATGGCCTCGGCGAGGTGGTCGGTGCGGATCGCGTCGTGGCCCTCGAGATCGGCGATGGTGCGAGCGACTTTGAGGATCCTGTCATGGGCCCGGGCCGACAGCCCCAGCCGCTCGATCGCGGTCTCGAGGAGCCGCTGCCCATCCGGGCCGACCGAGCAGGCTCGCCGGAGTTGCTTGGTGCCCATCTGGGCGTTGCAGAAGGTCCGAGTCCGCCGGAACCGGTCATGCTGGAGAGCCCGGGCCCGCTTCACCCGCTCCCGTACCGCCTCGGAGCTCTCCCCCTGCGTTTCCGCCGCAAGCTCCCGATAGCGCAACGACGGGACATCGACGTGCAGGTCGATCCGGTCGAGGAGGGGCCCCGAGATCCGGGACCGGTATCGCTCGATTTGTGGAGGGGAACAGGTGCAGTCGCGCTGCGGGTCGGTGAAATAGCCACAGGGACAGGGGTTCATGGCGGCAGCCAGCATAAACCTTGCGGGGAAGGTCACGGAGGTCACCGCGCGGGAGATGGTCACGACCCCGTCCTCAAGCGGCTGACGCAACACCTCCAGGACGCTCCGCTTGAATTCCGGGAACTCATCCAGGAAGAGCACGCCGTGGTGGGCCAGACTCACCTCGCCAGGCCGTGGGATGGTCCCGCCTCCAATCAGCCCTGCATCCGAGATGGTGTGGTGAGGCGCCCGGAAAGGTCGCGTCGCGATCAGGGCGGCGCGACCCGGCAGCAGGCCACAGATGGAGTGAAGCTTGGTTACCTCGATTGCCTCTTCGAGGATCAGATCAGGGAGGATAGTGGGCAGGCGCTTTGCCAGCATCGTCTTGCCGGACCCGGGCGGCCCGATCAGCAGGATGTTGTGACCTCCGGCGGCCGCCACCTCCAGCGCACGTTTCGCGTGGGCCTGCCCTTTCACATCGGTTAAATCAACCGAATACTCAGCATGCTGAGCGAAAACCTCCTGGAGGTTAATTCGCGTGGGAGGCACTTCCTGGGCGGCGTTCAGGAATTCCACCACCTGCGGCAGTGTCTCGACACCGAAGATCTGAATCCCTTCCACGACGGCCGCCTCCGGGGCGTTCTCCGCTGGCAGGATCATCCCAGCAAGCCCGGCTTGAGCGGCTGAGACAGCCATCGGCAGCGCGCCTCGAATCGACCGGATCCCGCCGTCCAGCGACAGTTCTCCGAGGATCACAAGGTTCTTGAGCCGGTCGTGCCGGATGACGCCCGTCGCCGCCAGGATGCCGCAAGCCGTCGGCAGATCGAAGCATGCCCCCTCTTTCTTGATGTCGGCCGGGGCCAGGTTCACGGTGATCCGACGCGACGGAAAGTCGAAGCCCGAGTTCTTGATGGCCGCCTTGACCCGATCGCGGCTTTCCTTGACGGAGGTATCCGGCAAGCCAACGGTGTTAAAGGTGGGCAGCCCCATGCCGATGTCCACCTCGACTTCGACCAGGTAGGCATCCACTCCCAGGACAGCGCTCGACAACACCTTGGCCAGCATCGTGATCCTTCGCTCGCTACTTCAGGCCGAAGAGGAGGGGATGGTGGCAGGAGAACTCGTTTAGGACATCACAGCTCACCGCCGCGAACTTCTTCTGGATGGCGCCGATCCCGTTGCCAAGCAGGAAGAGGGTTGTCCAGACCACGGGAAGAAGCACCAGAGCTCGTCGAGGTTGACAGGGCGTTCCTGAATCCGCAAAAGATACATCAACATCCCAGACGATACAACGCGCCCCGGCGTCCTGGATGGCCGGTTGCCTGACGGGAGGAGCCTACGGTGTCAGGAACCTAAGAGCGCCCAGAGCACGCCCAGAATCGCAAGGGCCCCCAGCACAATCATTGACCAGTGGCTCCGCAGATGGTTGATCGGGGCCATCCCTTTCATCCTCCGTGAGAGGTGCGGACCTGACCTATCTTTCCCCCGTCTCCCCCTCTCCAGCCGCCATCCGCCGGGTCAAAAGATGGCGGTTCCCCCACTGCCAAATGCGTCCCGGATTAGGAGGATCTGCGGCCGTTCGGTGCTCTCCCTCTCAAACGTCACCGCCACCACGTCAAAGCGACAGGCCGCCTCGGCAAGCCCCTCTCGCTGCAGATACACCCCTGCGGCCTTGAGTATCTGCCGCTGCTTTGTCAGCGTGACCGAGGATTGAGGCGGCCCGAACTCGAGAGACGCGCGGGCCTTCACCTCCACGAAGACGACCACATCCCCCTCCAGGGCGATGAGATCGATCTCGCCGAGGGGGGTGGAATAGTTCTCGCGCAGGATTCGATAGCCATTGGCCTTCAGGAATGCTTTCGCCGCCCGCTCCCCTTCGGCCCCCAGTCGCAGCCTTGCGCTTCTCATTCGCCGGCCCCGGCTACCACTGCCCTCGCACGCCCCGGAAGGTCTTCCTGTGGAGCGGACTGGCCCCGTACCGGGCAATGGCCACCAGGTGGTCCCTGGTGCCGTACCCTTTGTGCCGGCCGAATCCGTACTGCGGGAGGGCGTGATCATATGCCTGCATGATTCGATCACGGGCAACTTTGGCGAGGATGGACGCAGCGGAGATGGAGAAGCACAGACGATCGCCTGAAGGGATAACACGATGAGGGATGGAACAGCCGGGGGATTGATTGCCGTCGATCAGGACAAAATCCGGAGGAGGATCGAGGGCATCAATGGCTTGCCGCATGGCCTGGAATGTCGCTTGAAGGATATTGATCGCATCGATGACCTCCTCCTGGACCACGCCGAACCCGACGGACAGGGCTTCTGCCCTGATAGCCCTGTCAAGAGCTTCCCGCCGGCGCGCGCTGAGCCTCTTGGAATCATCGATCCCGGCGATGAC
>JBGQJI010000003.1:0-48649 GCA_041498975.1 Methylomirabilis sp. (SeqCode)
ATCGGGCACATCGACCACGGCAAGACGACCCTCACCGCGGCGATCACGAAGGTCCTGCACGCGGCGAACCCGAAGGTCCAGTTCGTCCCCTTCGACCAGATCGACAAGGCGCCCGAGGAGAAGGAGCGGGGCATCACCATCAACATCGCCCACGTCGAGTACGAGACGGCCAAACGCCACTACGCCCACGTCGACTGCCCCGGCCACGCCGACTACATCAAGAACATGATCACCGGCGCCGCCCAGATGGACGGGGCGATCCTCGTCGTCGCGGGCTCCGAGGGCCCCATGCCCCAGACCCGCGAGCACATCCTCCTCGCTCGCCAGGTCAACGTCCCCTACCTCGTCGTCTTCCTCAACAAGGTGGACCTCGTGGACGACCCGGAGCTGCTGGAGCTCGTCGAGCTCGAGGTCCGCGAGCTCCTCACGACCTACAACTTCCCCGGCGACGCGATCCCGATCATCCGGGGCAGTGCCTTGAAGGCGCTGGAGAGCGGTAGCGGCGACCGCAACGACCCCGCCGCCAAGCCGATCTTCGCGCTCATGGACGCGGTGGACAGCTACTTCCCCACCCCGGTCCGGGTCCTCGACAAGCCGTTCCTCATGCCGATCGAGGACGTCTTCTCGATCTCCGGCCGGGGGACCGTCGTCACCGGCCGCGTCGAGCGGGGGATCATCAAGGTGGGCGACGAGGTGGAGCTCATCGGCATCCGGGAGACCCAGCGGACCGTCGTGACCGGGGTCGAGATGTTCCGCAAGCTCCTCGACCAGGGCCAAGCCGGCGACAACGTCGGCCTCCTGCTGCGGGGGACCAAGCGCGAGGAGGTGGAGCGGGGCCAGGTGGTCGGGAAGCCCGGCTCCATCACCCCCCACACGCGCTTCAAGGCCGAGGCCTACGTCCTCACCAAGGAGGAGGGGGGCCGGCACACCCCCTTCTTCAACGGCTACCGGCCCCAGTTCTACTTCCGGACCACCGACGTGACCGGCGTCTGCACGCTGCCCGCCGGGACCGAGATGGTCATGCCCGGGGACAACGTCGCCCTCAGCGTCGAGCTCATCCAGCCGATCGCCATGGAGAAGGAGCTCCGCTTCGCCATCCGCGAGGGAGGCCGGACCGTCGGGGCCGGGGTCGTGAGCGAGGTGGTGGAGTAGGGGGGGCGGGGTGGACGGGTGTCTGCAGTGGGGTATTGACGGGGTGACATGGAAAATCAGCGGATACGGATCAGACTGAAAGCGTACGATCACCGGATCCTCGATCAGTCGGCCAAGGAGATCGTCAACACGGTCCAGCGGACGGGCGCAAGGGTTTCTGGACCCATCCCGTTGCCGACCAAGATCAGTCGATTCACGGTCCTGCGCTCGCCTCACATCGATAAGAAATCGCGGGAGCAGTTCGAGATCCGGACCCATGTCCGCCTGATGGACATATTGGATGCGCAGCCCCAGACGGTGGACGCCCTGATGCGGCTCGACCTTCCGGCCGGCGTCGATGTCGAAATCAAGCTCTAGAAGCGCTGCGAGGCTTTCAACTGCCAGCCTTCGGCCAATAGTGAAGAGCTAATTGCTATGAGCATTGGATTGATCGGCAAGAAAATCGGGATGACACAACTCTTCGATGAGAACGGGAAGGCCGTTCCCGTCACGGTCATCGAGGCCGGCCCGTGTCCGGTGGTGCAGCGGAAGACCGCGGGCATCGACGGCTACGAGGCCATCCAGGTCGGCTTTCGACCGGAGCTGAAGGCGAAGAAGGTGACCAAACCGTTGAAGGGCCACTTCGACAAGGCCAAGGTGGCTCCGCAAAAGCATCTCAGAGAATTTCGCCTGGTATCCCCTGAAACCACTGAATACGCTGTCGGCCAGGTGCTGACCGTTGCGCTCTTCGAGGTGGGTGAGAAGGTCCGTGTCACCGGGATCTCGAAGGGCAAAGGGTTCCAGGGCGGGGTCAAGCGGTGGGGCTATCGAGGCGGCCCCGAGACCCATGGCTCCATGTTCCACCGAGCCCCCGGCTCGATCGGCGCGTCGTCCTATCCATCGCGCGTCTTCAAGGGGCACCATATGCCGGGACGGATGGGGGGAGATACCACGAGCGTCAAGGGGCTCAGGATCGTCAAGATCATCCCAGAGCAGAACTTGGTGCTGCTGAAGGGTGCCGTGCCGGGGCCGGCAGGCGGCTTGCTCACCATCCTGAAGCGGGGGTAATCCGATGGCGGCCACCGTGCAGGTTGTGGACATGAACAACGTGAAGACAGGGGATATCACCCTCGATGAGGCGGTCTTCGGCGTCGCCGCGAAGCCACATCTGCTCCATGACGTGGTCAGGATGCAGCTCGCGAATCGTCGCCAGTGGACCGCTTCGACGCGCACACGGTCGGACGTCCGCGGGGGTGGGAAAAAACCCTGGAAGCAAAAGGGGACTGGTCGGGCCCGCGCAGGGACGAGGCGCTCGCCACTGTGGCGCGGTGGGGGCACCGTCTTCGGGCCGAAGCCCAGGGACTACAGCTACCCGGTCCCGAGGCGGGTTCGAGCAGCAGCGCTTCATGGTGCGCTCTCTGCCAAGGTTCTGGCAGGTCGGCTCATCGTGCTGGAGAACCTGTCGCAGCAGCAGCCAAGCACGAAGGAGTTCAAGTCCCTGCTCGGAAGGTTAGGAGTGGAGGGTCGGGTCTTGATCGTGGCAGACCAACTTCAAAGGGATGAGGCGGCCGTCAGGTCCTGCCGCAATCTGCCGGATGTCACACTTCTGCCCGCGCAGGGGCTAAATGTGTATGATGTCTTAAGACATGATACCCTGATCATGACCCGTGGCGCCATGGCCCTGGTGGGGGAGGCGTGGAAGCCGTGAGAGAGCCTCACCAGATCATCCGGCGACCCCTGATCACCGAGAAGGGGACAGGGCTGAAGGATCACGCCAATCAGTACCTCTTCGAGGTGGCCAGGGATGCTAACAAGATCGAGATCAGGCGCGCCATCGAATCGTTGTTTCGTGTGAAGGTTCTTGGGGTGCGGACCCTCTCGGTCAAAGGCAAGGAGAAGCGGGTCGGCCGTTTCGTCGGTCGCACCCCCGATTGGAAGAAGGCCGTGGCCATCCTGAAAGAAGGGGACAGCATCGAATTTTTCGAGGGTGTCTAGGTGCCGATCCGAGCCTACAAACCTACATCGCCTGGCAGGCGCTTCCAAAGCGTCCTGGACTATTCCGATCTGACCAAGACGGGCCCGGAGAGGGCCCTGCTGCGTCCCCTTCGCAAGACCGGGGGGCGGAACGCAGCCGGACGCTTGACCTCCCGTCATCGTGGCGGCGGGCACAAGCGAATGTATCGTCTGATCGATTTCAAGCGGGACAAGACCGGGGTTCCGGCGAAGGTGGCGTCGATCGAATATGATCCGAACCGCTCGGCCAGGATCGCGCTCCTTCACTACGCGGACGGGGAGAAACGGTATATCGTCGCGCCCGTGGGCCTTCAAGTCGGGGAGCAACTGATGTCCGGTCCTGACGCGGAGATCAAGGTGGGAAATGCCCTGCCGCTGCGGAATATTCCGGTCGGGATGACGCTTCATAACTTGGAGTTGAAAATTGGCAAGGGAGCTCAGTTGGCCAGAAGCGCGGGTTCCGGGGTCCAATTTCTGGCGAAAGAGGGGGAGTACGGTTTGGTGAAGCTCCCCTCGGGTGAGGTCCGCCGGATTGCCCTCGACTGTACGGCGGTCATCGGTCAAGTGGGAAACCTTGACCATGAGAACATTTCATTGGGGAAGGCCGGCCGGTCCCGATGGCTTGGGGTCAGGCCGTCGGTCAGGGGCGTGGCCATGAACCCACACGACCACCCGCTCGGAGGCGGTGAAGGTAAGGCCTCGGGCGGCCGCCATCCCTGTAGTCCATGGGGCAAGGTGGAGCGCAAGACCCGGAAGAAGGGGCTACCCTCCGATCGGGTTATCGTGAAACGGAGGAAATAAGTGCGAGGTGCGAGGTGCAAACTTGATGGAGAACTTCGCACCCCGCACTCGGCGCGGAGGTCAGCGTGTCGCGGTCATTGAGGAAGGGTCCCTACGTGGACCCCAAGCTCCTGAAAAAGATCGAAACGATGAACGAGGGGGGCGAGAAGAAGATCATCAAGAGCTGGTCCCGGCGATCCATCATCATTCCAGAATTCGTCGGGCACACGCTAGCGATCCATAATGGAAAGAAGTTCATCCCGATCTACATCACTGAGAATATGGTCGGACACAAACTGGGGGAGTTCTCTCCAACCAGAACCTTTCGCGGACACGGGGCGCATACCGCCCGCTCTACTGCGCTGAAATAACGGGCGTCGAGTCGATGATGGAGTGTCGAGCTGTTGGCCGGTTCATACGCATTCCGCCTCGCAAGGCGAGGTTGGTCGTTGACCTGATTCGGGGTCGTGACATCAACCAGGCCCTCAACACGGTGAAGTTTACGAACAAGTCCGCCGCCAGGGTCGTCGAAAAGATCCTCAAGTCGGCGCTGGCCAACGCGCAGCACAACCATGGAACCAAAGACGTTGACCGTCTCTTTGTGAAGGAGGCTTTTGTGAACCAGGGGCCGACCACGAAACGGTTTCGGCCACGCGCCATGGGTCGCGCAACCCCGATCAAGAAGCGGAGCAGCCACATCACCATCGTCTTGAAAGAGAAAGAGGCGTGATGTGAGCGGGTCTCCGCAGATGGTGGGATGAGCTCCCCGTCCCCGGCCAGAGCGGCCGACGAGTTGTGGAGGTGAGATGGGGCAAAAGGTTCACCCGATAGGGTTTCGGCTGGGCGTCATCAAGCCCTGGAGGTCCAGGTGGTTCGCGACCAGGGGGTATGCAGGCGCCCTCCATGAAGATCTCAAGCTCCGGCGTTTCATCAAGGAGCGGGTCTATCACGCTGGGGTATCGGGCATCGATATCGAGCGGAAGGCCGATCAGATTCGAATCATCATCCATACCGCGAGGCCTGGGATCATCATTGGGAAGAAGGGCTCGGAGGTCGAGAAGCTGAAAGCCGCTCTCGCCGGAATGACCAAGAAGCAGATCCAGCTAGACATTCTGGAGGTCCGGAAGGCCGAGTTGGATGCCCAATTGATCGCCGAACAGATCGCTTCTCAATTGGTGCGCCGAATCGCGTTCAGGCGGGCCATGAAGAAGACCGTCCAGTCCACCATGCGGTTGGGGGCCCAAGGAGTCCAGATCGCGTGCGCCGGCCGGCTGGGCGGGGCAGAGATCGCCCGCAGAGAATGGTACCGCGAGGGGCGGATGCCACTGAACACCCTGCGAGCGGACATCGACTACGGCTTTACCCAGGCCAAGACGACGTACGGGCTGATCGGGGTCAAGTGCTGGGTCTACCACGGTGAAGTGCTTCCAGAGGCGCTGCGGGCCAGGCAGGAGCGGGAGATGCCTCAGGACCGCCTGCGGCGTCCCCGCGGTCCGGCCCCGGCGAGAGGCTGAGAGATGCTGGCACCCAAGCGGGTCAAGTTCCGAAAGCAGCACCGGGGGCGGCGGGCGGGGATCGCCGTCCGCGGCTCGACATTGGCGTTCGGGGAATACGGTTTGAAAGCCCTGGAGGCGGCCTGGATTACCAATCGTCAGATCGAGGCGGCCCGTCGTGCCATCACCCACTACATCAAGCGGGGAGGTAAGGTCTGGATACGAATCTTCCCCGATAAGCCAACGACCAAGAAGCCTGCTGAGACCCGGATGGGCAAAGGGAAGGGCGCCCCGGAGGGATGGGTGGCGGTTGTGAAACCAGGCCGGGTCCTGTGCGAGATGGAGGGCGTGACTGAACCGAACGCTCGGGAGGCCATGCGCCTCGCCGCCCATAAACTTCCCATCGCCACGCGCTTTGTGTCTCGCAAAATGGCGGCGAGCTGAGGGCGATGATGGATGTCAAAGAGCTTCGCGAATTGAGCGCGGAGGAGCTGGAACAGAAGCTTCTCGAGCTCAGGGATGACCTTTTCAAGCTGAAGTTGAGGGCATCGACAACACAGCTTGAGAACCCGGCGCGCATCCGGCAGCTCCGCCGCGAGATCGCCCGAGGAGAAACGGTGCGCAGAGAGACTCTAGGCAAACAGGCCCGCCCGGGGACAGAGTAGACGCCATGACCGAAAAGCCGAAGAGAGGCCGTCGAAAGGCATTAGTGGGGGTGGTGGTCAGCGATAAGATGCAGAAGACCGTCGTGGTTCTGGTGGAGCGCCTGGTCCGTCATGAGGGATACGGCAAGATGGTCCGGCGCAGGACAAAGGTAAAGGCCCACGATGAAGACAACCGCTGCGGAATCGGAGACAGGGTCGCCATCGCGGAGACTCGCCCTCTAAGCAAGGAAAAGCATTGGCGGGTAACGGAGGTCCTGGAGAAGGCGGCCGTCTAGAGTGGAGAAGAGGGTAGAGCGTATAGGGCTCAGGGTATAGAGTGATGTATGAGCCGACAGGCAAGACTAGCTTTTGGCTTAAACCCTATACCCTTTGCCCTACACCCTGGATTCTCGTGGGTGAAGAGTTGTGATCGGCTTACGGACAATCCTGGAGGTCGCCGATAATTCCGGCGCCAAGCGGATCTCCCTGATCAAGGTGTTGGGGGGGTCGGCGAAGCGGTACGCCCGCCTGGGGGACATCATCGTCGCCAACGTCAAGGAGGCGGTCCCGGAGGGCTCGGTGAAGAAGGGCGAGGTCGTGAAGGCGGTGGTGGTTCGGACTTCAAAAGAGCTGCGCCGCCCCGATGGCTCCCATATCAAATTCGACCGAAACGCGGCCGTGCTTCTGAATGAGCAGAATAACCCGGTCGGCACCAGGATTTTCGGGCCGGTGGCCCGTGAGCTTCGCGAGGCGCAGTTCATGAAGATCATCTCTCTGGCTCCAGAGGTGGTCTGACGCGGAAAGACCGAATCCCGGCTCTAAGATCGGGGACTGTGGGGCCTCATGCGATCTCCGATCCGCGAGGGCCGAATCTGTGAGGGCATGATGGCGCTGGGTGGCGGGCTGGCGGTCAAGAAGAATGATCTGGTGGTCGTGATCGCCGGAAAGGACAAAGGGAAACGGGGGAAGGTTCTGAAGGTGATCCCCAAGCTCGACCGGGCCCTGGTGGAGAAGCTGAATTTCGTCAAGCGCCATACCAAGCCTGGGCGGGCCTCGAGGCAGGGGGGCATCCTCGAACGGGAGAGCCCGATTCACGTCTCCAACCTGATGTTGGTGTGCAGCAAATGTGACCGTCCTGCCAAGGTCAGCCATAGCCGCCTCGCCGATGGCAGGAAGGTTCGGGTGTGTAAGAAGTGCGGCGAGGTGCTTGATTAGTGTCGTTTCAATCATGTACGCCACGATGAATGGTGAGGTTAGGGCAAGCAACGGTTCTTAGCGGAACACCTGTCGGCGATTAGTGCCGTTCCAACTACCTGGGTAAAAGAACATCTATTGGCGATTCGCCAAAACGAGTTGGAACGGCATTAGCCGCAACAAGTTGGAACGGCAGGAGGGGGGCTCATGGCGGAAGGGGCCAAACCGAAGCGGAAGGAGAAGGAGAAGGAGAAGGGGAAGGAAGTTGCGAAAGAGTTCAAGGCGGAGCCCCGCGTTCCGCCCAGGCTCCGCGAACGCTTTCGGCAGCAGATCGTTCCAGCCCTCATGAAACAGTTTCGGTATAAGAATATCTGGCAGGTGCCCCGCCCCAAGAAGGTGGTGATCAATATGGGGCTGGGTGAGGCCGTGAGTAACGCGAAGGTGATGGACGCGGCGGTTGAGGAGCTCTCGGCGGTGACCGGACAGCGGCCCGTGGTCACCCGCGCGACGAAGTCGGAAGCGGGGTTCAAGCTCCGGGCCGGAATGCCTATCGGCTGTAAGGTCACCCTGCGAGGGGACCGGATGTATGAGTTCCTCGACCGGTTCCTGAACATGGTGCTGCCCCGAATCCGGGACTTCAAGGGGGTGCCGGCCAAGTCTTTCGACGGCCGGGGCAACTACAACCTCGGAGTGAAGGAGCAATTGATCTTCCCGGAGATCCAGTACGAGAAGGTGGAAGCGGTGCGCGGTATGGATATCTCCATTGAAACGTCGGCCAGGACGGATGAAGAGGCCCGTGCGCTTTTGGAGCACCTGGGCTTTCCCTTCCAGAAGAGCTAGGGGAAATTGCAGCTTTGGGCAGTCAGCTTTCAGCCATCAGCGATCAGCTACATCATGGGAATGAGCAGGCAGCAGGTAGACATGTTCTTCGGGATTGCAGGGTACTTCTCGTGCGCTTATCTTCCCTGAACGCTGAGCGCTGAGAGCCAGGAGAAGACCGGAGTCGGCAGAGAGTATGGCAAAGTTATCGCTGATCCTCAAAAGCCAACGCGAACCGAAGTTCAAGGTGCGCGGGTATCACCGTTGCCGGCTTTGCGGCCGGCCGCGCGGCTATCTGCGGAAGTTCGAGATGTGTCGGATCTGCTTCAGGGATCTGGCGCTTCGGGGCGAGATCCCCGGTGTCATCAAAGCGAGTTGGTGAGGGCGCGCCGCGCCTCAGCTCCGACACCCCGAACTCCCTCGAACTCTGACCTTCGAATACTGAACGCGGAACGTGGAGCACGCTGACCATGATGACCGATCCCATCGCGGACATGCTGACCAGGATCAGGAACGCCAACCTGGCTGTCCACGACAAAGTCGATGTCCCGGCGTCCAGGTTAAAGGTGGAGGTCGCAAAGATCCTCCGGGCGGAAGGGTACATCAAGAACTTCAAGGTGCTCGAGGGCGACAAGCATCGGGTGCTTCGCATTTACCTGAAGTATGGCCCGGGGAACCAACGGATTATCACCGGCCTACGCCGGGCGAGCCGACCCGGACTCCGCGTATATGCCACATCGCGACGGCTGCCTCGGGTGATGAGCGGTCTGGGGGTTGCGATCCTTTCCACCTCGCAGGGGGTGATGTCAGGACGCGCGGCGAAGGAACGCGCGGTGGGCGGCGAGGTGCTGTGCTACGTCTGGTGAGGACGGTGCCAAGTGCGAGGTGCGGGGTGCGACATTCGGGACGACCCATGGTGTCCCATATGAAGGCACCTTAAACAACGAGCGAGTGGGCGGAACATGTCGCGCATCGGAAGGAAGCCAATCCCTATCCCAGATCAGGTGAAGGTGGAGATTTCGGGGGGGAGCGTCTCCGTAGAGGGTCCCAAGGGGAGGCTCTCACTTCGTCTTCATCACTCGATGATGATACGGTCTGAAGACCGGCACCTGTATTGCGTGCGACCCTCGGACAATAAGCTCCATCGATCGCTCCATGGCCTGACTCGCACGCTGGTTGCCAATATGATCGAAGGGGTGACCAAAGGGTTCGAAAAGAAACTGGAGATGATCGGCGTCGGCTACCGGGCCTCGTTACAGGGAAGGAACCTGACGCTGATGTTGGGCTATTCTCATCCTATCATCTTTCCGCTCCCGGACGGGATCAAGGTCGGTGTGGAAAGCCAGAATCTGCTGACCGTCTCCGGGGCGGATAAACAGCAGGTTGGGGAGGTCGCCGCCAAGATCCGCAGTCTCAGGCCACCCGAGCCGTATAAGGGCAAGGGGGTGAAGTACTCCACCGAACGGATTCGCCGCAAGGCTGGCAAGGCCGGCAAGGCCGGGGCCTAAGGCGGCCGCATGCTTGGGAGGGCTTGAGCAGGTGGGCTACGAAGGAAAGCGGGAGGGCCGGCTGCGCCGGCATCGTCGGATACGGAAGCGTGTCGTCGGCAACGCGGAACGCCCGCGCCTCTGCGTATTCAAGAGCGCCCGTCATATCTACGCTCAGATCATCAACGACGAAGAAGGCAAGACCTTGGCCGCGGCGTCCACCCTTTCTGGGGAGATCAGAGAGAAGGGCAAGGTGGGGAACAAGACTGCTGTCGCCAAGCTGGTCGGTGAGCTGTTGGCCGCCAAGGCCCTTGCCGCGAGCGTGGGCGAGGTGGTCTTTGATCGAGGCGGATACAAGTTTCATGGGCGGGTCAAAGCGCTGGCCGATGGCCTTCGGGACAAAGGCTTGAAGCTCTAAGATCCTTGTAGGGTCGCCTGCCGGGTCTCATCCGTGTGGTCGACTCTGTGTGAGCACGACGGTTGCCGGTGGCTATCGTGTCTGCCGTGCAGCGGGCGTGAGGGAAGGAGATGTGTTGAAGCGGATCAGCTCTTCTGAGTCCCTGAACCTCGTCGAGCGTGTCGTCCACATCAACCGAGTGGCCAAGGTGGTCAAGGGAGGCCGGCGCTTTCACTTCAGCGCGCTCGTCGTTGTCGGGGATCAGAATGGACACGTGGGAATCGGTTTGGGCAAAGCCCACGAGGTGCCGGAGGCGATTCGAAAAGGGATCGAGGGCGCAAAGAAGCACATGATTGCGATAGCGCTGCTTCGAACCACCATCCCACATGAGGTCGTTGGGAGGTTCGGTTCGGGTAAGGTGATCCTGAAACCGGCCTCTCAAGGGACGGGGGTCGTGGCTGGGAGGGCGGTGCGCGCCGTTTTGGAGGCTGTGGGAGTAAAGGACGTGCTGTCCAAATCGCTGGGATCAGACAATCCACACAATGTGGTGAAAGCCACGCTGCAGGGGCTGATGTCGCTCAGAGCGCCGGAGGAAGTGGCCAGAGCGCGCGGGATGCTGTTCGAGGGCCTGGTCGCTCGGGGGGTATAAGATGGAGAAGGCTCTGAGGATCATCCTCCGGAAGAGCATGATCGGACGGCGGGAGCACCAGCGCCGTGTGCTGGCTGGCTTGGGGCTACGACGGATCGATCAGTCTGTGGTCCGCGAGGACACCCCGGCCATTCGCGGGATGATCGCAAAAGTGGCCCATCTCGTCGATGTCCAGCAGGTCGATGGGCGGGAGGGGACATGAGGCTGCACGAGTTGAAGCCTCCAGCGGGCGCCCGTCAGCGCAGGAAGCGGGTTGGGCGCGGGACCGGATCCGGGCACGGAAAGACATCCGGAAAGGGGGAAAAAGGCCAGAAGGCTCGCTCGGGGGCGCATATCCATCCCTGGTTTGAAGGGGGACAGCTTCCCCTGCATCGTCGCGTGCCGAAGCGGGGATTCACCAGCCGATCCAGGAAGGTCTATGCCGTCGTGAACTTGAAGGATCTGGAGCGATTCGAGCCGGGCACGATGGTGACCCCAGGCCTGCTGCGGGAGATGGGCCTCATCAAGAACCTGAAGGCGGGGCTGAAGGTCCTGGCCGAAGGGACCTTGACCAAGCCACTCACTATTTCTGCCCATAAGCTCTCCAAGCAGGCCGTTGAGAAGGTGCTCGCCGCGGGGGGGAAGGTCGAGGTGATAGGCGCATGATCGAGGGCGTTGGCAATATCTTCAGGGTTCCAGAGCTCAAGAAGCGAATCATCTTCACCGCACTCGCGCTCATTGCCTACCGATTGGGCTCGCACATCCCCACGCCGGGCATCGACGCCCGCGCCCTTTCGTCATTTTTCAATCAGGTGGGAGGAACGCTCCTCGGCTTCTTCGATCTCTTCTCTGGTGGGGCGCTGCGCCGTCTCAGCATCCTTGCCCTTGGCATCATGCCCTACATCAGCGCATCCATCATCCTCCAGCTCCTCGCGGTCGTCTTCCCGCCTCTCGAGAAGCTGAGCAAGGAGGGGGAACAGGGGCGAAAGAAGATCACCCAATACACCCGCTACGGCACGGTGCTCCTCTCCGCCGTCCAGGCCATGGGAATCGCCATTGGACTGGAGAGCATGCGCAGCCCGGCCGGTGAGCTGGTCGTGCCGGTGCCAGGTTGGAGCTTTCGCCTGATGACCGCCATCACGCTCACTGCCGGGGCGATCTTCCTGATGTGGTTGGGGGAACAGATCACTGAGCGGGGGATCGGGAACGGGATCTCCCTCCTGATCTTCGCCGGCATCATCGTCCGGGTGCCGGAGGCTGTTGTGAACTCTTGGCGTCTGCTGTCCACGGGAGAGCTGAAGGCCCTGACGTTCCTGGCCATCGTGGCCCTGATGGTCCTGGTGGTCGCCGGGGTCATTGTGATGACACTGGGCCAGAGGCCGATACCGGTGCAGTATGCAAAGCGCGTGGTGGGTCGCCGGATCTACGGCGGGCAGAGCACCCACATCCCGTTGCGGGTCAACACCGCCGGGGTCATTCCGGTGATCTTCGCCGCTTCCATCATCGTGTTCCCGGCTACCATCGCACAATTCTTCAAGCATCCCTGGATGCAGGCGCTCGCCAGGGCCCTTTCCCCGGCCACGGTGGTGTACACGCTTCTGTACGCGGTGGCCATTGTGTTCTTCACCTATTTCTATACTGCCATTGTCTTCAACCCGACGGATGTGGCTGATAACATGAAGAAGTATGGGGGGTTCATCCCGGGCATCCGGCCGGGAGCGAGGACGGCCGAATTCATCGAAAAGGTGCTGGATCGGATCACCCTCGTTGGGGCGGTCTATCTGGCGCTGATCTCGATTCTCCCAGAGTTTCTCATCACCACCATGAATGTCCCATTCTTCTTCGGAGGGACCTCGCTCCTCATTGTGGTGGGCGTGGCCCTGGATACGGTCCAGCAGGTTGAGTCGCACCTGCTCATGCGTCACTATGAGGGCTTCCTGAAGAAGAGCCGGATCAAGGGAAGGCTGGGATAGCGGCCGTATGCGCCTCATCCTGCTGGGACCGCCCGGGGCCGGCAAGGGGACGCAGGCCAAGGTGCTGATGAGCAGGCTGGGCGTCCCACAGGTTTCCACCGGCGATATCTTGCGGCAAGCGGTGGCCGATGGCACCGATCTGGGGCGGAAGGCCAAGTCGTTCATGGACCGCGGGGCCTTGGTCCCGGACGAGGTGGTCATCGGGATCATCGAAGAGCGCCTTCGCCGGCCAGATTGCAGCGGGGGGTACATTCTCGACGGATTTCCCCGAACCCTCGCCCAAGCCGAGGCGCTCTCGCGAGCCTTGACGTCACTATCGGCGACGCTGGATAGGGTTCTCAGCGTGGAGGTGCCGGAGGACGATCTGGTGAAACTACTCGCCGGTCGTCGGGTCTGTCGCGGCTGCGGGCATATGTTTCACGTTGACACTCATCCGCCGAAGCAGAGTGGGATCTGCGACAAGTGTGGGAACGCGTTGTACCAGCGGGACGATGATAGGGAAGAGACGATCCGCCATCGCCTGCGGGTCTACCGGGAGCAGACAGAGCCCCTGATCGCCTACTACGATAAGATGCGGTTGCTCAGGCGGACCGATGGCCGCGGGACGATCGAGGAGATCTCCCAGCGGATCCATCGCGCCTTGGGGTGAGGGTGGGGCACAGCCGTGATGATCTTCAAATCTTCCTGGGAAATCGACCTGATGCGCAAGAGCGGCCGGATCGTGGCAGAGGCCCTCGACAAGCTGACGAGGCTGGCGGAGCCGGGGATCACCACTTTGGAACTGGACCGATTTGCCGAAGAGTACATCCTCAAACGAGGTGCCAAGCCGGCTTTCAAAGGGTATCGTGGCTACCCCTATACGTTGTGTGCGTCCGTGAACGAGCAGGTGGTGCACGCGTTCCCCTCGGGGAGGACACTAAAGGAAGGCGACATTCTCAGCCTGGATCTGGGGGCTATTGTCGACGGCTACTACGGGGATGCCGCGGTGACGGTGTCAGTGGGCCCGGTCTCCGAGGAAGCCAGCCGCTTGCTGGCCGTCACGGGGGAGGCGCTGCGGCGGGCGATCGAGGCCGCACGCCCTGGGAATCGCCTGTCGGATATCTCGTATGCGGTGCAGGATACGGTCGAGAACCACGGCTTCTCGGTCGTGCGTCTCTTCGTCGGCCACGGAATCGGCCGCTCCCTCCACGAGGAGCCGCAGATCCCGAACTTCGGCCCACCGAGCAGAACCCCCTTTGGGCCACCGCTCAGGCCCGGCTTGGTCCTGGCCATTGAACCGATGGTCAACGCTGGCCGCCCCGAAGTGACGATCCTCGAGGATCAATGGACGGCGGTGACATGCGACAGGTCCCTCTCCGCCCACTTTGAGCACACCGTGGCGCTTACCGAGGAGGGCGTAGAGGTTCTCACATCCCTGGACGGGATCGGCTGAGCAGGGCGGACGGGGCACCGATGCCGAAGGAAGAGGCGATCGAAGTTGAGGGGACGGTGATCGAGCCCCTGCCCAACGCCATGTTCCGGGTAGAGTTAGAAACGGGGCACAAGGTCCTCGCGCATATCTCCGGGAAGATGCGCATGCATTTCATTCGGATTCTTCCCGGAGACAAGGTGATCGTGGAGTTGTCCCCCTACGACCTGACGCGTGGTCGGATCATTTACCGCTACAAATAGAGGTCCGGGTGGAGGGTTGGGGGAGGTTGCTGATCCCCAGACACGGGGGGGATGCCATGAAGGTTCGGGCGTCGGTCAAGCCGATGTGCGAGAAGTGCAAGGTCATTCGACGGAAACGGGTCCTGCGGATCGTCTGCGAAAATCCTCGCCATAAGCAGCGGCAAGGATAGCGAGTTCATAGTTCGGTGTTCAGAGTTCATCGAGAGGGCGGCAGGGAAAGGATCTTAACTATGAACTCCGAACTCCGAACTCCGAACTGTGAGCTCTGAGCGGGGGAAAAATGGCACGCATCGCCGGGACGGATCTTCCAAGAGAGAAACGAGTGGAGGCGGCTCTGACCTATATCTACGGCATCGGTTGCTCCTCTTCGCGCAAGATCCTTAAGGACTCCGGGGTCAGCCCGGATGTCCGCGTCAAGGACCTGACGGAAGAAGAGATCACAAAGCTGAGGCGGACCATTGAGGGGAACTACAAGGTTGAGGGAGACCTGAAGCGTGAGGTGTCCTTGAACATCAAGCGGCTCATGGACACCGGAACCTATCGGGGCCTGAGGCATCGCCGTGGCCTCCCGGTTCGTGGCCAGCGGACCAGCACCAATGCCAGGACGCGCAAAGGCCCCCGCCGGACGGTCGGTATGAAAAGCAAGAAGACGTGACCGGATACGCCGGTTCACGTCGCCAGGGCAGGGAGTATGATCCAGCCCGTCTCTTGATCCGACGCGTGATGACTCAATCGCTCGACGAATAATGTAGTCGATGGAGGAATGATGGCGGAAGAAGCGAAACCGAGGCGTCCAGTGGGACGCGCAGGCGGCAAGAAGGAATCCAAGAATATCGCCCATGGGATTGCCTGCGTCCAGGCGACGTTTAACAATACGATCGTGACGATCACAGACACCGCAGGCAACGTGGTCGCCTGGGCGAGCGCCGGCTCGGTGGGGTTCAAGGGCTCGCGGAAAAGCACTCCGTTTGCCGCGCAGATGGCGGCGGATAACGCGGCCCAGAAGGCGATGGGGTACGGCATGAAAGAAGTGAAGGTGTACGTCAAAGGCCCAGGCGCCGGGCGTGAGGCGGCTATTCGGGCCTTGCAAGCGGCCGGCTTGGAGATCGTGGCCATCAAGGACGTCACGCCGATTCCCCACAACGGGTGCCGGCCGCCCAAGCGGAGACGAGTGTGACGGGGGCGCTCTTTCCGACAACACATTCTTTCATCGGGCGCCGGGGCGCTGAGAGCCTCATTCAACGCAATGCGCGTGGGGCGGGGAGGGGCGACACCGCCTCTTGGGGAGGGGTTCGTGGCTAGGTATCGGGATGCCGTCTGCAAGCTCTGCCGGCGAGAGGGGATGAAGCTGTTCTTGAAGGGGGATCGATGCTTCTCCACTAAATGCGCCATTGAGAAGCGAAACTACGCGCCCGGCGCGCACGGCCAGCGACGGACCAAGCTCTCAGACTACTGCACGCAGCTCCGCGAGAAGCAGAAGATGCGTCGAATCTACGGAGTTCTGGAAACGCAGTTCCGGAAGTACTTTCGCCTGGCCGAGCGACAGAAGGGGGTCACCGGCGAGAACCTGGTCAGGATCTTGGAGCAGAGGCTGGACAATGTCGTCCATCGCCTCGGCTTCGCCGCGTCCCGCGCGCAGTCGAGGATGTTGATCAGCCACGGCCACATCCTCGTCGGAGGGCGGAAAACTGACATCCCGTCGTACAGGGTTCGTCCAGGCGAGACGATCGAGGTGCGACCGAGTAGTCACGAGATGGTGGCAATCAAGGCAGCTCTCGAAGGGGCGAAGAAGCGAACGCTGCCGAGCTGGCTGGAGCTGGATGCGGCCAACATGAAAGGGATCGTTCGATCGACCCCGACTCGAGAGGAGATAGCCATCCCCGTGGAGGAGCAATTGATCGTGGCGCTCTACTCCAAGTAATGGCGGGCGTGGGAGGTTTTGATGATTCAGAAGTTTAAGGGCCTCCAGAAGCCGAAGCGGTTGGAATGCGAGCTGGAAACTCTGACCAGCACATACGGAAAGTTTCTTGCGGAGCCCCTCGAACGTGGGTTCGGATTGACCATCGGCAATGCGCTCCGGCGCATCCTCCTCTCCACGATTGAGGGGGCCGCGGTGACTTCGGTCCGGATCTCCGGGGCCCTCCACGAGTTCTCGACCATCCCCGGGGTCAAGGAAGACGTGACCGATATCATCCTGAACATCAAGGGTCTTCGAGTCAAGCTCAACGTGGACCACCCCAAGACCATCTACCTGAAGGCGGCTTCAGAGGGAGAGGTGCGCGCAGAGCACATCACGCCGGACCCCGATGTGGAGATCCTGAACCACGACCTGCACATCGCCACCCTGGACAAGGATGGCAAGCTCGAGGTGGAGATGGAGGTCCGCCACGGGAGAGGGTATGTCCCGGCGGACCGAAATAAGCGGGAGGGTCAGCCTGTCGACGCAATCGCCATCGACTCGATCTTCTCCCCGATCCGGAAGGTCAATTTCTTGGTCGAGGACACCAGGGTCGGCCAGGTCACCGACTACAACAAGCTCATCCTGGAGGTCTGGACCGACGGGAGTGTCGTGCCGCAGGATGCCATCGCCTATGCGGCGAAGATCCTCAAGGATCACCTGAGCATCTTCATCAACTTTGAGGAAGAACCTGAGGGAGAGGGTATAGCCATCGACGACGGGAAAGAGCAGGTGCTGGAGCACCTGAATCGAAGCGTTGATGAACTGGAGCTCTCGGTGCGATCGGCCAACTGCCTGAAGAACTCGAACATTCGATATATCTACGAGTTGGTCCAGAAGACCGAGGCCGAGATGCTCAAGACAAAGAATTTCGGTCGAAAGTCCCTCAATGAGATTAAGGAGATCCTCGCCGGCATGGGATTGACCCTCGGGATGAAGCTGGAGGGGTTCCCCGCCGGAGAGGCCTCCGCGAAACGAAGTGAGAAGGCCTCGAAAGCCTGAACAGAGGCCGGGGCTTGGGCGGGCCTGAGGGCCCGCCGGGAGCGCAAGCTATGCGGCATAGGAAAGCGGGGAGAAAGCTCGGCCGGACAACAGCTCATCGCGAGATGCTCCTGCGGAACCTGCTGACGTCACTCTTCCATTACGAGAAAATCGTGACAACCGAAGCCAAGGCCAAGGAACTGCGCAAGCTGGCAGAGAAGGTCATCTCGCTGGCCAAGCGCGAGGACCTCCATGCCCGTCGACAGGCGGCGGAGGTGGTTGAGGACGAGAAGGTCCTGAAGAAGCTGTTTGATTCGATCGGGGGGCGGTACAAAGACCGAAACGGTGGCTACACGCGGATTACAAAGCTGGACTATAGAATGGGAGACGGCGCGCCGCTTGCGGCCATTGAGCTGGTGGGCTCCGGCGCCGCCCCGGAGCCCGTGGTGAAGCCGGCCAGACGGCGTGGGCGTCGTCAACACAAAGGGGAAGCTCCAAGACCATCGGCGGCCGAACCGGTGGCGGCCCAGGCGGGCGATGCCTGAAAGCGGTCCAGCCTTGAAGAATCTCGATCGTGTTTGATATCGCGATGCCCTTCCCGATCCATTCGGGGAGGGCATCGCGGTTTTGCAAAGGCCGGATTTTCCCTTTACAATGGTCGTGTCTGCGTGCCAGGAAGGGGGCCCCGATATGGGCGCCACTCCGCGCGATGAGGGGGAAAGGCGGTGAGCAAGACGGAGATCGCTAAGATCCGTAACGTTGCGATAGTGGCGCACGGAGGGGCGGGTAAGACCACGCTGACTGAAGCGATCCTCTTCGATGCCGGCGCCACGTCCCGCCTCGGAAAGGTCGAGGAAGGGACCACCGTTTCCGACTTCGACGAGGATGAGATCAAGCGAAAGATGAGCGTGAGCTCTGCCCTCGTGTACTGTGAGTGGAAGGGCTGCAAGGTCAACTTGATCGATACCCCTGGAGCCTCCATCTACCTGACTGACACGCGGAACTGCTTGCGGGTGGCTGACGCTGCCCTGGTGGTGGTCAGCGGCGTCTCTGGCGTGAAGGTGCAGACGGAGAAGGTGTGGACCTTCGCCCAAGCAGGCGGCCTCGCTCGGATGATCTTCATCAATAAGATGGATCAGGAGCAGGCCGACTTTTTCAAGGTTCTCGAAGACGTGCGCAAGAACCTCTGTTCGGTGGCGACGCCGGTACAACTTCCCATAGGGGCCCAGGCATCCTTCACGGGCGTGGTCGATCTCGTGCGGATGAAGGCCCTGACGTATCAGGGGGGCGCCACTGGAAAATTCTCCGAGGGGGAGATTTCGCCGGACCAGAAATCGAAAGCTGAGGAGCTGCAAGCGGCGCTGGTGGAGGCGGTCGCCGAGAGTGACGATAAGCTGCTGGAGAAGTATCTGGAAGCGGGGACCCTCTCCGCCGAGGAGTTGAAGGCCGGGTTGAGGCGGGCGATCATTGGGGGGAAGCTCGTTCCAGTCGTCTGCGGTTCGGCCGTCAAGAATATTGGAGTGCAACCGCTCCTGGATCTTGTGGCGGAGGTTTTTCCATCCCCTGCAGATCGACCGGCCGTCGAGGGAGTCGATCCCAGGAATCGGGAGCGAGTTATCCGAGAATGCAAGGAGGATGCGCCGTTTTCCGGCCTGGTGTTCAAGACATTGGTCGATCCCTATGCTGGGAAGATCACGCTGTTTCGAGTCTACTCCGGCCTGCTCTCATCCGACTCCAGCGTTTACAATGCCACCAAAGCGTGTAAGGAAAGGATCGGCCAAATGGCCCTGCTCCGGGGCAAGCAGCAGGTCCCGGTTCCGGCCGTTGGCCCCGGAGATCTGGGGGCCGTGGTCAAACTGAAGGAGACGGGCACAGGTGATACCCTCTGCGACGAACGGAGCCCGATCCGTTTGGAACCGGTTGGAATCCCCAGCCCCATCATCGAATATGCCATCGTGCCCAAGGCGAAGGGAGACGAAGAGAAGCTGAGCGTGGGGCTCCAGCGGCTCCGGGACGAGGACCCTTCGCTTCAGGTTCGCCGCGATCCGCAGACCAAGGAGATCGTCCTGGGTGGGATGGGGAAGGCCCACTTGGAGATCGCAGTCGATCGCCTCAAGCGGAAGTTCGGGCTCGAGGTCCAGATGAGGATCCCCCGCGTCCCATACAAGGAAACGATCCATGGCCGGACCGAGGTTCAGGGGAGGCACAAAAAACAGACCGGGGGCCGCGGACAGTTTGGCGACTGCTGGATCAAGCTTGAGCCGCTCCCTCGGGGGAAGGGGTATGAATTCGTGAACCAGATCGTGGGGGGCGCGATCCCCAGGCAGTACATCCCGGCGGTCGAGAAAGGGATCACGGAGGCGATGGAAGAAGGATCCCTGGCCGGGTATCCCGTGGTCGATCTGAAGGTCACCCTCTATGACGGCTCCTACCATACTGTGGACTCGTCCGAAATGGCCTTCAAGATCGCCGGCTCATTGGCGTTCAAGAAGGGCGTCCTGCAGGCAAACCCTGGTTTGCTGGAGCCGATCATGACCGTCGAGGTCGCGGTCCCCGATGAGTGCATGGGCGACGTGATCGGAGACTTGAATAGCAAACGGGGTCGTGTGCTGGGCGTCGGAACCACGGGAAAGTCACAGGTGATCAAAGCGCAGGTTCCCTTGGCCGAAATGCTGGAGTATGCCACACAGCTCAAAGCCCTCACCGGCGACCGCGGGGACTACACGATGGAGGTCTCTCACTACGACGAGGTTCCGCAGCACTTGAGCGAGCGGGTCATCGCCGAGGCGAAAAAAGAGAAAGAGGAGTAAGCAACCCCTGATCCCCTCCCGCGATTTCGCTTGCGTGGACCAGGGATACTGTGATAGTGTCATATTAAGAGTGGGCCTTGAGTGCCCGCTCTTTGTTTTATACGGGGTTGTGGCCGATGAGCGTGGCGATCGTGGAGCGCGTCAGGTCGATTGCCCTCCCACTCCTCCAGGAGCTGGGGCTGGACTTGGTGGAGGTGGAATTCCGCCGGGAGGCAGGCGGATGGGTCCTGCGCGTGTATCTCGATAAGCGTGGCGGGGTGACCTTGGGCGACTGTCAGCGAGTGAGCGAGGAGTTGAGCGATCTCCTCGACGTGGAAAATCTCATCGACCACCCCTTTTCGCTTGAGGTGTCTTCTCCGGGCCTGACCCGCCCGCTGAGTCGCGAGGCCGACTTCCTGCGTTTCGTGGGCCAACGCGCCCGCGTGAAAACCTCGCAGGCCATCGCCGGCCAACGGCGGTTCCTCGGCACCCTGAAGGGCTATGAGGCAGGGCGGGTCATGTTGGAGCGGGAGGATGGAACCGTCGTCCTCATCCCTCATGAGCTGATCTCGAAGGCTTCGCTGGCTCCAGTTCTGTAAAGCAAGGGGTTAGGGTCTAGGATCGAGTGAGTAAGCCTTCGGTTCTCCTTACACCTCATCCCTATGCTCTCGATGCTATACCCTCTACCCTGGTGTCAAGACAATGACCATCAATGTGCTTCAGGTCATCGAACAGATCGGACGCGAGAAAGGGATCGACTCGGGAGTTCTGATCGACGCCGTCGGCGCGGCGATCCTCTCCGCGTCCCGGAAGACCCTTGGGCCCGCCCTAGACCTGCGTGTCGAGTTCGACCAGCGGTCCGGCAGCTTCAAGCTGTATGCGGTGCAGAAGGTCGTCGAGAAGGTCCTGAACCCCAAGGTCGAGATCGCCGTCGAGGAGGCGCAGCCACTCAGTCCAGGGGCCAAGCCTGGCGACGAGATCAGATCCGAAATGATGGCAGGGGGATTTGGCCGCATCGCTGCGCAAACCGCGAAGCAGGTGATCATCCAGCGGGTCAGAGAAGCTGAGCGGGAGAGTATCTTTCAGAGTTTCAAGGCGAGACAAGGCGAGCTGGTCAACGGCATCGTCCAACGGGTGGTGAAGGGCAACGTCATCGTTAATCTTGGGAAGGCCGAGGCGATCCTCCCCACCAAGGAACGGCTCCCCCGTGAAGACTACAGGATCGGCGACCGGGTCCGGGCGTACGTTCTCGACGTGAAGAAGTCACCGAAGGGCTCGCAGATCATCCTTTCGCGAACGCACCCAGGGCTCGTGGCCAAGCTCTTCGAGATCGAGGTCCCGGAGATTTATGAGGGGATTGTGGAAATCAAGGCGGTTGCCAGGGATCCCGGCGAGCGGGCCAAGGTCGCTGTGGCCTCGCGCGATGGCAATGTGGACCCCGTGGGGGCCTGCGTCGGATACCGGGGCAGTCGAGTTCAGGCTATCGTGCGGGAGCTGATGGGTGAAAGGATCGACGTGATCGCGTGGAAGAGCGATGCGGCCGCCTTCGTCCGGAGCGCGCTGGCGCCCGCCGAGGTCCAGAGCGTTGAAGTCGACGAGCAGATGCACACCCTGAAGGTGCTGGTGGCCGATGACCAGCTTTCGCTGGCGATCGGGAAACGAGGACAGAACGCCCGCCTGGCGGCCAAGCTCTTGGGGTGGAAAGTCGATATCAAGAGCCGGGGCGAGCTTCAGAAGCTATCGGAGGAACCGTCCAGGGCGGGGCTCGAACCGCTCCAGCCTGCGGCGGAGACCTCCGCTGCTGAAGTGGATCGGCTGGCGGAGTTGTCGGGCGTTGGCGAGAAGTTGGCCGCCCGCCTGATCGAGGCAGGTCTGAACAGCTACCAGAAGTTGGCCGACGCATCGGAGGAGACGTTGGTCCAGGTGGAAGGAATCGGTCCCAGGACGGCCCAGAAGTTGATCGAGGCCGCGAAAGCCGCCATCGCTGCGAGGGGTTCCGGGTAGAGGTGGCCGCTTCGCCTCGTCGTTCGTGCATCGCCTGCCGGGCAGTCCGGCCCAAGGCGGAGCTGGTCCGCGTGCATCCCGGTCCCGGCGGGTCGCTGAGCGTCGATCTGGGCGGTGGATCTGGTCGCGGCGCGTATATCTGTCCGCGACGCTCCTGCCTGGAGCAGGCGGTGAAGCGTGGTGAGTTTGCGCGCTCCCTGAGGGTGGCGCTCGCACCCGTACAGGTGGAGTCGCTTGAATCGTTGATCCGGGAGCGGGCCTCCCGCAAGGTCGCCTCACTTCTCGGGCTTGCCCGCCGAGCCAGGAAGGTCGTTTCAGGGGCAGAGGCGGTGGAAGCGGCCTTGAAACGGCGGACAGCTCGATTGGTCTTGACGGCCCCGGACGCGTCGGTAAGTTCGGTCGCGAAGATCCGGGCTTCGGCAGCACAGGCGGGGACCGTGTGCCGGCCCGGCCTCGTCAAGGAGGAGTTGGGGGCTGCCGTCGGGGGCGCACCTCGTGCGTGTGTTGCGGTAACGGATGTCCACTTCGCAGAGGCGGTGATGTCGGTTCTGGGAAAGATCCCAAATGAGACAGGTGCGGGAGGCGGCCCTCACGGTGAGGACTTCGATTCACTGGGCCGAACCTCGGAAGGCATGGAGGTGATCCGGCGTGGGGATGATTAGGGTCTACGAGCTGGCCAAAGCGCTCGATATGCCCAGCAAGGAGCTCCTGGACCGGCTCAACAAGGCGGGCCTAAAGCTCAAGAGCCACATCAGCAACGTAGATGAGGAGCGTGCGAGGGCGGCCTTGACATCCGAGGCACCGAAGAAGAAGGCCCGCTCCAGTTCGAAAGCTGTGGAGTCCGCTCCTCCAACTCACGTGGCGCCTGCCAGGCCTGGGGCCAAACCACATGCCAGGACGGGCAAGGCCGAAGGGCCGGCTGCGACCACGGATAAGGTCCCGGCCGGCAGGCTGGCCGGGCCGAAGCTTGCTGAGGCGAAGCCGAAACCACGGCCTGGGCCCATCGCAGCACGGAAGCCCGCGCCGAAGCCGGCCCCGGCCGGGCCGAGGGTTCGTCAGAAGCCCGATGTGCCTCCTTCACCGCAAGCATCCGGCGTGACGGCGGTCCTCAAACAGCCGCCTGCAACGGCACCCAAGGCGACCGTCAAGCCCCCATCGGCCCCGGCGGCAGTGAAGGTGGAGGCGCCGATCAGTCAGGCACCTCCTCCGCCGGTCCGCGTGCCGGAGGAGGCGGTGACCGCTGCTGCCCCATCGCCTCAGCCCCCGATTCAGGCGGAGATCACCGAGCCCGAGGCGCCCGCTCCACCGCGGCCGACCGTCCAGATTTCGGAGGCGATCACCGTCAAGGAGCTGGCGGAGAAGCTCCAGGCGAGCCCGAGTGAGATCATCAAGAAGTTGATCAAGGTGGGGATCCTGACCACGATCAACCAGCCCCTGGACGTGGAGTTGGTGAAGACCGCAGCGGACAAGCTGGGATTCACGGTTGAAGTGACGTCCCTGGAGGAGACCGCGACAGAGGCGAAAGAGGTCGAGGATCCTTCGCTCCTGCAGCCCAGACCGCCGGTGGTCACGATCATGGGCCACGTCGATCACGGCAAGACCTCCCTGCTCGACGCGATCCGGCAGACCAATGTCATGGCCTCGGAGGCGGGTGGGATCACGCAACATATCGGCGCCTATCAGGTCGATCTGCCCAATGGGAAGGTCACGTTCCTGGACACGCCGGGGCACGAGGCGTTCACCGCCATGCGTGCGCGTGGGGCTCAGGCGACCGACATCGTGGTCCTCGTGGTGGCGGCCGACGACGGGGTGATGCCCCAGACCATCGAGGGGATCAACCACGCCAAGGATGCCAAGGTCCCGATCCTGGTCGCGATCAACAAGATAGATAAGCCCGGCGCCGATCCGAACCGTGTGAGGCAACAACTGGCGGAATATGGTTTGGTGCCGGAAGAGTGGGGAGGGCAGACGATCTTCGTGGAAGTCTCGGCCAAGAAAAAGGTCGGGATCGAGCACCTTCTGGAGATGTTGCTCCTGCTCGCGGAGATCCAGGAACTGAAGGCGAATCCCCATAGACAAGCGAAGGGGGTGATCGTGGAAGCCGAGCTGGATCGCGGGCGGGGTCCGGTTGCCACAGTGCTGGTGCAGAAGGGAACCCTCAAGGTGGGAGACGTGATCATCGCCGGGTTGCATTCGGGCCGGGTGCGGGCCATGATCAATGACAAGGGGAAAAAGGTCCAGGAGGCCGGACCTGCCGCCCCGGTGGAGGTGCTGGGGCTGTCAGGTGTCGCGATGGCCGGGGATACCTTTCTCGTCGTGGCTGACGAGCGGAAGGGCCGGCAGATCGCGCTCGGCCGGCAGCAGAAACATCGTGAGGAGATGATCGTCTCGAAGCGACGAGTGACCTTGGAAGACCTACACCGCCGCATCCAGGAGGGAGAGGTCAAAGAGCTCCGCATGATCATCAAGGGGGACGTCCAGGGTTCCATCGGGCCTCTCCGAGAATCCCTGGAGCGGATCAGCACCGAGGCGGTCAAGCTGAAAGTGATCCACTCCTCCGTCGGCGCCGTCAACGAAACAGACGTGATGCTGGCGTCAGCCTCCAACGCCGTCATCGTAGGATTCAACGTTCGGCCGGACCCAAAGGCCCAGAGGCTGGCCGAGCAGGAGAAAGTCGAGGTCCGGCTCTACACGGTCATCTATGATGCCATCAGCGAGATCCGGGGGGCGATGGAAGGCCTGCTCGAGCCAAAGTATGTCGAACGGCCGGTGGGCCGTGTGGAGGTCCGCCAGGTCTTTCAAGTGCCCAGAGTGGGGGTCATTGCCGGCTCATTCGTGATGGAGGGCAAGGTCACTCGGGACAGCCCGGTCCGCATCGTCCGCGATGGCAAGGTAGTGCACGAGGGGAAGGTCGGGTCCCTTCGCCGCTTTAAGGAGGACGTCCGGGAGGTGCAGAACGGCTTCGAGTGTGGCATCGGCCTGATGAACTTCAACGACATCAAGGTTGGCGATGTCCTGGAAGTCTATGAACTCGAAGCCGTCGCTCAGAAATTATAGAGAGGTCTCGGGTTTCGAGTTTCGGGTTGCGAGTTATTCCTAACACGAAACCCGGGACTCGTAACTCGAAACTGTTTTAGCCATGACCGTCGGAACCTGCCGGGTAGAACTGCACATCGCTGGCAATACCTCTCTCAAGGGCAAGCGGCGGGTTGTCAAGAGCATTAAGGATCGCGTCCAAGGCCGCTTCAACGTCTCCATTGCCGAGGTCGATCGTCTTGATGACTGGCAACGCGCCACGCTGGGGATCGCCTGCGTCAGCAACAATTCTCGCCTCGTGGATGAGACCCTGAGCAAGGTGGTGAACTTCATCGAGGGGCACGCTGAGGCCCTGATCCTCGATTACGAAATCGACCTGGTGACCCATTGAGCCCGACCGCTTCTGCCGGCCAGGGAAGAGGCGCTGATGCAAGGCAAGCGCGCTGATCGCGTCGGCGTCGTGATTCAAGAAGAGATCAGTCGTCTGATCCTGCGTTCGGTCAAGGATCCGAGGATCGGTTTCGTGACGGTCACCCGTGTGAAGGTGAGCGATGATCTTCGGACCGCCAGGATCTATGTCTCCTCGGCAGCAAGCGGGGAGGCGCATCGCCGGGAGACGCTGATCGGCCTGAAGAGCGCAGCCGGCTACCTCCGGGGCGAGTTGGGGCGCCGGCTTTGCCTTCGCTATTCGCCGGAACTCCTCTTCCTGCCCGATGACTCGCTGGAAGAAGAGCTGCACCTGGCTGAGCTGTTCCGCCAGATCAAGGCCGACAGCACGACGGAGCCGTGACGATGGCGAGTCGTGTGGACCTGCACCTTCACACCACGGCCTCCGACGGCGCGCTCCGACCGGCGGAGCTGGTGCAGGCCGCTGCCCTCATCGGGATCCGCGTCATGGCCGTCACCGACCACGACAGCGTCGACGGGCTTCGAGAGGCGCAGGCGGCAGCCCGCGCTCTTCCGATCGAGGTGATCCCGGGGATCGAGGTGAGCGCCACCGCGAACGGTGACGAGGTCCATGTCCTCGGCTACTTCCTTGACCCGGAGGACGCCTCTCTGCGGGAGGCCCTTTGCCGGCTTCAGGAGGGCCGAATCGCGCAAGCCCGAGCAATGGTGGAGAGGCTGGGAGACCTGGCCTGCCCGCTCGATTGGAACCGTGTGATGTCGATCGCGCAGGGGGGTTCAGTGGGACGCCCCCATATCGCCAGGGCCCTCGTGGAGCGCGGATACGTCAAGTCGGTGGACGAGGCCTTCTCGCGTTTCCTGAGACGGAGGGGCCCGGGCTATGTTGAGGGGCAGAAGCTCCTTCCCGAGGCGGCGGTCAACCTGATCAGGAAGGCGGGCGGCGTCGCATGCCTGGCACATCCGATCATCGTGGGCGCAAGCGACTATCGCCTGGACCTCGCGCGACTGCTCCCGGCCATGGCCGAGGCGGGCCTGGAAGGGGTCGAGGTCTACTATAAGGGGTACACTCCAGAGATCACGGCATCGCTGCTCTCCCTGGCCTGTCGGCATCGATTGATTCCAACCGGCGGGAGCGATTTTCACGGCGGCGGGGTGGTCGCCGACGCCAAGCTGGGGGCGGTAGAGGTCCCGTGGGAGACCGTGGAACGCCTGCGGTCCCGCCAGCGTGGGACCGGCTGCGCGCCTCCCGTGGCTGGGTAAACTCCGGCATGTCAGAAGGACACTCATGGAACTGAGCGGTGTCTTGAACATCAACAAGCCTGAGGGGATGACCTCCCACGATGTGGTGGACGTCGTGCGGCGGTTCCTGAAGATCCGTCGTGTGGGTCACACGGGGACCCTCGACCCGCGCGCGACCGGCGTCCTCCCGCTCTGCGTTGGACGGGCTACTCGGATCGCCCAATTCCTCACTCAGGCCGACAAGGAGTACCTGATCACCGTGCGGCTGGGGATCACCACCGACACTTTGGACGCGGATGGGAAGGTGCTGTCCCGGACCGACGAGATCGAGGTGGACCCGGTCAAGCTGCGGGAGATCCTGAAGGGATTCGTCGGAGAGATCCAGCAGGTGCCGCCTCTCTTTTCCGCCAAGAAGCATCACGGGGAGCGACTCTATCGTCTGGCCCGTCGCGGCGAGACCGTGGAACGGGAACCGATTACGCTGACGATCTACGAGCTTACGCTCCTTTCGATCGAGCTACCCTTTTTCAGGATCCAGGTAAGCTGTTCAAAGGGGACCTATGCCCGCACGCTGTGCGATGACATCGGCCGGGCGCTCGGATGCGGCGCACACCTCTACGCATTGACACGGGTCCGCTCAGGCCGCTTTCTCCTCGAGGAGGCTCTGACCCTGGAACAGCTCAGGCAGGTCGTCGATGAGGGGCGCATCCGAGAGGTGTTGATCCCGATCGGGGACGCGCTGGGGCACCTTCCCGCTGCCAGGATCCACCCCGAGTCCTCTCGCGCGGTCGTCCAAGGAAGCGGGACGGTGGCCGCCGCGCTCCTCAGCTTCCCCCCTGAGGTGGAGAAGGGGGACCTGGTTCGCGTGCTGGGGTACCGGCGCCAGCTTCTGTCCCTTGCCGAGGCGACGGTGGCCGGCCGGGAGTTCGCGGCGACCGATCCGCGCCGGGTCGTCCTCAAACCGGTGCGGGTCCTGGCCGGGCAATGATCGTCGTTGAGCGGTTGGAGGACCTGCAACCCGACTATCCCTATCTGGTGGTGGCGCTCGGAACCTTCGACGGAGTTCACCTCGGGCATCAGGAGATCTTCCGCCGGGTGGTACGGCGGGCCCGCCAGGAGCGGGGAACGGCGGCGGTCTTCACCTTCGCGCGGCACCCGCTCGAGGTGGTGAACCCTTCGAGAGCCCCTCAGCTCATTACGCCATTACCGATCAAGGGGGAGATCATTCAAGCGCTCGGCATCGACCTTCTGATGGCGGTCACCTTCACCCCCTTTCTGGCTGACACGCCGCCCCGCGATTTCGTCAAGACCTGCCTGGTCGATCGCCTCCGGGCACGATTCATCTGTGTCGGGTACGACTTCGCCTTCGGCAAGGGTCGGGCCGGCTCCCCGGACACCCTGCGAACCCTGGGAGAAGAACACCAGTTCGGGCTCGATGTGGTCCCTGCAATGACGGTGGACGGCCAGGTGGTGAGCTCGACCCTGATTCGCGGCCTGCTCTCCGGGGGTGAGCTGCTCCAGGCTGCCCGCTACCTCGGTCGGCCGTATGCGATTCGGGGGGAGGTCGAGCGGGGAGCGGGACGAGGAAGAGGGCTGGGCTATCCGACGGCGAACTTGCCGGCGACAGCCGATTTGCTCATTCCGGACGGCGTGTATGCCGGCCTGGCATGGTTCCGCAAGGGGCTGCGGCGCGCCCTGGTCAATATCGGGACGGCTCCGACCTTCGGCGGCGGCGTCCGACGGGTCGAAGTTCACCTGATTCAGGCGAGCGAGGAGTTGTATGGGGAAACGCTTACCCTCTTCTTCCTTGCACGCATGCGGGAGGAACGGCGCTTCGAGACGCCCGAGCTGCTTCGACAGCAGATCGACTGCGACAGGAGGAAAGCGGAAGAGGTTTTTGCCGGTTTCCCCCGGTTTTCGCCGGAAGAATGGGCTTTACTCCCCTAAGGGGCTATGATAATCTACCCGTGGATGCAGGTATCTCGTGACGTTCCAACTTGTTGCGGCGAATCGCCGACAGGTGTCCTGCTAAGAGTCATCGCGTTCCCTGGTGCCGTTCCAACTATTTGGCCTCACGATACAATGGTGTGTGGGCAGGTCAATCGGTCTTTGGAAAGCGTCATTGTGTGTCCGGAAAAGTTGGAACGGCACGAGGCTCACCATGTTGACGTAACGAGTTGGAACGGCACGACTTGAGAAGAAAGGAGGGGGTGGCCTCGTGGCCAAAGCAGCGGTAAACAAGCAAGAGACCATCGGGCAGTATCGACGTCATGACACCGACTCTGGCTCGCCGGAGGTACAGATCGCTCTGCTTACCGGGCGAATAGGGTATCTCACCGAGCACCTGACACTCCACAAGAAAGACTTTCACTCGAGGCGGGGATTGCTTCGTCTTGTCGGGCGACGCCGGAAGCTATTGGATTACGTGAGGAGCCAGGACTCAAACCGGTATAAGCAGATCATCGAAAGGCTGGGAATTCGTAAATGAGCTGTCGTGTCGAGCGGATCATCGAGGGCAAGTCTCTCAGTCTCGAGGCTGGGCGTGTGGCCAGGCAGGCCGACGGCGCCGTGTTGGTTCGGTATGGCGACACGGTCGTCCTGGTGACGGGGGTGGCGTCGAAACAACCACGGCAAGGGATCGATTTCTTTCCCCTCACGGTGGACTACCAGGAGCGAGCCTATGCCGCAGGGAAGATCCCCGGCGGTTTCTTCAAGCGGGAAGGACGGCCCCATGACAAGGAGACCCTCACCGCTCGCCTCATCGACCGCCCACTCCGCCCTCTCTTCCCGGAGGGCTATCGACAAGATGTCCAGATCATTGCGACCGTGTTATCCGCTGACCAGGAGAACGACCCTGACGTCCTGGCGGTGCTCGGCGCGTCCGCCGCCCTGACCATCTCGCCGATCCCGTTCCTCGGGCCGATCGGCGCAGTCCGGGTGGGCCGGGTTGACGGCAGGTTCGTCCTCAACCCGACCTATGCGCAGTTGGAACGAACAGACATCGATCTCGTGGTCGCGGGGACCCGTACTGCTGTTGTGATGATCGAAGCAGGGGCCAAAGAGGTGTCCGAGGAGTCGATGGTCGAGGCGATCCAGTTCGGCCATAAGGGGATCCAAGCCCTGATCGACATGGTGCTGGAATTGGCGAAGCAGCTTGGGGTCGAGAAGGCGCACTTCGAAGTCCCGCCACCTGATCCTCAGTTGCATGAGCGGGTGAGCACCTTGGCCCGAGAGGAGCTTCGGACCCTCGCCGGGGTTGCGGAGAAGGAGGAGCATCGCACGCGTCGGCAGAAGCTCTATGACGAGGTCATGACCCATTTCGCCGATGAGCCGGATGATCGGAAGGCGGTGGCCAGACATCTGTTTGAGCAGATCGAGCATGAGGAGTTGCGTCGCATGATCCTCGAGGAGGGACGGCGGGCGGACGGTCGGGGACTCGAGGACGTCAGACCGATCAGCGGCGAGGTCGGAGTGCTCCCGCGGACTCACGGGTCGGCCCTGTTTACCAGGGGTCAAACACAAGCCCTCGTGACCACCACCCTTGGCACGTCCGAAGATGAGCAGCGACTGGATGACATCGAGGGCGAAGGGACCAAGCGCTTCATGCTGCACTACAACTTTCCGCCGTTCAGCGTCGGTGAGGTGAGGTTCATGCGCGGGCCCGGTCGGCGGGAGATCGGACACGGGGCGCTGGCCGAGCGGGCCCTTGCGGCGGTCCTGCCGCCGAAGGAGGAGTTCCCCTATACCCTCCGGATCGTCTCAGATATCCTCGAGTCAAACGGGTCATCCTCCATGGCAACGGTGTGCGGGGCGAGCCTGAGCCTGATGGATGCAGGAGTCCCGATCCAGTCGGCGGTGGCGGGGGTGGCCATGGGGCTGGTTGTGGAAAAGGATCGGATGGCGATCCTGACCGATATCATCGGGCTCGAGGATCACCTGGGCGACATGGATTTCAAGGTGGCCGGTACCCGGAAGGGGGTCACCGCCCTTCAGATGGATATCAAGAGTCAGGGGATCGCGGCCGGCCACATGGCGCAGGCATTGGAGCACGCCAAGCGCGGCCGCCTGTACATCCTGAGCCAGATGGACCGGGCCATCGCGGAGCCAAGGCCGAGCATCTCGGTCTACGCCCCGAGGATCATCACCATCATGATCCCTGTGGATAAGATCCGGGATGTGATCGGTCCGGGAGGCAAGGTGATCCGTGGGATCGTGGCGGATTCCGGGGCGAAGATCGATATCTCTGACGACGGGCGGGTCGAGATCGCCTCGGTCGATGAGGCGGCGGCTCAGAAGGCGCTGTCGATCATCAGCAAGATCGTCGAGGTCCCCCAGGTCGGCAAGGTCTACCTCGGCAAGGTCGTCAAGATCATGGACTTCGGCGCCTTCGTGCAGATCCTTCCCGGGACCGATGGTCTCCTGCACATCTCCCAGATCGCCGAACAGCGGATAAAAAAGGTTGAGGAGGTCCTGTCGGAGGGGGACGAAGTCATGGTCAAGGTGATCGACATCGACAAGAGCGGGAAGATCCGGCTCAGTCGCAAAGAGGTGTTGGAATCGGAAGGGAAGCAGAAGGCCGAGCGGGGGTCTTCCTGATCCATGACAACCGCTCTCTACAACCGCCGGGTGCTGCCGAACGGGATGGTGGTCCTCACCGAGCGGATGCCCTCCGTCAAATCGGCATCGATAGGGGTCTGGGTCAGGGTTGGGTCCAGGGACGAGGCGCCGGAGGTGGCCGGCGTGTCGCACTTCATCGAGCACATGCTGTTCAAGGGGACGATTCGGCGAAGCGCCGAGGAGATCGCCAGGGCGGTGGATGCCGTTGGCGGCGCGTTGGACGCCTTCACCAGCCGGGAGAGCACCTGTTTCTATGCCAAGGTGCTGGGCGAGCATCTTCCCCTGGCCATCGACATCCTGGCCGATACCTTCCTCCACTCGCGCCTCGATCCCGACGACATCGATCGGGAACGGCAGGTGGTTCTCCAGGAGATCAAGATGGTGGAGGACACCCCGGATGACCTGGTCCACGACCTCTTCGCCGAGGCGATCTGGGGTGATCATCCGGTGGCCAGACCGGTCCTGGGCCGGAAGGAGACCGTGCTCCTCCTGGCGCAGGCCGACATCCGGCGCCACATGGATCGCTTCTATCGGCCCGACCGCACGGTCGTGGCGGCAGCCGGCGACCTGGAGCACGAGCGGATGGTGGATCTGGTGCAGCGCGCCTTCGAGGGCTTTGAAGGCCGAAGCTTCCACTCCGACCCGCCAACGCCGATCTCCACCGCGGCTGTGAGGATTGAGGAGCGAGACACCGCGCAGCTCCACCTGTGCCTGGGGATGGACGGTCTTCCCTACGCCCATGAGGATCGCTATGCCATCTACCTGCTGAATGCCCTGCTGGGCGGCAGCATGAGTTCCCGGCTCTTCCAGGAGGTTCGCGAGAAACGCGGCCTGGTCTACTCGATCTATTCCTACCAGGCCTCCTACCGCGACTGTGGCCTCCTGGTGGTCTACGCCGGGACCAGTCCAGAGTCCACGGGCCAGGTCGTGGACCTGATCCGCGCAGAGTGCGCCCGCCTTCGAAAGGATCCGCTCACTCCCGGCGATCTCCAACAGTTAAAGGATCAGCTCAAGGGCAACCTCTTTCTCGGTCTGGAGGGGACCAGCAGCCGGATGACTCGCCTCGCCAAGACGGAGATTTATCTCGAGCGCAGCTATGATCTGGATGAGATCATCGCCGGGATTGAAGCGGTGTCGGTCGATCACTTCCAGTCCGTCGCCAGGCGGATCTTGCGCGACGAGGCCTTTGCCATCACCTCCATCGGTCCTGTTCCCCAGGCCGCGCTGCTCTCCTGACGGCCGATCCGGCCGCATCTCTTCCTTCGACGAAGCTCAGGACAGGCCCCGCTGGCTCGACGGGACGTCTTCGCTACCAAGTCGCCGGAGCCACGGGCATGGAGAACGAGGACGAACGATGATCTCTCGCTATGCGCTTCCCCGGATGGTGTCCGTCTGGGAGGCACGGAGCCGCTACGACACCTGGCTTCGCATCGAGCTGTTGGCGTGCGAGGCCTGGGCCGAGCTCGGCGTGGTTCCGCGCGAGGCGCTCGCCGTGATCCGAAACCGGGCCGCCTACGATCTCGAACGGATCCAGGAGATTGAACGGGAGGTTCGACATGACGTCATTGCGTTTGTGTCGGCGGTGGCGGAGCAGGTCGGCCCGGAGGCGCGCTATCTCCACCTCGGACTGACCTCCTACGATGTCGTAGACACCGCTCTTGCCGTTCAGCTTCAGCACGCGGCCGCCATCCTCATAGAGGATCTGGAGGCGCTCCGCATGGTTCTGGCCGATCTGGCCCGTCGGCACAAGCAGACCGTCATGGTGGGGCGGACGCATGGCGTGCACGCCGAGCCGATCACCTTCGGCTTGAAGCTGGCCCTCTGGTATGCCGAGGCGGGACGTGATCTCGACCGCCTCCGACGGGCCAGGGAGGCGGTGGCCTGCGGGAAACTCTCCGGCGCCGTCGGCACCTTCGCGCATCTTCCGCCGTTTGTGGAGCAATACGTCTGCACCCGCCTCGGGCTCACGCCGGCGCCGATCTCCAGCCAGATCATCTCCAGGGACCGGCACGCGGAATTCGTCCAGACACTCGCCCTGGTCGGGACCTCGCTGGATAAGTTCGCGACGGAAATTCGCCATCTGCAGCGGACCGAGGTGCTCGAGGCCGAGGAACCGTTTGCCCCTGGCCAGAAGGGATCGTCAGCCATGCCTCACAAGCGAAACCCGGTCGCCTGCGAACAGGTGTCCGGATTGGCAAGGCTGCTGAGAAGCTACGCCCAGGCGACGCTGGAGAACGTCCCTCTCTGGCACGAGCGCGACATCAGCCACTCCTCGGTCGAGCGTGTCGTCCTGCCCGACTCGACCATCCTCCTGGACTACCTGCTGGTCCGATTTCGGGAGGTCCTCGAGGGACTCCTAGTCTATCCCGAACGGATGCGGCAGAACCTGGAACTGACTGGGGGTCTAGTCTTTTCGGAAGCGGTCTTGCTGGCGCTGGTCGGCAAAGGGCTGAGCCGGGAAGAAGCCTACCGTCTGGTACAGCGACACGCCATGAAGGCCTGGCAGTCGCGTGAGCCCTTCAAGCAGCTCCTGCTGGCCGACCCGGAGGTCCGCCGTCACCTCTCGGCTGCCGAGGTTGAAAAGTGCTTCGATCTCGGCTATCATCTGCGGCATCTGGATGAGATTTTCGCCCGTGTCGGGCTCTGAGTTCGAGGTGCGAAGTGCGAAGTGCGAGGTGCGAAGCTGCTGAATGAACCTGGCACCTCGCACCGTTTGCTGAGAACATGCTTACTGCGAAAATCTACGTGACGTTGAAGCCTGGCGTCCTCGACGCCCAGGGTGATACGGTGAAGTCGGCCCTCGAGACGCTGGGTTTCAAGGGGATAGAAGACGTCCGGATCGGGAAATTCCTGGTGGTCAGGCTGGACGGCGACGCCAGAGAGCAGGCCAGGGCGCGGGTTGAGGAGATGTGCAGGAGACTCCTCGCGAATCCGGTTATCGAGGATTACAGCTTCGAGGTGGAGGAGGCCGGGGGGTGAAGTTTGGCATCGTGGTGTTCCCCGGCTCCTGGAGCCAGCAGGACTTCCATCATGTGATCGTGAACGTCCTGAAGGAGGACGCCTGCTACCTCTGGCACAAGGAAGCCGACCTCAACGGCGCCGATTGCGTGATTCTGCCGGGGGGCTTCGCCCATGGCGACTACCTCAGAACCGGCGCGATCGCCCGATTCTCTCCGGTCATGCGCGAGGTGGCCCGATTTGCCGACAAGGGCGGCCTGGTCCTCGGGAGCTGCAACGGCTTTCAGATCTTGACCGAGGCGGGGCTGTTGCCCGGCGCGCTCCTGCGCAACGATTGTCTCCACTACCGGTGCAGGTGGGTCCATCTGAGGGTCGAGAGCGGACACACCCCGTTTTCCTCCGCCATGCAGCGGGGGCAGGTGGTGCGGATGCCGATCTCCCACGGCGAAGGGCGATACTACATCGACCAGGCGGGGTGGAGGAGGCTCGTGGAGAACGACCAGATCGTCTTTCGCTATTGCGACGAAAAGGGAGCGCTCACCGAGGAAGCGAACCCCAACGGCTCGCTTGACCATGTCGCCGGAGTCTGCAACGAGCGCCGCAATGTCCTCGGACTGATGCCCCATCCGGAGCGGGCCGCAGAGCCGATTCTCGGGTCGGAGGATGGCCGCCTGATCTTCGCGTCGATCCTTCACACCCTTGCCCGCGCCTGAGGCCCTCTCCATGGCGGTGTCTGTCATCACTCCCGATCTTGTCGCGTCGCACGGCCTCACGGCTGAGGAGTACGACCGGATCCTGGCGACCCTGGGCCGGGAGCCGAACCTGACCGAGCTGGGGATGTTCTCGGCCATGTGGTCGGAGCACTGCAGCTACAAGAGCTCGAAGGTCTATCTGGCGACGCTCCCGACGAAGGGCCCGCGCGTTCTCCAGGGTCCGGGGGAGAACGCGGGTGTGCTGGACATCGGGGACGGGCTCGCCCTCGTCTTCAAAATGGAAAGCCACAACCACCCGTCATTCATCGAGCCGTACCAGGGGGCGGCGACCGGGGTGGGGGGGATCATCCGGGACATCTTCACCATGGGCGCGAGACCGATCGCGGTGTTTGATTCGCTCCGGTTCGGTCCGCTGAGCGATGCGAAGAACCGGTATCTGTTCAGCGGCGTGGTGGGCGGGATCGCAGGGTACGGCAATGCCGTGGGCGTGCCGACTGTGGGCGGGGAGGCATTCTTCGCCGAGCCGTATAGCTCGAACCCGTTGGTGAACGTCATGTGTGTCGGGATCGCCAGGAAGGACCGGCTTTTCTTCGCCAGGGCGGGTGGGGTGGACAATCCGGTCATCTATGTCGGGGCGAAGACCGGGCGCGACGGCATCCACGGCGCCACGATGGCGTCCGGCTCCTTCGACGAAGGGGCTGAGCAGAAGCGCCCGACCGTCCAGGTGGGTGATCCGTTTCGGGAAAAGCTGCTGATCGAGGCCTGTCTCGAACTGATGGATGGGGACGATCTGGTCGCGGTCCAGGACATGGGCGCGGCGGGTCTGACCTGCGCCACGGCGGAGATGGCCAGCCGGGGCGGCACCGGGATCGAGATCGACCTCGCCCATGTTCCCCGGCGAGAGCGCGGGATGACCCCGTATGAGCTGATGCTCTCAGAGTCGCAGGAACGGATGTTGGTTGTGGCCAGGCGGGGGAGCGAGGAGCGGGTCAGGAAGGTGTTCGAGAAGTGGGATCTCGATGCGGCCGTGATCGGGCGAGTGACCGAGGGCGGGCAATTGCGGGTCCTGGACCATGGCAGGCCCGTGGCTGAGGTCCCGGCCACCGCGCTGGCTGACGGCGCGCCGGCCTATCGCCGGCCGATCGCTCCTCCCGAGGAGATAGATGAATGGCGGCGACTCGATCTCTCGAGCCTTCCGCTGCCCGGCGATTATGGAACGGCGCTGCTGGGACTGCTGCGGTCGCCGAACGTCGCCTGCAAGGAGCCGATCTGGGAGCGGTATGACCACATGCTGTTCCTGAACACGGTCGTCCGGCCTGGATCGGACGCCGTCGTCCTCCGGCTTGCAGGGGGGAGGCGTGCCATCGCCCTGTCCGTGGACGGCAATGGCCGCTACTGCGCCATGGACCCCTATCGGGGAGCGTTGATCGCCGTGGCCGAGGCGGCCCGAAACGTCGTCTGCGGGGGCGGAGAGCCGCTCGCCATCACCAATTGCCTGAACTTCGGCAGTCCGGAGCGCCCTGCGATCATGTGGCAGTTCGTGGAGGCGGTCAAGGGCATCGGCGAGGGTTGCCGTGCACTGGACACCCCCGTCACTGGTGGCAACGTGAGCTTCTATAACGAGACCTCGGGACACGCGATCTTCCCCACGCCGGTTATCGGGATGGTCGGCCTCCTGGACGATGTCGCCTTTGCCACGGACCAGTGGTTCAAGACTGACGGTGACGTTGTGGCGCTCCTGGGGGAAACCCGGGAAGAGCTGGGCGCGAGCGAGTATCTCGCGGTGCGGTTCGGTCTGGTGCGGGGTGAGCCGCCGTCGTTGGATCTGGCGAGGGAACGGGCGGTTCAACGCTCGTGTCTGGAAGCGATTCGATTGGGGCTGGTTCGGTCCGCGCACGACTGCTCAGAGGGCGGGTTGGCCGTTACACTGGCTGAGTCATGCATGGGAAGAGCGGGAGGGCCGATCGGGGTCGATGTCGAGCTGGGGGGAACCATTCGTCCCGACGCCCTTCTCTTCGGGGAATCCCAGTCGCGGATCGTGGTCTCCCTCCGAGGATCCGACTGGCCAAAGCTTCAGGAGATCGCAGCGGCGCACCGGGTGCCGCTTGAGCGTCTCGGGACCGTCGGCGGGACGAGGTTCAAACTTCGCGGCGCGGCGTGTCTGATCGATCTTCCCCTCGACGAGATGGAGCGGGCCTGGAGGAGTGGGCTGGCATCAACCCTGGGCGGCTGAGCGGAGCGGGGGTCACGATGAAACCGGTGCAGATCGGCATATTGGGGTTCGGGACGGTGGGGTCCGGGGTCGTGAAGCTGATCCAGGAGAACGGCGCTCTTCTGGAACGGCGGCTCGGCGGGCAGATCGTCATCCGGAAGATCGCCGACATCGACATCACGCGCAGGCGAAACGTCGACGTGGACCCGGCCCTGCTGACCACCGATGCGATGGCGGTGCTCAACGATCCTGCCATCGACATCATCGTGGAGTTGATCGGAGGCCGCGATCCGGCGCTACGGTTCTGCCGGGAGGCGCTGGCTCGGAAGAAACATCTGGTGACCGCCAACAAGGCCCTTCTCGCCACCCACGGCCTTGAGCTGTACCGGGCCGCCGCCGCTCAGCGGGTATCGATCGGCTTTGAGGCGAGCGTCTGCGGCGGCATCCCGTTGATCCGAGCCGTGAAAGAGGGGCTGGTTGCCGATCGGGTCCGCTCGATCACCGGCATCGTGAACGGCACCTGCAACTACATCCTCACGACGATGACGGAGAGCAAACGACCATTCGCCGAGGTGCTGGCAGAGGCTCAGGCCAAAGGATATGCCGAGGCGAACCCTTCGCTGGACGTGGACGGGATCGACGCCGCCCACAAGCTTCAGATCCTGGCGACCCTGGCGTTCGGCGCCTACGTCCCCTTCGACCGGATCTTCGTCGAGGGGATCCGGAAGGTCGATGCCTCTGACATCGAGTATGCGGGGGACCTGGGGTTCCGGATCAAGCTGTTGGCGATCGCCAAGCAGCTCAACGGCGAGCTGGAGGCCAGAGTCCACCCCGCCCTCATCCCGGAAGATCACCTGCTGGCCTCTGTCGGCGGCGTCTACAATGCCGTCTACGTCGTCGGGGAGGCAGTCGGCTCCCTCATGTTCTACGGCCGGGGCGCCGGCCAGATGCCGACCGCCTCGGCGGTCGTCAGCGACATCGCCGAAATCGCCAGGGGCCTGCTCCAGGATCGGACCGCGAGGCCCGTCCCCCCTCCGCAGCTTTCCGATCAGGAGGCCGAAATCAAGGACATGACCCAGGTCCGCACCTGTTACTACCTCAGGATCATGGCGATCGACAAGCCGGGAGTCCTCTCCAGGGTGGCGGGGATCCTGGGCAGCAACAACATCAGCATCGCGTCGGTCATCCAGAAGGGGCGCCAGGAGCAGAGCGCAGTGCCGATCGTCATGATGACCCACGAGGCGGTAGAGGGCGACATGCAACGCTCACTCAAGGCCATAGACCATCTCGATGTCGTGAGCCGGGAGACCGTCTGTCTCAGGGTTGAAGGGGTGGCCGGGTGAGCCTGTCATGACGACCACGAGCTGGAAAGGGGTCATCGACCGCTACAAGGCGTACCTCCCTGTGACCGATCGGACGCCGGTCGTCACCCTCAATGAGGGGAACACCCCGCTCATACGCGCCGAGCGGCTGCGAGCAGCGCTGGGGCTAGAGGCGGAGGTGTACCTGAAGTGCGAGGGGATGAACCCGACCGGCTCCTTCAAGGACAGGGGGATGACGGTGGCCATCAGCAAGGCGGTAGAGGAGGGGGCCAGGGCCGTGATCTGCGCCTCCACCGGCAATACCTCCGCCTCCGCCTCGGCATACGCCGCCAGGGCAGGCCTTCGGGCCTTTGTCCTGATCCCGGAGGCGAAGATCGCGCGGGGGAAGCTCTCGCAAGCCATGATCCATGGCGCCCAGGTGCTGCAGATCGAGGGAAATTTCGATCAAGCCCTGCGAATCGTGAGGGAGATCTCCGGAGATCGGGCCATCGCGCTCGTCAACTCTCTCAACCCGTACCGCATCGAGGGGCAGAAGAGCGCAGCCTTTGAGGTCTGCGACCGTCTCGGCCGGAGCCCGGACTACCACTTCATTCCGGTCGGAAACGCGGGCAATATCACCGCCTACTGGAAGGGGTACCAGGAGTACTTGAAGGACGGGCGGATCAGATCGTTGCCGAAGATGATGGGGTGGCAGGCGGAAGGCGCGGCTCCGATCGTCCGCGGGAAGGTGATCGAGCAGCCCGAGACCGTTGCATCGGCCATCCAGATCGGCAACCCGGCGAGCTGGGGTGGGGCGGTAGCGGCAGCGAAGGAATCCGGGGGGCGGATCGACATGGTGTCCGACGGCGAGATCATCGATGCCTATCGGCTCCTGGCCCATTCCGAAGGGATCTTTTGTGAATTGGCCTCGGCCGCCTCGGTGGCCGGGCTCATCAAGTTCTGCCGAACGAATCGCTTCCCGAGGGACGCAGTAATCGTCTGCGTCCTCACGGGACACGGCCTGAAAGACCCAGATGCCGCCATCCGCCTTTCGCCGGGACCTGTCACGGTTAAAGCCGATCCAGAGGCTGTTCTGAAGCTCCTTTCCGGCTGAGTGGCTGGAAGATTTTCGTTTGACAGGACCGGCCTGCAACGGTATAGTCTTGCACCGTGAGCGGGAATAGCTCAGTGGCAGAGCATCGCCTTGCCAAGGCGAGGGTCGCGGGTTCAAATCCCGTTTCCCGCTCCAAACCTACGTTACACAGAGCCCCTGTCGGGCACGTTGTCCGTTCATCAGTGACGAATTTCGTGTCGTGCCGTACCCAGCCTGTGTCCTCTTCTTCCTCAGTGAGCGGATGATGCGATCATTGCCCATCCCACGGCGGCGTAGCCAAGTGGCTAAGGCAGAGGTCTGCAAAACCTTTATTCGGCGGTTCGAGTCCGCCCGCCGCCTCCACTCCAGCCCGATCCTTTCCTGGGAACCTTGCTGAGATTGTGATCGAGCCAGCCCGACTGCTGCAACTGCTCTCTCCGGCCCGAGGATATCCATGATCCTCTCCCGGATCAAAGCTCGTCTGTCTGCCGCGTCGCTCCTGATGCTGATGACCGCCATCGGGTGCGCGCCGATTCAGCCGCCGCCCCCCCTTGAGGCTCCGGTGCGGCTTCGGCCAGTCCTCGGAGAGCAGGTCCCACTCATCACGTTAATGCTCTGGCATGCTCGGGACCTGTCCTTGACGCCTGAACAGGTCCTGGCCCTTGAGGCTCTCCGTAGCGATTTCCAACGAACAGCGGATCTCCAGACGGCAGAGCTACAGCGCATAGAACTTGAGCTGCAGGGCTTGCTGAGTAGGGAGCAGATCGATATCGTTTCCGTGGAAGCAAGAATTCGGAGAATAGAGGCTCTTCGAACTGAGCTCCGTTTCGGGCGGATCAAGACCGTCGAGAAGGGGAAGGCGATCCTCACGCCGGAGCAGTGGCGGAAGGTTTTGCCGCTGATTCGCGGCGGACCATAGCGGATGAAAGGGGGGACAGCCCGTGGCTAGGCGGACCAAGGTTCAAGTCGGCAACGAGACCGTTGACGGGATCGACCTGGATTTCCGGACGCTCCGAGAGGAGTGGAATGAGTATGAGACCGAGGACGGGAGCCGGATCCGAGTCAAGCTGGTCGTGAGCGAGATCATTCGGACAGATCGGTATGATCATCAGGTAGACCAACCGATCTACGTGGTCCGTTCCGGAAACATCGTGGTCACAAAGGCTGCAGATGAGTTGAAGGAGGACCTCCGGCGAAGAGCGTCCGGATAGCCACCGACTAATTCCATAGATAATATTATCATAATCAATAGTTTATGGAGATATTATTAACTAATACCTTAAGTCATTTTCGATCTCGGAGCGAGCGCAAATGATTTGATGCGGAGAGCGAACTCCCCCTCCACAGGAGGGATATTGCCGGGGTGGCGGAACTGGGAGACGCACGGGACTTAAAATCCTGCGAACGCGAGTTCATGCGGGTTCGACTCCCGCCCCCGGCACCATTTACATTAATAACTTACAAGCCTCATGCACGATTGGCGTGCCTCGGTTTTCCTCAAATTGTCAGCGCCTTGAGCGTTGACGGACTGTATCCTTGGCGCTCATAATCCTCTCTGATACAATACCCGAAGCCTGTACACCAGCACACGACGACTCACAATTACGCAAGGAGGAAAACCATGCGAAGGAGCAGGAGCTTTGTCACCGCTCTTGTCGTCACGGGCCTTCTGGCCACAGCCATAGGTCTGATGGCCTCATTGGCACAGGCCCAAGATGTCACGCGACTGGTCCGCGAAGGCCAGGTGCTCGCCATGAGCTTCACCGAGATCACCATCCAGGAGGATGGAACGGGGAAGCAAACCTATAGCTTGGGGCCAACCGGGCTGTGGAGCCTGAACGCTCAGGGCATCGTTCTGGGCGATAGAATCCGGTATACCGTCTACGGGAGCTCGGGCTACGCCCACGACTTCCAGAAGCTCGGCAAGTGAGGTGGGCGGGCTGCCGCCATCTCAGCTCTAGTAGGATGTCGCCGGAGCACGCGCATGGATGCCGCCACGCCACTCGCCGAGCCGACGCCGCGAGACTCCGACCTCCTCGTCTGCCTCGCGGCCATCGGGCGAGCGCTCCACGCGGAGTTTCAGCCGCGACTCTTCTTGAATGAACTCTCGACGGCACTGCGTCCGCTCGTCCCCCACGATCGTCTGGACATCGGCGCCCTTGCCGAGGACCGGCGAACGTTCTCAGTGTTCGCCGAACATGGCACACCAGGATTCTTGCCTCGGACGGAACGCTATACGACGGACCTGGAGCGCACGGCGCGTATCCCGGTCGCCGACTCACCTCTCGCCGTGGTGTTCGACGGCGAGGTGCTCTGTGCCTCGCACCTTCAGGCCGATCCCCGCTTCGTCCGTCACGCGGACGAGCTGAGAGCGGCGGGGCTGCAATCGGCGGTGTTCGTGCCGCTCATGAACGGCAAGCGCGTGATCGGCGAACTCGGCGCGGGGAGTCGCGTCGCGGACGCCTACGACGACGTCCACATCGAGCGGCTGCGCAGCGTCGGGCACCTGATCGGCCCGCTCATCGAGATGATCGTCCTGATTCACCGGCAGCGCCGGGTCCAGCACCACTTGGGACTGCTGCAGGGAATCACGCACATGCTGGGGACCACGCTTCACGTGAGCCAGGTTCTCGCGCCCCTCGGTGAGGCGTTGCGGCGTGCGATCGACTTCGACACCTTGGGAGTGATCCTCCTCAAGCCCGCCGCCGCGGAGTACGCGTTTTTTGGAACGGTCGGCGAACCGCCAGTGCCTGGTGTCGAGAGCATCCCTACCAAGGAGTTCTCCTACGCCGGAGCGGTGATGGCGGGCCGACCGGTCCTCTTCGTCGAGGCCTCGAGGGAACTCGATCCGGTCTTCGCAGGCGATCGGGTCATGCTCACCGCCGGGTACCAGAGCTTCTTCTTGGTGCCGATGCAGTTCGGCGACGAGATCGGCGGTGCGCTCTTCTTCGGCAAGCATGAGCCGTACTATTACGACGGCGTCGACGTCGAGGTCGCCGGCGTCGTCGCGAGCCGGATCGTCATCGGAATCCAACACCAGCGGCTGGCCGAGCACCAGCAACGGCTAGGGGCCATCGAGGCGCAGGCGCAGAAGCTCGAGCAGCAGGTGGCGTCGCTGCGGACCACGCTCGACGGCCGCTTCGGCTTCGACGCCATCATCGGGCGCGCGCCGAAGTTCGTCGCGGCTGTCGAGGACGCCCGAAAGGTAGCCGTCACGAACACGACCGTGCTGCTCACGGGGGAGAGTGGGACCGGCAAGGAGGTCCTGGCTCTGGCGATCCACCAGGCGAGCCCGCGGGCCGACGGCCCGTTCATCGCCCTGAACTGCGCGGCGCTGCCCGAGACGCTGATCGAGTCGGAACTCTTCGGCCACGAGCGCGGCGCCTTCACGGGTGCCGACCGGCTCAAGCGCGGTCGATTCGAGCTGGCCGGCGGCGGCACGCTCTTCCTCGACGAGATCGGCGAGCTGACGGCCGCCGTGCAGGCCAAGCTCCTGCGCGTGCTGCAGGATCGACGCTACGAGCGCGTCGGCGGCACGACGACGCTCAAGGCCGATGTCCGTCTCATCGCGGCCACTAACCGCGACCCGGAACGCGGGGTCGCGGAGGGCCGGTTTCGCGAAGACCTGTACTATCGCCTGGCCGTGTTCCGGATCCATCTGCCGGCCCTGCGCGAACGGGGCGAGGACGTTTTGCTCCTCGCCGATCACTTCGTGCGCGAGCTGGGCGCCAAGATGGGCAAGCCGGAGCCCGGGCTGAACCGCGAGGCGCGGGATCTGCTGCTGGCGCACTCGTGGCCGGGCAACATCCGTGAGTTGCAGAACGCCCTCGAGCGGGCCCTCATCCTCTCGCAGGGCGAGTTGATCGCGGTGGAGCACCTCGGCCTCGCGCGGCGGCCGCGCGACGAGGCCGTACCTGCCACTGCGCCTGCCGTCGCTGCCCCGCCGACGGAAACCGCGACCAGCACGCTCATCATCGCCGAACAGGAAAAGCGCCTGATCGTCGAAGCGCTCCGGCGTACGGGGGGCAACAAGACGCGGGCCGCCGCCGCACTCGGTCTCAGCCCCACGCAGCTTCTCCGGCGTATCCGCCGCTTCGGGCTGGACAGGCACTCGGTGTAGCCCCGGCTGTTCGCCGACAGCTGGCCGGCGGGACGACGGCCGCGCACCTCGACGGAGCGTGCTGCGGCTGAGGCAGTCCGCCGCAGCGCTGTGCGCTGTGCGTTTTCGACCGGTATCCGTGCGGAATCGCGTACTCGTCCTGCGGAATCGCGCGGCCTGAGTCCTGCCCCCCTCCCGGACGTCACCGTAAGTGATTGACTTTCCAGCGTTGGCCAGTGTTCCGGAGATCTGGCGCGTCGCTTGCACCGCATGCGTCATGTGGCGCTCTGCTTGCGCCGAATGCGGGCATCGAAAAAGCGAGGTGCATCCGTGACTCAACTCGCGGTCGAGCGAACAATCGGTAAGCTGGCGACGGACCCACGTTTCCGTGTGCGATTTTTCGCGGATCCCGCGGCGGCGACATGGGAGGCCGGTCTCCAGTTGTCGCCCGGGGAGCTCGAGGCGCTGTCCGCACTGTCGCACACGGCGGTCACCCGGTTCAGCGAGAGTCTCGACCCGCGCATCAGCCGGCTAGGTCTCGACGCGACGGACACGCCCCGGCCGGCGGAGCGCATGGACGGTGACCCTGATGTGGAGTAGCGACCCGCGCCACCGGGTTCGCGAGGCTTGCGCTTTCGGTGGACGTTCGTGCGGAACCGCGTGCCCGAGCATTCGAAATCGCATGGCCGACGTCGGGCGCAATCGACCGGTCCACCACAAGCCATCGACTTTTCTGCGTTCGGGTGCCTCTCGGAGGTGTGGCGCGGTCTTTGCCGGCTGATGTGTCGGTCACAAACGGAGGGTCAGTTGAACACAACGACGGCAAATCTCCGCCGCGATCAGAACGAGTGCGTCGGGAAGGCCTTGGACAGCGTCGGTTCCCACGTCGCGCATGACCTCTCGATCCGGTGCATGGAGTTGCGGGGGTACAAATGACCCTACTCACCACCGAAAAGACGATGGACGCAGCTGGACCACCTGATCCACCGCGTCGGCGCGGGCTCGGGATGAGCGGCCGAGCGATGAAACGCATCGCCATCGCCGGCGCGCTGGTTCTCGTCGCGCTCGCGGGCTGGGCCACCTGGCACTACTCGGACACGGCCCGCGGCGTCGTCTCGAGGGTCGTCGAGTACTTCCGGGGGCCCACGCTTCCACCGGGGTTCGCGTCTGGGAACGGCCGCATCGAGGCCACCGAGTACGACATCGCCACCAAGCGGCCGACCCGGATCATCGCGGTCCTGGTTAAGGAGGGCGACCTCGTCGAGCCCGGCCAGGTCCTCGTCCGGATGGATATGGCTGACCTGGAAGCGGATCGGAGGACGAACCAAGCCCAGCTGGAGCAGGCACGCGAGGACAAGCGACGGGCGCTGGCCACGGTCGTTCAGCGAGCGAGCGAGTTGCAGAGCTCGCTGGCGGCGATCGCCCAGCGCGAGAGCGAGCTGGTCCTGGCCAGGCAGGATGTCGAGCGCGCCCTGCCGCTCCTCGCGCCCGGCGCGATCAACCGCCAGGAGTACGACCAGTACGTGAGCCGTCGCGCGTCGGCCGAGGCGGCGCTCACCCAGGCCCAAGCCGTGAGAGAGGCCGCCAAGGCGGCGCTGGAAGCGGCGCGAGTCGACGTGGACTTTCGAGAGGCCGCCATCCGGGCGGCCACCGCGCGCATCGAGCGAGTCACGACGGATATCGACGACAGCACGCTCAAGTCCCCCATCCTCGGACGCGTCCAGGTCAAGGTGGCCGAGCGGGGGGAGGTGCTCTCGGCCGGCGGCCGCGTGCTCAATCTGGTCGACCTGACCGACGTGTACATGACCTTCTTCCTGCCGACGGCGACGGCGGGCCGGGTCGCCGTGGGGGCCGAGGTCCGCCTGGTGCTCGACGCGGCGCCCGACCTCGTGATTCCTGCGCGGACGACCTTCGTCTCCGACGTGGCGCAGTTCACGCCGAAAACCGTGGAGACGAAGGTCGAGCGTGAGAAGCTGATGTTCCGGATCAAGGCGCACATCCCTGCCGAGCTGCTGAAGCAGCACATCAGGATGGTTAAGACCGGCCTGCCCGGCGTCTCCTACGTCCGCCTGGATCCCGACGCGAAGTGGCCCGACCACCTCGCCGTGAAGCTTCCGCGATGAGTGAGCGTGCGATGGGCGTGCGCGAGCGTCGGGCGGACGCATCGGGCGAGCCCGCACTGCCCGTCGCGCAGTTGCGGGATGTCAGCCTGCGATACGGAAAGACGCTGGCGCTCGACGCGGTCACCCTCGACGTGCCGGCCGGGTGCATGGTCGGCGTGATCGGCCCGGATGGCGTCGGCAAGTCCTCCCTGTTCTCGCTGGTTGCCGGCGCGCGCGCGATCCAAACCGGACAGGTCGAGGTCTTCGGCGGGGACATGGCCGACGCGAGGCACCGCCGCGACGCGTTCCCGCGCATCGCCTACATGCCCCAGGGCCTGGGAAAGAACCTGTATCCGACGCTGTCGGTGTTCGAGAATGTGGACTTCTTCGGGCGCCTGTTCGGCCATGGCCGCGCCGAGCGCGAGCGCCGCATCGCCGCGCTCCTCGAGGCGACGGGGCTGGCGCCCTTCCCGCATCGGCCGGCGGGCAAGCTGTCCGGCGGCATGAAGCAGAAGCTGAGCCTGTGCTGCGCGCTCATCCACGACCCGGACCTCTTGATCCTGGACGAGCCGACCACGGGCGTCGATCCGCTGTCACGGCGGCAATTCTGGGATCTCATTGACCGCATCCGCGCCGAGCGGCCCGGCATGAGCGTGCTCGTGGCGACCGCCTACATGGAGGAGGCCGCGCGCTTCGACTGGCTCGTGGCCATGAACGCCGGCCGCGTGCTCGCGACCGGCACCCCGAGCGAGCTCCTGGCGCGGACCAGCTCGCGGACGCTCGAAGAGGCCTTCATCGCGCTGCTCCCCGAGGAGCAGCGCCGGGGACACGAGGCGGTCACTATCCCGCCGCGCGCGACGGAGGCGGCCGACGAGACGGCCATCGAGGCCCACGATCTCACGGCACGGTTCGGCGACTTCGTCGCCGTCGATCACGTGAGCTTCCGCATCGCGCGCGGCGAGATCTTCGGGTTCCTCGGCTCGAACGGCTGCGGCAAGACGACCACGATGAAGATGCTGACCGCGCTGCTCTCTCCGAGCGAGGGGCAGGCGTCGCTGTTCGGCCAGCCGGTGGATGCGAACGACATCGACACGCGTCGCCGCGTCGGCTTCATGACCCAGTCGTTCTCCCTCTACGGCGAGCTGACGGTGCGGCAGAACCTGATCCTGCACGCGCGCCTGTTCAAGATGGCCGAAGCGCGCATCGAGGGTCGCGTGCAGGAGATGGCGCAGCGCTTCGGCCTGACCGACGTCATGGACGTATTGCCGGACACCCTGCCGCTGGGCCAGCGCCAGCGCCTGTCCCTCGCGGTGGCGATGATCCACGGACCGGAGATGCTCATCCTCGACGAGCCCACCTCGGGCGTGGACCCGGTGGCGCGGGACAACTTCTGGCGGATCATGATCGAGCTGTCTCGCCGCGACGGCGTCACGATCTTCATCTCCACCCACTTCATGAACGAGGCCGAGCGGTGCGACCGGATCTCGCTCATGCACGCCGGCCGGGTGCTGGTGAGCGATGCGCCGGCGGCGCTCGTGGCCAAGCGCAAGGTCCACACGCTGGAGGACGCGTTCATCGCGTACCTCGAGGAGGCGGTGGCGGAGCGTAGTTCCGGGCCCGCGGTCGCCGCCGCGCCGGCGTCCGCCCCACCCGCCGCGGTGGTCGAGAGAACGCGGGCCGGGTTCTTCAGCCTGCCGCGGCTCTTGAGCGTCGCCCGGCGCGAGACGCTCGAGGTTGGTCGCGACCCGATTCGTCTTGGCCTGGCCATCCTCGGCAGCGTGCTCCTGATGTTCGCGATGAGCTACGGCGTCAACCTGGACGTCGAGAATCTGGCCTTCGCAGGGCTGGATCGCGACCAGACCACGGTCAGCCAGAACTACCTGCTGAACATCGCCGGCTCGCGCTACTTCACCGAGCATCCGCCCATCGCCAACGACAGGGAATTCGAGCGGCGCTTGCGCACGGGCGAGCTGGCGCTGGCCATCGAGATCCCGCCCGAGTTCGCGCGCCACGTCAAGCGCGGCAGCCGCGTGGAGATCGGCGCCTGGCTCGACGGCGCCATGCCCCGGCGCGCCGACACGGCGCGCAGCTACGTGCAGGGCATGCACCTGCAGTGGCTCAGCGCCCAGGGGCGAGCCCGCATAGGCGTCGCGGCACAGGCCTTCCAAATCGAGAACCGGTTCCGCTACAACCCCGACGTCAAGAGCATCGTCGCGATGGTGCCAGGGGTGATCCCGTTGCTGCTGCTCCTGATTCCCGCGATCCTGACCTCCCTGTCGGTGGTGCGCGAGAAGGAGCTCGGCTCCATCGTGAACCTCTACGTCACCCCGACGACCCGGCTGGAGTTCTTGCTGGGCAAGCAGGCGCCCTACATCGCGCTGGCGATGCTGAACTTCCTCGTGCTCACCGCCTTGGGAATCTGGGTGTTCGGCGTGCCGCTCAAGGGCAGCTTCCCGACATTCGCGGTCGCGGCGTTCCTGTACGTCACCGCGTCCACGGCCCTCGGCCTCCTGACCTCCAGCTTCCTGCGCAGCCAGACCGCAGCCGTGTTTGCCACGCTGATCCTGACGTTCACGCCGGCGCAGCAGTTCTCGGGCCTGATCGACCCGGTGACCTCGCTCGAAGGCATCGGAGCGCGGGTCGGCGCCGTGTACCCGACGACCTATTTCCTGACCATCGCGCGAGGCGTGTTCTCCAAGGGGCTCGGGTTCGGCGATCTCCGCGCGGAGTTCGTTCCCCTGCTGCTCGCGGGACCGGTGCTGATCGGCGTGACCGCGGCGCTGCTCAGGAAGCAGGCGCGCTGACCATGGGCAACATCTGGCACCTCGGCGTCAAGGAGCTGCGCACGCTGCTGCGCGATCCGGTGATGCTCGTGCTGGTCGCGTGGTGCTTCAGCGGCGCCGTCTACGCGGC
>JBGQJI010000004.1:0-47331 GCA_041498975.1 Methylomirabilis sp. (SeqCode)
CGAACTACAGGAAGTCGCTGACCCACTGGATCATCCGCTTGACTACCTTGTCCATCAGCGTTCGCTCCGAGTGTCTGCTGAAGTCCCGCTGCTCTCGGTGCTCCGCGCCGTAGAGCACCAAGCCCACCCCCGTCGAGTACATCGGAGAACTCACCACTTCTTTCAAGCCGCCGACGCCCGTCGGCATCCCCAGGCGCACCGGCAAGTCAAACAATTGCTCAGCCAGCTCAGGCACCCCCTCCATCAGCGAAGAGCCACCCGTGACGACAACCCCGGCGGCCACCTGTTGCATGAATCCGGCCCGCCGCACGTCCAGCGCGACATGAGTGAAGATCTCCTCCATTCTCGGCTGCATGATCTCGCAGAGCATCTGCCGGGAGAGAAGCCGCGGCCTTCGGCCTCCGACACTCGGCACCTCCACCACCTCCTCGCTCCCCACGAGGGAGGCCAGGGCGCAGCCGTATTGGCGCTTGATCTCCTCCGCAGATTTGGGAGGAGTCCTCAGTCCGATGGCGATGTCGTGGGTCAGATGATTGCCCCCTAGCGGGATGACCGCAGTGTGGCGGATACTGCCATTCACGAAGACGGCGATGTCGGACGTCCCCCCGCCGATGTCCACGAGGATCACCCCCAACTCCTTCTCGTCGCCGGTGAGCGTGGCTTCACTGGAGGCCAGCGGCTGCAGGACAATGTCCCGGACCTCAAGTCCGGCCTTTGTCGCGCACTTGACGATGTTTTCAGCCGATGCGATAGCACCTGTCACGATATGGATTTCAGCCTCGATCCGATGGCCGCTCATTCCCAACGGTTCCTTAACCCCTCCCTGGTCGTCGATGATGAACTCCTGGGGGATGACGTGGATCACCCTGCGGTCGGGCGGCAGCGTGATCGCCTTGGCAGCCTCGATGACCCGATCGACATCCGCCTGGGTGACCTCGCGATTCTTGGCGGAGACGGCGATGACCCCACGGCTGTTGATACCTTTGATGTGGCCTCCGGCGATGCCCACGAATGCGGAATCCAGCGACATGCCGGCCATCGCCTCGGCCTCCTCTAGCGCCTTCTTGATCGACTCGACGGTCACATCGATGTTGACGACCACCCCCTTCTTCAATCCCCCGGAAGGGCTGGTCCCGCACCCGATGATCTCGATTCCGTTTTCCGTAAGCTCGGCGACGATTACGCAGATCTTGGTCGTGCCGATGTCCAACCCTGTGATGATCTCGCCTTCCCTGGTCATGCCCCTCGCTCCCGCGGAAGCGGCTTCACGATGACCTTATCGGCGAACCGAAGATCGGCATACTCCAGCTCGCGAAGGCTGATCCCCCGGATCTCAAGGACCCTTGCCAGCCGATCCAACTGCCACCGCAACACATCCTCTGGGAAGCGCAGATAGGGCAACCCGCGGCCCAGCAGGACGGTGCAACTCCCGTCGCCTTCCAGGCGGATTTCCCTGGCCTGCATGCCGGGTGCGAGGGGGTGCTGGTGATACTGCTGCCACAGACGGGCCCCCTGCTCGAGCCGGGAGACATCGATTCGCTTCCCGGCGCCGAGGGGCTCTTCGACTGTGACTCTCAGAAGCGGAAGGCCGACCATTTCCTCAGGTCCCGCTTCGTTCAAGATCAAACCGTCATCGCCGACCAGATACGCGCGGTCGGCCAGAAGGGCCACCCGGGGCGTCCGCTCCGACACGCGAATGATCAGGCTGGCCGGAAGGTGCCGGCTTACGCTGGCCGTTTTGATCCAGGGATTGCGCATGATTTGCCCCGCGAGGGCCCTCAGATCGACCTCCAGGATGCTCGCATGGGCCGGCAGGTCGAGGCTGTCGATGATTGCCGCTGTGGTCACTCGCCGGTTCCCCTCAACGATGAGGCCGGTGATCTGGAAATAGCGCAGGCGCAGAGGCCGTGGGACCTCCCGCCAGACGGTCTGCCCCAGCATGAGGGCCGCGACAGCGAGGACCACCAGTTCCGCCCCCCGCCAGAAACGTGGACCGAGTCGAGCTGCCAGGAGTCTCGCTCGCCCCGGCCGCTTGGTCCTTTCCGACGCGCGCCTCAAGTACCGCCGATTGAGGCGAAACGCGCCCTCGTCCTCAGCCTGCGGTGGGCGATCCGACGATCTGGATCTCCAGTTCAAGAGTCACCCCCGTCTTGGGTTTCACCTCGGCCCTTGCCCGCTCCACCAGCCAGAGCACATCCGCCGCTGTGGCTCCACCGAGGTTCACGATGAAATTACCGTGCTTCTCGGAGATCTGCGCCCCGCCCCGCTGCAGCCCCTTCAGCCCCGCCTGCTCCACCAGACGCCCCGCGAAGTCACCTGGAGGATTCTTGAAGATGCAGCCGGCGGATCGAACCTCCACGGGCTGCGTCAGATTGCGATGAACCAGCAACCTCGAAATCGTTTTCCTGATCTCCGCTGCCACCCCCCTCCGGAGGGTGAACGCGGCTTCAACGATGACCGCCCCTGCCGGGAGATCGGAGTGCCGGTAGGCGATGCCAAGCTCCTCCGGCGACATGAACCGCTCCTCGCCCGAGCCGTCCACGATGCGGATCCAGTCAAGATGATCGACGATGCTGCCGAGCGGCGTTCCCGCATTCCCCCTGATCGCGCCGCCGACGGTCCCCGGCACTCCGGTCAACCCCTCGAGACCCGTCAGGCCGGCTTTCGCCGAGAGAGCCAACAGTCGGCTTGTCCGCACGCCAGCCCCACACCGGACCTGGTCCTCGACGACTGACAGGTCCAGGAATGTCCGCGAAAGATTGATGACGAGACCCTTGACACCTCCGTCCAGCACCAGGACGTTGCTGCCGCCCCCCAGGATCAGGATGGGAATCGCCTCATCCCGCGCCAATTTGAGCAAGGCTTTCAGATCATCGAGGTCGGCGGGGTAGGCCATCGCCTCGGCCGGCCCGCCGATCCGGAAATAGGTGTGACGACAGAGGGGCTCCCCGAAGAGGACCTCTCCTTTGATGCAGCCCTGAAGCCTCTCTTTCAGCTCGAGTTCCCCCATCATCATCTCGTCGCTCTTCACGGCAGGGTCTAGGGGATAGGGTTTAGGGTATAGAAAAGGAAGTTTCCAACCGAGTTTCACCCTACAGCCTGAACCCTAGACCCTCCACCCTCGACCCTGACCCTTTACCCTAGACCCTCTACCCTCTACCCTACACCCTGGCTATTCCACCCTAGACCCTATACCCTAGACCATTCACCCTACACCCTTTCCTCCAAACGGCGGACGATCTCATCGCAGGCCTTCCAGATGTCGCCCGCACCCATGGTGATGATCAGATCGCCGGGACGGGCCATCTCCGTCACCAGCTCCGGGATCTCCTCCTTACGCTGCGCGTAAAGGACCTCAGGCCAGCCGCGACGCGCAACACCCTCGGCGATTTGCCGACCGGAGATGCCTGCGATGGGCGTTTCCCCCGCGGGATAGATCTCGGTGAGGATGAGTCGGTCCGCCAGGTCAAAGGCCGGTAGGAATTCGGACAGGAGCGCCCGGGTCCTGGTATAGCGGTGCGGCTGGAAAACGGCTATGAGGCGCCGCCGAAAGCCGCTCTTGGCAGCCCCCAGCGTGGCTTGGATCTCCGCCGGGTGATGAGCGTAATCATCGACCACCATGATGTCGTGGGGCACACCCTTCACCTCGAAACGGCGAGCCACCCCGGAGAACTCGCCCAGCGCCGCGCGGATCACGTCAAATCCGATATCCAGCTCCAGACCGACGGCCACAGCGGCCAACGCGTTAGAGACGTTGTGCAGGCCGGGAACACCAAGCTGTACCTCCCCGAGAGGTTGTCCTTTGAAACGGACCTTGAACGTCGAGGTCATCCCCTGCAACGAGATACCTTCCGCCGTCAAGTCCGCCTGTGTTGCGAGCGCGTACGAGACAACCCGCTTGTACACCCTGGGCAGCAGATTTCGGATATGTCCCTGATCGAGACAGAGAACAGCAGAGCCGTAGAAAGGGACCTTATTGATGAACTCGATGAAGGTCTCCTGTATCTGCTGCAGGTCTCGGTAGTAATCCAGGTGCTCGGCGTCGATGGTGGTCACCACGGCGATGGTAGGGGTAAGCTTGAGGAAGGAGCCGTCGCTCTCGTCGGCCTCCGCGACCATGAACTCGCCCCGGCCGAGTTTCGCATTGCTGCCGAGCGCATCCAGTCTGCCGCCGATGACCATGGTCGGGTCAAGGCCCGCCTTCGCCAGGACCGTGGCCACCATGGAGGTCGTCGTGGTCTTTCCGTGGGTGCCCGCAACCGCCACGCCGTACTTCATACGCATCAGCTCGGCCAGCATCTCGGCTCGCTGAATGACCGGGATCGAGTGAACTCTTGCCGCCAGGATTTCGGGATTCTCGGGTGGCACAGCCGAGGACCGGACCACCACGTCGGCGTCCCGCACGTGAGCCGAATCATGCCCGATCCAGATGGCAACCCCGAGTTCCTGGAGGCGGATGGTGTGTTCTGAGGTTTTCAGGTCTGACCCGCTGACCTGGTAGCCGAGATTGTGTAGGACCTCGGCGATCCCGCTCATCCCGACCCCCCCGATCCCGACGAAGTGGATGCGCCGGATCTTCTTAAACATCCCTACACCGTGAAGTATTGACCGTTGACTGTGGACTGTTGACTGTGGACTGTCGACTCCTACCGGATCTGGCACGCGACCGACGCAGACGGGCAGATTGCGTCACGAGATCGGCGAAGCGGGCCGCGGCGTCCGGCAGCGCTTGGGTCTTTGCCCTGTCGGCCATGGCGCGAAGTCTTTCCCTGTCATACACAAACTCTCTCACAATCCCGGCCACGACGATCCCGTTCAGCCCGCGGTCCTGGACCATTCGCGCTCCGCCGGAGGCGACCACCGCTTCGGCATTCCGGCGCTGATGATCGTTGGTGGCATAGGGAAACGGCACGAGAACCGAAGGTTTCCCCAGGGCACAGAGCTCCGCCACGGTGCCGGCGCCGGCCCGACAGAGACAGAGGTCGGCGGCGGCATAGGCCGCAGCGATCTCCCGGAAGAACGGCTCCACCACCGCCCGATATCCTCCCGCACTATACCCCTGTCGGACCGTCGCGAGGTCGCGGTGCCCCGTCGCATGCAGGAACTGGATCTGCTCTCTTTCCGGCTCAAGCATCGGGAGCGCCTCCAGGACCGCCTGGTTCAGCCGGTGGGCCCCCTGGCTGCCGCCGAAGATCAGCAGCGTGAAGCTGTGCTGATCCAGACCAAATCTGGCGATCGCCTCGGCCCGGTTGACGCCGAAAAGCTCCTTCCGAACCGGATTGCCGGTCACGCGCACCTTGCCCTTAGGGAAATAGCCCGACGCCGCCTCGAAGGCAACGGCCACGAGATCGACGACCTTGCCCAACCTTCGGTTGGTGAGCCCGGGGTAGGCGTTCTGTTCATGGATGACCGTGGGGATTCCCGCAAGGACCGCCGCCAGCACCACGGCGCCGGAGGCGTAGCCGCCGAATCCGACGACGATATCGGGGCAGAACTGCCGGAGAATCGACCGCGACCGGGTGAGACTCGATGGGATCAGTCCAAGGCTTCGAAGGCGCTGGGACAGCCTCTTCCCCAGCAGGCCGGAAGCCCGTATTCCTTGGAAGTCCCACCCCCTGCTGGCAAGCAGGGACGCTTCGACCCCTTCCTCGGCCCCGACGAAAAGGATGGAGAGCTCCGGAAGCCTGGAGCCGAGCTCCTCGGCCAATGCAATGGCAGGAAAGAGATGACCTCCTGTCCCGCCTGCAGCGATGAGAATCTTCACGAGGGTCGAGCTCTCGCGACCTGATAACGGGAGATGCTCAGCAGGATGCCGACGCACAGGAAGGTGGTGACCAGAGACGAGCCGCCGAAGCTGACGAACGGCAGGGGCACGCCAGTGATGGGGAGCAGCCCGACGACCACCGCAAGGTTGATGGCGGCCTGCGAGACGATGGTAAAGGTAACCCCCATGGCAGCATAGGTTCCAAAGAGGTCCGGTGCCCGAAGCGCGATCCGCGTCCCGCGCCAGAGGAGGATGGCGAAGAGGAAGATCACCAGGAGGGCTCCCACAAAGCCCATCTCCTCGCCGACGATGGCGAAGATGAACTCGGTATGGGACTCGGGCAGGTAGAAGAGCTTTTGGATGCTGTCGCCAAGCCCACGCCCCAGGATCCCTCCCGGCCCCAACGCGTAGAATGACTGGTGAATCTGGTAGGCGGCCTTGGAGGAGGCATGAACCGGATCGATCATGGTCAGCAACCGGGCCTTGGCGTACGGGTGGCCCTGGACGATGATGAGGGCGAGGGACCCGACCGCGACGAGCGCGGTTGCAAGGTGAGTGAGTCGGACCCCGGCCATGAAGCAGAGCGACATGGCCGCGAGCATCAGCACGGCCCCTGTTCCAAAGTTGGGCTGCATCACCACCAGCCCAGCGAAGAGCAGGGAGAGGAGGAAGGGCGGAGCGAACCCCAGGATGAAGCTCTGCATCCGATCGGTCTTCCTGGCGAAGAAGCTGGCCAGTACCAGGATGAGCGCGAGCTTGGCGAGCTCGGAGGGTTGGAAAGAGATCCCGAACACCCGGAGCCATCGTCGTGCGCCGTTCACCTTGACCCCGACCGACGGGATCAGGACCAGGAGCAAGAGCAGCAAGGAGGCCAGGAACAGAGGGGCCGCATACCGCTGGAAGGCGCGGTAATCACGGTGCATGGCCCAGACCATCACCGCCAGGCCGATCACGGTCCAGAGGAGCTGCTTTTTCAGGAAGAGGAAGGGGTCCCCATACTTCTCCTGGGCTTTGATGGCACTGGAGCTATAGACCATCACGACCCCGATTCCGACCAGGAGCAGGGAGGCGGTGCAGAGCAGCCGATCATAGGGGAGCCGCCTCGCCGTCACGATGCCAGCCTCCGTACGGCCTCTTTGAATGCCCGCCCTCGGTCTTCGAAGTCGGTGAACATATCGAAGCTCGCGCAGGCTGGAGACAGGAGGACAACTTCTCCTGGCGACGCGCTGGCGGCAGCCCGCCGGACTGCCTCCTCGAGAGTTGAAGCCTCCTCCATCGGACAGGCACGGTCGAGCTGGGACCTCAGCTTACTTGCCGCCTGACCGATCAGGATCAGCCGCTTGACTCGCCCCCTGACCAGCGGGACCAAGGGCGTGAAGTCGCTCTGCTTGTCCTTGCCACCGGCGATCAGCACGAGGGGGGCGGCGAAGCTCTCCAAGGAGCGGACCACCGCGCCGACGTTCGTCCCTTTGGAGTCATTGATGTAGCGGACCCCACCGATCTCGGCGACGAATTCCAAACGGTGCTCCAATCCCTCGAATCGCCCGAGGGCCTTTCGGATCGCCTCTCGCGGCGCGCCCACCAGTGCTGCAGCCAGGCTGGCGGCGAGGGCGTTCTCCAGGTTGTGCACGCCCTTGATCTTGACGTCACCCCATCGGCAAATGTCCTCATGCCTCCCCGAGAGGGCCAGGATAAGGTGATCCTCGTCGAGGTAGGCGCCTTCGGCGAGGCGTGTCCTCCGGCTGAACGCCACCTTCCGCGAGCGGGCCTTCCGTGCCGCCTCCAGGACCAGCGGATCGTCCGCGTTGACGACGGCATAGTCCGACGACTCCTGGTTCTCAAAGAGTCGGGCCTTGGCCAGATAATAGTCCTCCACCCGGTCGTACCGATCGAGATGATCCGGGGCGAGGTTCAAGAGCAGGGCCACGCGAGGCCTGAACTCCTCGATCGTCTCCAACTGAAAGCTGGACAGCTCCGCCACCACAAGCTCGCCCGCCGGAAGGCCCGGCGTGACCTGACAGAGAGGCGTGCCGATATTCCCCGCCACCAGCGAAGGCAGGCCGGCTTCCTTGAGGATCGCGCCCAAGAGGGTGGTGGTCGTGCTCTTCCCGTTGGTCCCGGTGACGCCGATGAACGTGGCATGACTGCACCGGTAGGCCAGCTCCACTTCACCGATGACGGGGATACCTGCTGCCCGAACTCGCTGAAACAGCGGTTCACGGAGATCGATGCCGGGGCTGACCACGACGAGATCGGCCGAGAGCACCGAATGGGGACGGTGCCCTCCCAATTCGAGGATGACCCCATCTCGCTGCAGGCCGCACAGGTCCGGCCCGAGCTCCCGCTCGTCCCGCTGATCCGTCCCGATCACGGTCGCGCCCTGCTTGAGCAGCATGCGGCAGGCCGCCTCTCCGGACCGCGCCAGCCCTACGACCACCACCCGCCTTCCGGCCAGATCAAGCATCGCTACCGCTCTGCAGTTCCAAGTTCCAGGTTCCGAGTATTGCTTCGCGGTTCCAGGTTCCGAGTTCGAGGTTCGGGGTTCGACTTGAGCGCTTCTTCAACATGGAACTTGGCACTTGGAACTTGGAACGCCTTTCAATGTCTCACCTCAGTTTCAGCGTGGTCAGCGACAGGAGGGCGAGGATGAAGGAGATGATCCAGAACCGGACGATGATCTTCGGCTCCGCCATCCCGTTCAGCTCGTAGTGATGATGGATCGGCGCCATCCGGAAGACCCGTTTGCCGGTCGCCCGGTAGGAGAAGACCTGGAGGATCACCGAGGTCGCCTCCGCCACGAAGACCCCGCCCACGATCAGGAGGAGCAACTCGTTCTTGACCAAAACGGCCATGGTTGCCAGGGCGGCTCCAAGCGCCAGGGAGCCGGTATCGCCCATAAAAAGCTGCGCGGGGTAGGCGTTGTACCAGAGGAACCCCAGGCTCGCCCCGACGATGGCCCCGCCAAAGACGGTCAGCTCAGAACTCCCCCTCACGAAGACAACCTGCAGATAGTGGGAAATGGCGGCATGCCCTGCTACATAGGCCAGAACCGTGTATGCGGCAGAGGCCATCAGGATCGGGCCGATGGCCAACCCGTCCAGGCCGTCGGTCAGATTGACGGCATTCGAACTCCCCACGATGACGAGAGCAACGAAGATGACATAGCCCCACCCCAGGTCGGGCATCCAGCGCTTGAAGAAGGGGATGGCCAGCTTTGTCGTGGAAGCATCCACCGGGTTGAGGTAGAGAACGCCCCCAACCAGCAAACCCGGAATCATCTGCCAGATCAGCTTTGCCCTGACCGAAAGTCCTTTGCTGTTCTTGCCCACGACCTTGAGGTAGTCGTCGGCGAAGCCGAGCGCGCCCATCCAAGCCGCACAGAACAGGGCCAACCAGACGAACCGATTGGTGAGATTCGCCCAGAGCAATGTAGCGATGAACACAGAAGCCAGGATCAGAAGGCCACCCATCGTAGGCGTTCCGGCTTTCTTCAGGTGCCGCTCGGGGCCGTCGTTCCTGATGCTCTGGCCGATCTGCAACTCCCGCAGCTTGCGGATCAGAACGGGCCCCAGAAGCAGGCTGATCAGGAGCGCGGTGAGGATGGCGCCGGCCGTGCGGAAGGTCACGTACCGGAAGACATTGAAGATGATGTAGGTTTGGTGCAGTGGGAAAAGAAGATGGTATAACATTAGTACGCGTACCCCTTCTCAGTACAGAGGGTATAGGGTTTAGGGTATAATGGGTACCAAGGGTACAGGGTATAGTCAAGCTTCAAGATCTCGCTGACCGTTAGATTTTTCATTCCTTACCCTATACCCTCTACCCTTTACCCTATACCGTGTCCCTCGGGTCACTTGCCTGGCGTCACGAGATGCCGGCGATCCACTAACGCCCTGCCTTCCTTCGATTGGAATTGTGTCATGCTCTTTTCTCGATGGGCCTCCAGCGCCAGATCCACCAGGCGGAGGACAAGCTCCGCAGGCTTGACTCCGCTCGCCTCCCAGAGGGCAAAGGATAGAGACCCTGGCATCGTATTGATCTCATTGACGTAGGGCTTCATCGTGGTCGAATCGATGAGGACATCGACACGGGAGATGCCGCGCGAGTCGACTGCCCTAAAGGCCTCTGCTGCCAGGCGCCTCACCTCGTCATTGAGTGCCCCGGGAATCCTGGCAGGAATGACGCTCGGGGCAAGGTCTCCCCTCCCAGCCCTCTTGTCCTCCGGGTACTTTTCCTGGTAGCTCACAATGGCGCCGGCGCAGAGGAGCTCTTCGCATTCCGAGACAGTCAGGGCATGGTTCCCAAGGACACCGCACTGCACCTCGATCCTGTGCTCCACGGCTCGCTCCACCAGCACTCGCTGGCAGAAGCGCATAGCCTGTCGCAAGGCGCCCACGACCTCATCGGCAGCTCTGGCCAGCCCGATGCCAACGCTCGAGCCCGCCACCGCCGGCTTCACCACCAGCGGGTACTCAAGCTGAATCTCAATCGCCCTCAGCACCGCCGCTTCATCCTCCAACAGTTGCCGCCGCGTGATCGCGATTCCTTCGACGGTAGGAAGTCCCGCGCCGCGGAAGACCAGCTTGGAGATGATCTTATCCATCCCCACCGCCGAGGCCACCACGCCAGCCCCGATGTACGGGAGGTCTGCAAGCTCGAAGAGGCCCTGGATCGTGCCATCCTCCCCGTGTGTTCCATGGATGACGGGGAACGCGACATCGATCTTCGGGTGGGGCTGCTTGCGAAGCCATGCCCTCCGCTCCTCCCGGGGCACGAGGGAGTGAACGGACGGATCGGGCGCCAGAAAAAGCAGCTCGACGCCCGCCGCTTGCGGACCCCGGTCCAGGTTGGCAAGTTGCGGCGTGTACTTCTCTCTATTCAACCGCAGCTTTTCGGCATCGATCCTGGCCCTCTCAGGCGACCCCACCTGCGAGCCGTGCTCCGCCAGACTCCGGATCTCAGCATCCACGGACAACAGCTCTCGAACAGCTTCACCGGAGAGCCAAGTGCCGTCCGCAGCGAGGAAGATGGGGAACGTCTCAAACTGGTCACGCAGCTTCAGCAGGACCTCGTACACCTTGCTGGCGGTCATGATCGAGACTTCTCGCTCGACGGAGCGGCTTCCGAAAATCAGGCCTATTCGTTTGACGGTGCTGCTCACGACAGCTCCAGGTACGTATCAGGAAGGCGGTTCTCATACAGAAGAATATCTCCCTGGCGAACGATCCCCTTGAGGCAGTCCGCCACCTCACCGCTGTGCCGGGCCACCAGGACTCGGCTTTCGGAGAGGCCGCCCTCGCGGAGACCCTCGCGCAGCGGGCGTGTCTGCGATGGACCCACAAGCACCACGTAATCGCAGACCGCGGCGGCGGCCCGGCCCAATCGACGGTTCTCCTCCGCCTCGATCCGGCCCAACTCGACCAAGCCGGGAGTGATCAGGATCTTCGAACCCCCCTCAAACTGGCTCAGCACCTCCAAGGCCATGTGTGCCCCAAGCGGATTGGCATTGGCCACATCGATGAGCTTCACGACCCCGCCCTCCTCGCGGAGCTCCAGACGCTTCGGCGGCGGCGCAAGAGATGTGACCCCCTCCCTGATCTCCTCCAGGGGTACGCCACATTCCAGAGCCGCGGCCGTGGCCCCAAGGATGTTGGCGATGTTCCAACTCCCCAGAAGCCTGGTCTCGAACATCGCCGTGCCCTCCTCGGTTTCCACACAGAAGGCCGAGCCTTTATTGGAGATCTTGACGTTCTTGCCCCGAACGTCCAACACCCTTTCGTCTTCACCGACGCCGTAAAGGAGGATGCGCCTGCCTTCCCGTCGAGCGCGTTCCGCCAGTCGAAGGCAGCCGGGATCGTCGGCGTTCATGATGGCCAATCCATCCGAGGGAAGCGAGGCGATCAACTCATACTTGGCCTCGGCAATCCGCTCAGTGGTGCCGAACCGCTCGAGATGCTGGACTCCCACTGCAGTGAGGATCCCGAGCTTGGGTCGCAGGATGCCGCACACCTCCCGGATCTCACCGGGGCCGTAGGCGGCCACCTCCACGACGAAGAACCGGTGCTCGTCCCGGAGATCCTCGCGAACGACTCGGGTGATGCCCATGGTGGTGTTGACCCCATCAGGGGTCTTGAAAACCGCATAGCGTCTCCCCAGCAGCGCGGCGGTGATGAACTTCGTCGTCGTCTTCCCATAGCTGCCCGTGATCCCGATGACCTGCCCGGGATACCTGCGCATCCGCTGCCTCGCCTGCTCATAGAACCGCTGATTGATAGCCCGCTCCAGCGGAGCCAGGATCAGGTTTGCCAAGAGGACCGATCCCGCCGCGATCTCGGATACGAACGCAAGCCCGGTGGCAAGGCCGATGCCGACAAGGAAGGTGCGGGGGGCGACGATGACCCGAGACAGCAAGGCCGCGGCCAGGACCGTGGTTCCAAGCATCATCGCCGCCGCAAGGATGAGCGTGACTGCCGTTAGGCGGACCGCTCGGGGCGTGAACTGCAGCCGCTGGCTGACCTGGAGCGAAGACCGCCTGGCCCAAAGCCACATCCCGGCTGCCACCCAGGCGATGTAAAATGTGATGGCAGGGAGATGAAGGTACGAGAGGCCGATCCCCGCTACCAGGACCGCTCCCTGGACGATTGCCGCCCGACCGTCGAGGACGACCCGCCAGTGGCGGGAGATCCAGCCCCACAGGCGCGGGCTGTTGTAGCGCTCCAACTGCGTGATATAGACAATGTCCAGGTGCCGGCCCACGACGACCAACGCGTACGGCAGAAGGGCTGCGGCAACCCGCTGCAGGATGCGAGAAAGGAGCGCCGTCAGTGGGGCCTTCACTTCCACACGTGACACAGGAAATCCCTCACCAGCCTGCCGAACGTGTCAGGCCTATCCACGAACGGGAAGTGGCCGGCCCCTTCCAGGACCTCCAACTGTGACCCTCTGATCGCTCCCGCCATGATCTCCATCGAGGATCGAGGCACCTCCTGATCTCTGTCTCCCCAGACGATCAGCGTGGGCACGCGGATGGACGACAGCATGCCTCTCAGGTCTTCGTTGACTACCTTGACCAGGGTGGGTCGCATCGGTCCGGCATTCCGGTAGTCACGCGATCCCACCCGTTGCGGGATTGCGGACACGAGTCGCTCGCCCAGCCTTCCCCACATCGGGAATGAGAAGAGCCGCTTCCCCAACTTCGCGGCGAGGACCTTCAGGGCATGTGCAGGCCCTCGTCTCGGCCGGATCCCCGCGCTAGCCACAAGGACAAGGCTTCGGACTCTGTGCGGGCTCTGCGCAGCAAGGGCGAGCGCGATTCGTCCCCCAAACGAATGACCGAGAACGCTTGCCGATGGAATCTTCGCGGAGTCCATGAACGCTTCGACATGGGAGGCGTAATCCCACGTCCCCCACACCGCAGGGGGCGGTGGAGTCCAGCCGAACCCCGGCAGGTCGATGGCGTAGAGTCGGAATCGGTCCTCAAGGGCCTTGGCAATGCTGCTGAGGGAGTCCCCGGAAGTACCCCACCCATGGAGCAGGACGACCGGCCTGCCATCTCCCCAAAGGGTGTAATGGGTGTCCAGGTCATTGACACGGATGAGCACGTCACCACCTGATGTCCCGATGGGGATCGTCTACTCTGACCAGAACGTCTGGGTCGGGGAATTGCAGATCGGCGGGTTTCAAACGGACGCTGTTGTCGGCGCCAGTCGCGAACGTTTCTCTGTGAAGGACCCGGTTGTCATCGCGCCCGCCGGTCGAAGAGGCGGCGCGACCAGCGGGCTTCAGCCCCCGGGTATCGGTGAAGAAGGGGGTGACCTCCGACACCTGATCGCTGCTCCGCAGCGACCCGGCGGCCACGACCTCGCCCGCCTTCGCCAGACCACCCATTACCCTCGCCCGAACCCTAGCTCGTGGAGCGCCTCCCGGGCCACCTGCCGGTCGTCAAAAGGGATCGTGCGGTCGCTTAGGATCTGATAGGTCTCATGACCCTTCCCGGCGATCACCACCATATCGCCTTGTTGCGCCAGCGAGAGGGCTTCGCGAATCGCCATCGCTCGATCAAGAATTATAACATACCTCTTTCCCCCACCCCACACCTTTTTCGCCCCATCCTCGATCTCCCGGATGATCCGATGGGGGTCTTCAGAACGAGGATTGTCGGAGGTGATGACCGTGAAATCGGCGAGGCGCACAGCCGCTTCCCCCATCAAGGCCCGCTTCCCGCGGTCCCGATCCCCCCCACAACCGAACACCACGATCAGGCGCCCAGGACAGCATTCTCGTGCCATGCGGAGGACACGTTGGAGGGCGTCAGGAGTGTGCGCGTAATCGACCATGACTCCGAATCCCTGTCCCTCGTCCAGCCGCTCACACCGGCCCGGAACATGGCGCAGCTCCGAGATCCCCTCCGCCACCTCCGAAAGACTCGCCCCCAGGTGCAGCCCCGTGGCTGCGGCCGCCAGGATGTTGGACAGGTTGTACCGTCCCAGCAGTGGGGAGCGGATCTCGGTCGCCCCCCACGCGGTCTGCAGCCGGCACCGAGTTCCGTCAAGGCCGATGCGGATATCGGTTGCCCACAGGTCCGCCGACTGCTCCAGACTGTAGGTATAGCGGCTTACCTTCGTTGCCTCCAGAAACAGGTCGGCGGCGGGATCGTCGAGGTTGATCACCGCCGCCTTCTCCGTCGCCCTCGTTCTCTCGATACCCAGGCCTTCAAACAGGGAGAGCTTTGCCCTCCGGTATGACTCCATGGTGCCGTGAAAATCGAGATGGTCCTGGGTGAGGTTGGTGAACACGGCCACGTCGAACTCACAACCATCCACGCGGTGCAGGGCCAACGCGTGGGATGAGACCTCCATGACGGCGCTGTCGGCGCCCAGGCTCACCATCCGGTTAAGGAGAACTTGCAGATCAGAGGCCTCTGGTGTTGTCCGCGCCGCGTCGATCTCGATCTCCCCAAAGCGATACGCGATGGTGCCGATCAGTCCGACCCGATGTCCTGCACCTCGCAGCACAGACTCGATCAGGTAGGTGGTGGTGGTCTTGCCGTTGGTTCCGGTCACTCCGACCAGCGCGAGCTTGCGCGAGGGATGATCGTAGAACCGGGAGGCGGCCAGGGCGAGGCCTTTCCGTGAATCGCCCACCTTCACCACGGTTCCACCCTCCAGCGCAGATTCGGGAATGTCGCTCCTCTCTACCAGGGCTGCAGCGGCTCCCCTTACCCAGGCCGCCCGGAGGAAGTCGTGGCCATCGAGCGTGAATCCCTTTATGCAGACAAAAAGGTCTCCTGCCTTGGTTTGTCTGGAATCATACGATATCCCGCATACCTCGACCTCCAGGGGACCGTGGAGGATCTGATACTCAGTCCCCTCAATTAAGGCGAGAAGCCGCACCACGAATCCCTTCCGCCAGCCTGAGCCGCCCCCGGGCGGACGGGCTGATCCTGAGATGCTGCAGGGATTCTCGAGCGATCTCCCGGAACGTTGGCGCAGCGATCGATCCACCCCACCGGAGTAACTTCGGCTCGTCGATGACGACAACGATCGCCAGCCGCGGCTCCTCGGCTGGGACAAATCCGACAAAAGACGCGACCACCTTGTGGCGGGAGTAGCGGCCGGTGGCCTGATCAAGCTTCTGAGAGGTCCCGGTCTTCCCCGCCACCTCGAATCCTTCCACTGCGGCCGCCTTTCCCGTCCCCTCGGTCACCACCCCCTTCAGGATGTTGGTGAGGGTCCTGGCGGTTCCCTCAGAGATCACTCGTCGGAGCTGCACCGGCGACATGTCGCGGACCACTGTGCCCTCCGCGGCCCTGATCGACCTGACCACGTAGGGACGGACCAATGTCCCGCCGTTTGCCACCGCGCTGACAGCAACCAGCATTTGCAGCGGACTCACGGAGAGCTCCTGCCCGATGGAGAGGGAGGCCAGGGAGAGGGCCGACCAGTCCTTCGGGCGCCTGATCATGCCCGGCGTCTCCCCCGGCAGATCGATCCCTGTGAGATTCCCGAACCCAAACCCGCTGATGTAGTCGTAATAGAGGCTTTTGCCCAGACGCATGCCGACCTTGATGGCGCCCACGTTGCTGGATTGCGCCAGCACCTCGGAGAAGGTAATGGTCCCGAACCGCTCGTGATCGCGGATCGTGATCCCGCCCACCTCGATGGCGCCGCCCTCGCCATTGAATCGATCTTCGGGTCTGACGAGCCCCTCCTCCAGAGCGCCGGCCCCGACAATGACTTTGAAAGCCGACCCGGGCTCGTAGTAGTCGACCACGGCCCGATTCCGGCGGGCAAACCCGGAAGCCTCCGCATACGCATTGGGGTTGAAGGTGGGGTAGTTGGCAAGTGCCAGGATCTCACCGGTGAGCGGATCCATGACAATAGCGCTGCCACCCGAAGCCCCCGATCGCGTCACCGCCGCTTCCAACTCCCGCTCGGTGACATATTGGATCACCTCGTCGATCGTCAGGTACAGATCTGACCCCTGTGGCTCTCCTGCTTCCTCCCTGAAAATCGGCCGGCCTAGGGCATCCTGTTGGCGCACCACCCACTTTGGCTTCCCTGCCAGGTGGGTATCGTACTGCAGTTCCAGCCCTTCCAGCCCTCGATCATCCGTCCCGACGAATCCCAGCACGTGCGCGCCCTGCTCCTGTTTCGGGTAGAACCGCCTGCCCTCCGGGACGGACGCGATCCCCTTCAACCCTAGTTGCGCGATCGCGTCCGCTTGCTCCGGCGAGACCGAGCGCTTGATCCAGACAAACGGCTTTTCCGATCTTAACCGCTCACGAACCTTTTGGGCAGACAATTGCAGTGCGGAAGACAGGGCAGATGCTGCGCGATCCGGATCTTCCACGTCCCGGGGCTGAGCGAAGATCGAGGAGACCCGAAGGCTGACCGCCAGCTCGCGGCCAGCGCGATCGTAAATCGTCCCCCGTCGCGAGACGAGCGGAACCAGCCGGCGATACTGCCGATTGGCCGCCTCGACCAGCTTCGGGTGCTGACGAACCTGCAGCGAAAAGAGCCGGCCGGAGATGATGGCGAGGGTTGCAGCAAGTGAGAAGAACAGTATGATGATCCGCCGCCGGTGTCGGCCGCGTCCGGCTGACGAGCGGCTGGGCTCTTCCTTTTCGGATGATGTCCCGCGAGAGCGGCGCTGGATTGGCATCACAAGCCTCTCGAAAGCTTACTCAACCAGGATCACTTGACCGGGCCCCGGGCTGGTGAGCCCAAGCTGACGGCGAGCGATCTCCTCCACACGGCGCAGCGACTTGAGCCGGGCGACTTTAAAGCGCAGCTCCTTCTGCTGTCGAGTGAGGGCAGTGCGCTCTCCCTGGAGCTGTTCGATCTGGTACCCAAGCCGCACCACTTGGATATGCTGCCACACATAGAAGAGGACTCCGACCAGGACAAGGCTTCCCAGGAGAATCGAATGGAGCAGATCGAATCTTCGGATCTGATCAACTCGCGGTTTAAGGAAAGCGCTCGCTCTGTGTCGCCCAATTGTCGTGACCGCAGTGGCGCCTTGCCCCCTCACCACGACACCTCCTCTACAGTCGCTCCGCCGCCCTCAGCTTGGCACTGCGGGCGCGAGGATTGGCTTCGATCTCGGCGTCCGTCGGGACAACCGGCCGTTTGGTCAGCAGGCGCGCACGCGGCGGCTCCGAACGTGCCCAATCCCGAAAGGTCTCCTTAGCAATCCGATCCTCCAGGGAATGAAAGCTGATGATGCAGACCCGACCTGCCGGCGCGAGCAGCCCATTGGCATCCTGGAGTCCACGAGTGAGCGATGCCAGCTCATCGTTCACGGCGATGCGTAACGCTTGAAACGTCCGTGTAGCGACATGGATCCGCCGGGGCCAGGCATGCCTTGGGACCGCCGCAGCCACGAGGCGCGCAAGCTGGGCAGTGGAGGTAAGCGGCCGCAGGCGCCGCTCGGCGACGATCCGGGCTGCGATTCGTCTCGCCCAGCGCTCCTCGCCGTAGCGCCAGAGGATATCGGCCAGCTCGCGCTCGGGTAGCCGGGCGAGAAGCTCTGCCGCCGTCTTCCGACCTCCCTGACGATCCATCCGCATGTCCAGCGGCCCATCCCGCGTGAAGCTGAATCCCCTGGAGGCGTCGTCCAGCTGAAATGACGAAAGGCCCAGATCGAACAGGATTCCGTCGAAAGGACCCCATCCTTCGGCGGCGGCCACGGGGCCCAGCATTGCGAAATCCGCCTGAAGGAGCTCGACTCGATCGCCGAACTGCCGAAGCCGGTCATGTGCCACGGCAAGGGCCTCAGCATCACGATCGATTCCGAAGAGGCGACCGGAGAGCCCACTTGCCGTCAGCAGGGCCTCCGCATGCCCACCCATCCCGACGGTCGCATCGAAGTAGCAGCCACCGGACTGCGGCCGCATGATGGCTACCACCTCCTGAAGCAGGACCGGGAGGTGACGACCCTCGATGGCTACAGGCCTCTGGGACTTCCAGCCCGAGAGTGCCCAAGCGATCTCAGCGCAGAGTCCTCGTCGGGAAAGATCGGAAGTGCCAACGGCGGTCTCGCTGCGCCGAGCGCATCATTGAGGGTGGGCGAAGTCCGGACCAGGCAGATCGATCCGCCGATGGCCTGAAGCCGACGGACCCGCTCGCGGAGCATCCCAGAGACCAGGTACGGGACACGACATCCGCCCTTACAGTCCAGAATCAGCCTCGAATACCCTTCCTGCACAAGGGCAGCGATCGAGTTCTTGATCGCCTCGACCAGTGGGAGATCGATCTCCCCCGCTGGCTCCAGGACGGCGACCCCACGCCCTTCATCTCGCCGGATATGTACCATCTCTCCCTCCTCACCTCCTTTACACGCGGATCCCGAGCTCCGCCAGCTTGGCTGCGTAATCCTCAGGATCACGCTCCTGCGCGCTGAATTGCACCCAGCGCTCCCTGCTCCAGATTTCGATCTTGTCGAGAACCCCGATGATCACGACATCCCGGCGCAGGTCCGCCCTTTCACGAAGTTGCGGCGGTATCAGGATCCGCCCCTGGCTGTCAACCGCAGACTCGACTGCCCGAGCCGAAATCTGTCGAACGTAGTCTCGGAACTTCTTGTCCGAGTTTCCCTTGCTTAGGAGATTCTGTTCGAACTGCTGCCAGGCTTTGATCGGGTAGGCCGCGATGCAGGGGTCAAAAAGATGATCGACCAGGACCAACTCACGCTCTCGCCGCCGCTTGAGGATCTCGCGGTATCTGGCCGGGATGCTGAGCCGTCCCTTGTCGTCGATGGCGTGTTCGAAGCTGCCGCGGAACATGGGAGCCTATCGCTCCTCTATGGAAATCTATACCAACCTATCCCACTCTATCCCACCGTGGCGCAACCATATATAACCCCGTTTCCCTTGTCAAGAAAAATATGGAATCTTTCTCGGAAGGCGGGCCTGAGGCGTGCCGACGTGATGACTACCTGGCGAGGGAAGTGGAGGAGCGCTGTTACGGGGCCTCGATCAGCGTGTTATCGATCAAGCGCGTGGACCCGAATATGACGGCGAGGGCGGCGAGCGTGGGGCCCTCAATACGATTGACCGGCTCCAGTGTCTCGGGATGGCAGAGCGCGATATAATCGATCTGTGCCAGCGGTTCGGCCTCGATCACCGCTCGCATCTCATCGAGGATGGCTTTCGCATTCCTCTCCCCTGCTCTGACGCGGGCTTCCGAAAGCCTGAGGGATCGATGAAGGACGAGCGCCGCTCTTCGCTGGTCAGGACCAAGGCGAGCGTTACGTGAGCTCATTGCGAGGCCGTCTGGCTCCCGCACCGTCGGCAGGACGACGACGTCGAGGTCGAAGTTGAGGTCCGCCACCAGGCGCCGCACCACCACCGACTGCTGATAGTCCTTCTGCCCGAAATAGGCCCGACGCGGTGTTATCAGATTGAACAACTTTGCGACCACCGTCGTCACGCCGCGGAAGTGCCAGGGACGTGAGGCGCCACACAGTCCCGCTGTGACCTCTGAAACCTCGACGAACGTCCGGAGGCCTTTCGGGTACATGGAATCGGCGGATGGCGCGAACACCAGATCTGCGCCAACCCCCTCCGCCTTGACCAGATCGCCCTCCAGGTCCCTCGGGTAGCTGCCGAAGTCTTCCCCTTGCGCAAACTGGGTCGGGTTGACGAAGATGCTGACCACCACGACACCATTCTCCTCACGCGCCTTGCGCATGAGGGAAAGATGCCCCTCGTGAAGAAACCCCATCGTCGGCACGAACCCGATCGTCTTGCCCGCAGATCGAAGTGACTCGCACAGATGCTGGACCGCCGACGGCTCATGAATGATCTGCACCGGTTCCCTCACTCATTCTCGCGGGAGAGTTCCGCTGTTCTCCAGGTATCTCGCACTTCGCACTTCGCACCCCGCACCTCGCACTCATCCCTCATTCCTCCAGCAACGCTCTTTCGGTTTCCTGATCGAGGGAGAAGGCGTGCGCGGGACCGGGGAATCGGCCTTCGATCACCTCTTCGCGGAAGCGGCTCACGGCATCGCCGATGACCTTTGCGAGATCAGCATACTGCTTCGTGAACTTTGGGGCAAAGCGATCGAACAAACCCAGCAGGTCGTGCGTGACGAGGACCTGGCCGTCACAGTCGTGCCCGGCGCCGATCCCGATTGTGGGGATAGTCAACCGCTCGGTGATGATCCGGGCAAGGACGCTGGGGATCGCCTCGAGCACAATGGCGAAGGCGCCCGCCTTCTCAAGGGCTAGCGCATCATCAAGGATGTGCCGTGCAGCGTCCAGCCGCCTCCCCTGCACCTTGAAACCTTCACGCAAGACCGCTGTTTGTGGTGTCAGCCCGACGTGGCCCATGACCGGAATCCCCGCCTCCACGATCGCCCTCACGCTGGCCAAAGATGGAAGCCCGCGCTCGACCTTGACGCCATGAGCGAGCCCTTCCTTCACGAAGCGACCGGCGTTCCTGACCGCCTCGGCCGGTTCGGCCTCGTACGACATGAATGGCATGTCGGCAACCACCATGGCCCGCTTGACGGCGCGTGTGACGGCCCTGGTCATCATCAGCATCTCCTCCATGGTGACCGGGATCGTGGTTTCGTACCCCAGGACCGTCATCCCACCCGAGTCGCCCACCAGGATCACATCGATCCCCGCTCTGTCCACTAGCAGGGCCATGGGGTAGTCATACGCCGTCAACATCGTGATCCTGCGCCCTTCGCGCTTCATCTCCTGCAAGGTGACCGTCCTGACCTTCTGATCGGCCATGATCGATCCCTCCTTTCTCCATTCGAACGGGAATGGGGGTTGACCGTTGCACAAACGAAAAAGCCCGCCGGACCGATCCGGAAGGCCTTGGTGTGCCGTAACGACGACCGCCCTTCCCTCTACCGGCTTCGAGCGAATGAACCGTCTCGAGCCTGGGAACGTATCCGGCGGCGCCGTTGCGACGGCTTTCCGTCTCGGTCCCTCGTAGCCCACCAACTGAAGGGAGAATCAGTCGGCGGCGCGCTACCCGCGGGATCCAAGCGGCACGTAATAATGGGTGCCTGCCCGCACCGTCTCGACCTGCTTCACCAGGTCTTCGAAATCCTCCTTGTGCTTGACGAAGTCGATCTCGTTGGTATTGACCACCAGCAGGGGTGTCGCCGAGTAATGGAAGAAAAAATGATTGTAGGCTGCGTTCACGTCCTCCAGATATGTCCGGCCCAGCTCCCGTTCGTATGGCCTCGCGCGCGAGTGGACCCGCCGCATCAGGACATCGGTGCTGGCCTGTAGATAGACGACGAGGTCCGGCTTCTGGACTCTCGTCTCCAGAAGCGGCTGCAGCCGCTCGTACAGGGCCAGCTCGTTGTCGTCGAGCGTAAGATAGGCGAAAATCTTATCCTTTGCAAACAGATAGTCGCTCACCAGCGATTGCTTGAAGAGGTCGAACTGGACCAGCTCCTGTTGTTGGCGGAACCGGTTCAAGAGGAAATAGAGCTGCGTCTGAAAGGCGTAGCGACGCATGTCGGAGTAGAATTGGGAGAGAAACGGATTCTCCTCGGGACCCTCCAACAGCTTCCTGGCCTGCAACCGCTCGGCCAGCAACTCAGCGAAGCTCGTCTTGCCGACGCCGATCGGGCCCTCGACGACAATGTAGCGAGAATTGACCATGGCGGCGCTATGAGACCCGGCCTACCTCGCCGGAGCGGGATCTCCTGCCCGCACCAGCAATCGAATCGCTGAGGGATCGTCGAGCCGCCCGAGCAATTCCCGCATCGTCATACCCAGGCGCGGGTGGCGAAGATCCGGATCGAGCTCGCAGAGCGGCACCAGAGCGAACCGCCGTTGGTGCAGGCGGGGGTGGGGCAAGATGAAATCCGGCCGCTCCACCACTTGCGAGCCGACGAGCAACAAGTCAAGGTCGATGCTCCGGTCTTCGCCACGTGCCATGGACGCCGCACGCCCCATGGCCCGCTCGATCCGCAGCAGCTCTTGGAGCAACGCCTCCGGCGGCAACGTCGTCTCCGCGGAAACCACCCCATTGACGAACCACCCCCCCGACGCCGGCGGGACCGGAGCGCTCTCGTAGAGCGATGAGATGCGAACCACCGCAATCCCGGGGACGCGAGAGATGGCTTCGGTAGCCTGGTAACAGTGATGCACCCGGTCACCCAGGTTGGATCCGATCCCGATATAGGCGCGCTCACTCATGGTTGTGAAAGGTGTTAGGGTTGAGGGTATAGGGTTCAGGGGCTGAACCCAGTGCCTTATAGGAACCTTTGCCACCTTCTTACCTAGTGGAGCATCAGGTCCGAGGAGGCGATCCGCTCCACTGCCTCCCTGACCCTGGGGACATCGACGGTAAGGGCCGCTCGAATGTATCCCTCGCCGTGCCTGCCAAAACCGGTTCCGGGCGTCATGACGATTCCAACCTTCGAGAGAAGCGCGGAGGCGAACGAGGCGGAGGTGTGCCCCTCCGGGACCCTGATCCAGACGTAAAAAGTCGCCTTGGGGCGATCCACCGTGAACCCTAGCTTTGACAGACCATCCACGAGGGCGTCGCGACGCTCCTTGTAGATGGCCCGCATCGCCTCCACGCAGTCCTGCGGGCCGGTCAGGGCGGCGATCGCGGCCTCCTGGACCGCTTGGAAGACCCCGGAGTCCAGGTTGGTCTTGATGCGGCCCAGTCCCGCGAGAATCTCGCGGCATCCGACGGCAAAGCCGATCCGCCACCCGGTCATGTTATAGGTCTTGGAGAGGGAATGGTACTCGATCGCCACCTCCTTGGCCCCCTCCACTGCCAGGAGGCTGTCCGGGAGATACCCATCGAATGCCATCTCCGAATACGCGGCATCATGGCAGAGAATCAGCCGGTGCGTCCGAGCAAAGGCGACCGCCTCGGCAAAGAAGGCCCTCGGTGCCACAGCGGCCGTCGGGTTGTTCGGATAATTCAGGAACAGGATGCGTGCCTTCCTGAGCACCTCTGCCGGGATCGCCTGGAGATCCGGAAGGAAGCCGCGTTCACGCACAAGGGGCATGAAGTAGGGAAGCCCTTCGGCAAAGATGGTCCCTGCCTGATAGACTGGATAGCCGGGATCGGGAATGAGGACGACATCGCCTGGATCCACGAAGGCAAGGGGGATGTGGCCGATCCCCTCTTTGGACCCGATGAGGCTGAGCACCTCGGTCCCGGGATCAAGGGTCACGCCGAACCGTTTGCTGTACCAATCGGCCGCCGCCTGCCGGAAGCTCAACATCCCTTCGTACGAGGGATACTGATGGTTCCGCCTGTCGGCCGCAGCCTCCTGCAGCTTCTTCACGATGTGCGGCGGCGTGGGCAGGTCCGGGTCGCCGATCCCCAGATTGATGATATCCATCCCGCGCTGGATGGCTTCCTGCTTCAGCCGGTCGACTTCGGCGAAGAGATAGGGAGGCAGCTTCGCAAGCCGTTGCGCCAGGGCGAAGGGTTGTCCCATCTATTCCTCGTCTGCTCCGCAGATCCGAATCGGCGACTGCGAAAGGAAGCCTCCGCGAACGAGACCCTTCATTCGCGGACGACCGTATTCCTGAGTCGGCCAATCCCCTCGATCTCGATCTCGATGGTATCGCCAGGCTGCATCGGACCGACGCCGGAGGGGGTGCCGGCAGCGATGACGTCTCCAGGGTGAAGCGTCATCACCGTGGAGATGAAATGGATCAGATACGGAACGTCGAAGATATAGTTATTGATATTCGATTCCTGGCGGATTACCCCGTTCAGGTACGCGCGGAACTGGACATCGGATAAGTCCAGCTCGGTTTCGATCCAGGGCCCGAAGGGAGCGAAGGTGTCAAACGATTTGCCACGGGTCCATTGTCCATCCTTCCGTTGCAGGTCCCGCGCGGTCACGTCGTTGAAGCAGACATACCCAAGGACGTAGCGTAACGCCTTCTCGGCCGGAACTGCTCTGGCCGTCCGCTTCATGACGATGCCCAGCTCCGCCTCATAATCCAGCCGCGCGCACGATTTCGGATAGACGATCTTGCCAAGGTGGGGGAGGGCCGCTGTCGGCGGCTTCAAGAAGATGATCGGCTCTTCGGGCAACTCATGCTGCATCTCAGCGATGTGATCCCGGTTGTTCAACCCCACTGCCACGATCTTGGAGGGTTGGGTCGGCGCCAGGAACCTGATCCGCTTCAACGAATGCTGCTTCTTCGTCACGGAGAACTTCCCGAAGATGTCGCCCCGAATCTCCCGGACGATGCCGTCCTCTGCCAGGCCGTACTTCGGTTCTTTGCGGACCGCAAATCGCACAATCCTCATGGATGTGGTTCCCTAAGCCCTCTCTGAGCCTTCGTGCTGGAAAGCTGTCGGCTTACAGCTTTCAGTTCTTATGTTCGAGCTGAGAGCTGAAGGCTGATTGCTAGGTGCTGAACGCTTACCCTCTCCCCTTCAGCCCGAGCACATCCTGCATATCATACAGGCCTGGCCGCCGCCCGATGACCCACCGGGCCGCCCGGAGCGCGCCGCGAGCAAAATTATCTCGGCTGTGAGCCCTGTGCGTGACCTCGATCCTCTCTCCCATGCCGCCAAAGAGCACCGTATGTTCGCCGACCACGTCGCCGGCCCGAAGGGCATGGATGGCGATCTCTTCCTTCCCCCGCTCTCCGACCAATCCCTTTCGACCGTAGATCCCCGTCTTGTCCAGGTCACGGCCCAGCGCCTTCGCGATCACCTGCGCCATCCTGAGGGCTGTCCCGCTGGGCGCGTCCTTTTTGAAGCGGTGATGGGTCTCGGAGACCTCGATATCGTAATCGCTTCCCAGAACGGCGGCGATCTCCGCCAACACCTTGAACAACACGTTGACCCCCACGCTCATATTAGGGGAGAGGACGCAGGCAATCTCCGCGCTCGACACCTCTATCCTCTTCAAGTCGGCCGCGCTGAAACCGGTGGTCCCGAGGACCATGGGCACCTTGGCCTGGGCCGCAAGCGCGACGTGGGCGACGGCGGCCTCCGGCGCGGTGAAGTCGAAGACGACCTGTCCCTCTCTTACCACGGAGCGGAGGTCCCCGGCAACGTTGATGCCGATCTTGCCTACTCCGGCAAGTTCCCCGGCATCCTTGCCGAGGCCCGGATGGCCTGGTCGTTCCACCGCCCCGGCGAGGGCGAAATCATCCGCTTCATGAACCATGGCCACGATCCGGCCACCCATCCGGCCGGCCGCCCCGCAGACAATGGCGCGTATCATACAGCCCCCTAGGGTGAAAACCGAGGGTTTAGGGTATAGGGGCAGGGCTGAATGCACCAACTCACCCGATCAGGCCATAGGCCCGCATCGCGGCCTTCAGCCTGTTGAGGTTGGCCTCGCTCATCGGGCAGAGGGGCAGGCGAAGCTCCCCGCCGATCATCCCCATGAGGGCCATGGCTGTCTTCACCGGGATCGGGTTCGTCTCGGTGAACATCGCCTGGCAGAGGGGGAAGAGCTTCAGGTGCACTTCCCTGGCGCGCTTCCAGTCACCGTTGAGGAAGGCCCGGGTCAGGTCAGCCACATCGCGTGGCACGATGTTCGCGACCACTGAGATCACGCCTCGTCCCCCCACCGCCATCAGCGGCAGGGTCAAGGTGTCATCCCCTGACAGGAATGAGAGCTTGTCACCGCACAAGACGATGTCCTGGGTCATCTGCTCAAGGTTGCCGGTCGCCTCCTTCATTCCGACGATGTACGGATGATCTGCCAGCGCGGCCAGCGTCTCAGGGAGCATGTTGATCCCCGTCCGCCCTGGGATATTGTAGAGGATCAGCGGCAGCTCCGCCGCGTCGGCCACCGCGCGACAGTGCGCGATCAGCCCCTGCTGGGTCGGCTTGTTGTAGTAGGGCAGGACCAGGAGGGCGCCGTCAACCCCGGCCTTTTTGGCGTAGCGCGTGAGATCGATCGCTTCGGCCGTGCTGTTCGAGCCGGTCCCGGCGACGACCGGGATCCGCTTGTTCGCCGCTTCCACCGCGAGCTCGATCACCCTCCTGTGCTCGTCATGGCTCAGCGTCGGCGACTCCCCCGTCGTCCCGCAGGGAACCAGGACATCGGTGCCGTGCTTGATGTGGAACTCGACAAGCTCCCGGATCTTCCCCTCGTCAACTCGTCCGCCTTTGAAGGGGGTCACCATCGCCACGCACGAACCCTGAAACACTCTTTTCATGCCGCCCTCCTCTAAAGCCGTTCCAGGTTCCGAGTTCCGGGTTCCAGGTTACGAATGTGGAACTTGGCGATTTGAACTTGGAACCTCACCTGGAACCTCGCACTTCGCACCCCGCACTACTCTTTGAGCGCCTCCTCCATCAGTTCGCCCTGATAAATCAGGCGAACCTCCCCGTCGAAAAAGACCTCCCGAAACTCCGGCCCGCCGCCGGCGAAGTGGACGGTGAGCGTCTCGCCGCTCCTGACCTTCACCTGGACCGGAGACGAAACCAGCCCCAAGCTGGCCGCCACGAGCGCCGACGCGACGGCCCCCGTGCCGCACGCGAGCGTCTCATCCTCGACACCGCGCTCGTAGGTCCGAATGGCGAGTCCCCGCGAGTTGAGCACGGCGGCAAAATCGATATTGGTTCCCGCCGGCTGGAAGGCCGGATGAAACCGGATCTGGCGCCCCAGAGCCCGGACCGCCACCTCCTCCAGGTCCGAGCAAAGGATGACAGCATGGGGGACACCCGTATTGATGCTGTGGACTTGGTGAACGACGCCATCCACTTGAATCGATTGGCGCAGCCGGAGGTCGCGAGGTGGACTTATCTGGAGCTTGACCAGGGAGCCGTCCACCTCGGCTCGGATGATCCCGGCCAGGGTTTCAAAGGCCATCCGAGGTCCAGCGATCCCCAGCATCTCGGCAAACCTCGCGACGCAGCGGCCCCCATTGCCGCACATCTCGGGCTCGCTGCCGTCGGCATTGAAGATCCGCATTCTGAAATCCGCCTTGGAAGAGCGCTCCACCAAAATCACGCCATCTGCGCCCACCGACATCCCGCGCCGGCAGATCCGCGCGGCCAGTGTTCTCGGCTCGATCTCCAATCCACCGTTGCGGTTGTCGATCATGACGAAATCGTTCCCGCTTCCGCTCATCTTATAGAAGCTCAGCTTCTTCATGCCCTTTCGTTCCTCAGCATCTTGCACCTCACACTTCGCACCCCACACCTCGCACTATTCTTTTATAGATCCGGCGGAATCCATTCACCGCGGATCAGGTCCTCGTAACTTTCCCGCTCCCTGATTGTGAAGTAGCGATCTCCCTTCACCAGGATCTCCGGTGGTCGGGGTCGGCTGTTGTAGTTCGACGACATCGTGTAGCCATAGGCGCCAGCGCTCATCACCACCAGGAGCTCACCGGGCTCTGCGACCGGCATAGGCCGGTCCTTGGCCAGGAAATCTCCCGACTCGCAGACAGGGCCCACCACATCGGCCACCACCGTTTCCCTGCCATCCTTCCGCCTGGCAGGAAGGATGGAATGGTATGACCCGTAGAGGCTCGGACGAATCAGGTCGTTCATCCCGGCATCGACCACGATGAAATGCTTGGCGGGCGTACGCTTGTCGTACAGCACCCTGGTCACCAGAACCCCCGCATTGCCCGCGATCACGCGCCCCGGCTCCAGCACGATGGTGCACCCAAGGTCCTTGACCACCGCAATCAGCGCCTCCGCGAAGACCCGCGGCACAGGAGGATCCTCGTCCTTGTAGGTGATCCCCAAGCCCCCGCCGACATCGAGGTAGTCGATGGTGAAGCCCTGATGCCGAAGCGTGGCGATCAGCTCGACGATCTTGACCAAGCCCTCCACAAAGGGAGCGACCTCAGTGATCTGGGATCCGATGTGCTGGTGCACCCCAACGACCTGGATATGGGGCAGCTCTCTCGCAACCCGATACTCCTCCAGAGCAACCGAGATGTCGATGCCGAACTTGCTCTTCCTGAGCCCGGTGGAGATATACGGGTGGGTGTTGGGATCGACGTCCGGATTGATCCGGAGAGCCACCCTCGCCTTCACCCCCATTGAGCCCGCAACCTCGTCGAGCAGGCGGAGCTCCTGAGGAGACTCCACGTTGAACATCAGGATATCGGACTTCAAGGCGAAGTCCATCTCGTCCCTGGTCTTCCCTACCCCGGCAAAAACGATCCGGCGCGACGGGATGCCGGCCTTCAGGGCGCGGTAGAGCTCCCCGCCCGATACCACGTCGGCCCCGCCACCCATGTCGGCGAATAATTTCAGTGTCGCCAGGTTCGAGTTGGCCTTCACCGCAAAGCAGACCAGGTGGGGAATGCCGGCGAACGCCTGATCGAACACCCGGAAGTGATGCGTGAGCGTGGCATGGCTATAGAGATAGAACGGGGTGCCGACCTCGTCCGCGATCCGGTCGATCGGCACCTCCTCGCACATGAACTGGTCGCCACGATACTGAAAATGATGCATTCGTATCTCCTTCAGGAGGTCACGCAGAATTCTGACATAGCGAAGAGAGGGTGTCAAAAGGAAAGCGCTGTGGCAATTTCACAATTTTCAATGGTTATGCCCCAACGGTGAATCGCGAACATCTCGATTCTGTCAATCCACTTTTCACGATGGGGAAGGTCGTTCCGCTTATGCAACCGCCTTCACTGACGTCAGTGCTCCGAAAGTCCCCCGCAGGCTTTTCTGCCTATGGGCGTGCCGCAGGATTATGGCAGAGATCGCGTGAACGACCCGCTAACCATCGCCCCACGGGTTGTCTGCCCACTCGATCGCCTCGCGGCGGACCGGCCGGCACGCGAGCTCGCTGGGATCGATGATATCCCTGAGCACCTCACCATCCATGTCGTCCGGAATCGGGGCGCGCATCAAGTAGAGGAGGGTCGGGGCGATGTCAATGATGTGACCTCCTTCGACCGTCGCGCCAGGGCGGATGTGGGGGCCGGCGGCGATGAGGAATGCCTTGCCCGAGTGCTCGCTCGTGGAGATATCCATCAGATTCTCGTTGAAGACGCCGAGGCGCGGGTGACGGACGGCTGCCACCAACTCGTCAAGAGACCACCTCACGAGCAGGTCCGGAAATTCGTGCGCGTGTGGGCCTTTCACAATAGTATCCACCCGGGTAACTTCAGCGACAGCCGGGGCCCCCGTCTCCGCGTTCGTGAGCGAGGAGAGCTCCCCGGCGATCTCCTCGCAGAGGGCGTCATACTCGGCGCCGGGCTCGACGGTGCCCTCGGGCTCGCGGCCGCGCAGGTTGACGCGCACCCAGGTCTGCCCGAACTCGGCCTCGGCGACAGCGCGCGTGCGGCTCCAGTCGGTGCCCTCGACCCACATGCGTGTCATGATCCGCGTGCGGGTCTCGAGCGAGAGGCGGGCGTTGACGTGGCGGCGGATCGACCATGGGATGAAGCCACGAGCGGCGTGGAGGACGCCGGAGAGCACGGACGCCTGCCTCGGAACGTGGTATCCAAGCGCGGTCAGGAGCCGCGGCAGCAGGCGCAAGCCGTTGGTATTGAGCCTGAAGCCTTGCCCCGCGAAGATGACGACGTCTGTTCCGCTGGGCGCAGCAGCGATCAGTTCACCGATGCTCTGATCTACCTGCCGATAGACGCGGAGGAGGGCGTCGCCGGCCTGCGCCGCGTGCCGTTCGTTGTACGCCCAGGTACCCGGCCGAGTGTAGCGGAAGAACACGTGGCCGGCATTGTGCGTATCGGGGAAGCAGGCTAGGCAGAAGTCCCATGGTCGCTCGCGGAGCAGATCCCGGAGCAGGCCGGTGCGCGTGTCAATCATGCGTTGGAGCGTCCGCAGGTAGCGCCTCTCGCCGCGCACGCTTCGCCGGACGATGTCGTCATCGAGCCAGCGCGGGTAGCGGCCGTAACGGGCGACGACCTCGTCGAACAGCCCTGGCGGCCACGACTGATGCCGCAGAGCGGCTCGCTCGCCCCAGCCGATGAGCTCGGTGACAGCATCGTCACCGAGAGGCGCCGTCTTCGGAACGTCGACGAGCAACACACGGTAGCCATCGCCTGGAGCCACTCCCTTCCTTCGCAGGAGCCACCAGAGCGGTCGCCGGTAGCTCCGATCAGGCGAGAATACCATCTCGTAACTGCCCGGCCTCACGCAGCGAAAGTTGTAGTGGCCATGCTTGCCGGGGAGACAACCGGTGCTAATCGTTGGCCAGACCGGGTCAGGGAATCGATCGGCTATCGAGCGAAGGTGGGCGGTGCTCCCCGCACGGATCAATCCCTGGAGGGTCGGCAGCCGACCCTCCTCCGCCCAACACAGCACGAGGGTGGCGTCAGCGGCGTCCAAACCTATCGCGAGAACACGCGGTCTCTCTGGGTACGGGGAGGACATCGGATCGATCCTTCAGAGCGCGGGCAACGCAGAGATCGCGAAAAAGATCTCACGAATCTCTCGGATGTGGTTTGTAAGATCGTGACGCTCTCGGGTACGCTGGACGACCTGGCTAGGGAGGCGCTGCGTCGGAAAGGCCTGCCGCGTGGCGACTGCTCGCAGGCACTCCGCGAGCGCCCCTTCGTCTCCGTTGGGAAAGAGGAGCCCGTTGATCCCTGGCTCGACGCTCTCGGCATGACCAGCGCTCGCGCTGGCGATGACGGGGACGTCACGCGTGATCGCCTCGATCGCGACGAGTCCGAGCGGCTCGGGCCAGAGGGACGGGGTGACGAGGGCCCAGGCGTCGGCCAGCCGGTCCTCGACCGCTTCGAAGGGTAAGCGGCCGACGAACTCGACCGTGTCGCCGACCCCGAGTTCCGCCGAGAGACGCTCGAGCGCCCGACGCCGCCCGCCGTCGCCGATGATGCGAAGGCGGGCCCCCAGGCGGGAGACTCGCGGTCGAGCGAACGCCCGCAAGAGAAGGTCAACGCCCTTCTCGGGGTTGAAGCGGCCACAGTAGACGAAGACCGGCTCAGACGCAGGCGCACGCCTGTAGCCCGGCCGCGGGGCGGGAACCGGCAAGGCGATCGGTTCGGCGGCGATGCCGTTTGCCGCGAGCTGCTCGGCCATCCATCGGCTGCAGGCGAGGATGCGGTCGGCGCCCGAGAGGCCGGCCCGCAGCAACGCGTAGCGGGGAAGGTCGCGTACCCACTCGAGCAGGCCCACGCAGCCACTCCGCCAGCAGATCGCCCCGGCGGGCTCGGTGCAGTGCGAGCCGTCCGGGAACATCTTGAGTGCTGTCGGGCAGATCGGCTTTGAGTAGAGAACCATCACCACGGTCGGCACCACCCGCAGCGGCAGGAAGATCGCAGGCGAAAGATACTGCTCGAACATGTTCACGCAGACGACGTCGGGGCGAAACTCGCGCAGCGCGGCCCGGACGCGGGCCACCGCAAACGGGTTGACGATTTGAAGTGCGACCTGCGCCGCGAGCTGATCCGTACCGTAGGCGACATAGTCTGCGGATCCCGCGGCGGCGGATCCGGCCGAGCTCGTGAGCAGACGAACATCGTCCCCGGCGGCGCGCAGACCGTCGCACAACCGCGATACGTAAACCTCGATCCCGCCCTCGTTGGCCGTCCAGTCGGTGATCACGAGGACGCGCATGGCTCAGGCGTGAGGAGCGGCGACGAGCACCATCTCACCGGCGCGGGCCGAGGCTTCGGCGGCAAGGACGACCTCGAGGCTGCGCAGACCGTCTATCATCGAAGGCAGCTCACGCGACCGGCCGCGCAGCGCCTCAACGAACGCCCGCAACGATCGACGGTAGGAGGGCTCGTGGGCTGGCCGCAGGAACTTGCGCACCCGCCACGGGGTGACCGCCCCAGGCGGTGGCAGACGGCGGCGACGCACCGCGCCAACGTCGCTCCGCGTCAGCGCCAGCTCCAGCGAAAGAGCGTAGCGGTCGAGAAGCAACATCCCCTGCTCGCCGATGAAGCGGAAGAAATCGCCGCGCCCGGCGCAGAAGGAAAAGAAGCCGCTCGCTACGGTGCCCCGCGCCGTGCAGAGCTCGATCCAGGCGGTGTCATCCTGGGTCCTCCGAGTCATGATGGAGGCCTCGACCCGCTCGATCTCGTCGTCGAGGAACCAGCGGAGCAGGTCGATCTGATGTGAAGCGAGGTCGAGCAGCGCGCCGCCGCCGGTCGCACGCCAGCGCTTCCAGTCCGGCATCGACTCCACCGAGGCCGGCTCGCAGAAGGAGGTCTGCACCGCATACACGGCGCCGATCGCCCCGTCGAGAAGCAGCTTCCTGGCTCGCTGGTGCAGCGGGTGGAAGCGGTGGTTGAATCCGATCGCCCCGATTATCTCCGCTCGCGCCACAGCGTCGACGACGCGCCGCGCGTCTGCAGCGCAGGTCGCGATCGGCTTCTCGAGGTAGAGGTGCTTGCCCGCTTCCGCGGCGGCGATCGCCAGCTCGGCATGTCGGTCGCTCGGCGCGCAGATGACGACGGCGGCAATATCGTCGCGCGCGAGAAGCTCGGCAGCGTCGGCGACCGACTCGATGCCCGCGATCCGCCGAGCGTGTGCTCGCGCTTCCGGCGAGGGGTCGGCGCCGGCGACGACCGCCGCGCCCGGCACCCGCCGAAGCACCCGCAGGTGCACGGCCGAGGCAATCGCCCCAATCCCGATAAGGCCAATGCGGATTGGTCCGGAATCGCGCCGACTCACGCCTTACGCCTCCTACCCTCCCAGCAACCGCTCGTGCGCCTCATAGAGCCGTCGACCGAGCGCGGTCCAAGTGAGCTCGGCCAGCTGCGGCTTCCCCGCTGACGGCGTCAGCTCAAGCGCCCGAATCGTGGCCGCAAACCGGCTCAGCTCTGACACCGCCAGGTGGTCGCGCAGGTGTTCGAATCCCCTCATCCCGACCGGGGTCGTGATAACGGGCAGCCCGGCGGCGAGGTACTCGGCCATCTTGACATTCGATCCGGACCCGTAGATGACCGGGTTCACGGCAATGTCTGCGGCAGCGAAGAGCGGTCTCAGATCTTGGACGTAGCCGAGCCGCTGCACCGGCCCGTCGTCGCTCCGATTTCCCCGGCCGCCGCCGCACTGCCCGGCAATGAGTAGCCGCACCCGCTTACCGAGCTGGGGTAAGAGCTCCCACTCCAGGTAGCGGACCGCCTGACGATTGTGGTGCGCCGGTCCACCGATGAAGAGCAGCGCGAGCTCGTCGGGCGCAACGCCGAGTGAGGCGCGCGCGGCCTCGCGCAGGCGCCCGCGTTCGAAGTCGAGCAGCTCGTGGTCGAACCCGTTCGGGACGATCACGAATTCCGGGCCATCTCCGTAGAGCTCGCCGAGACGGGTCGCATCCGCCTCGGTACAGGTCACGACGAGGTCGCTCGCATGCACCGCACGCCTCTCCAGCTCCCCGACACGCCTTAGCATATACCCGCGCAAGATCGAGTGAGGTTGCGCGCGAAGATAATCATGCTCCACATTGTGAGCCACGTAGGTGACTTTCACTCCGCGGGGCCCGCGCGACATCCAGGAGGCGTGCGCGCAGAAATGGTACTGCACGACGTCGTAGTCGGCGAACCCCCGCAGCCGACGCCGAGGGCCGAGCGAGAAGGGCTGGTATGAGAGCGCAGCCAGGGAGGGAACAAGATGATCGCGCAGCAGTAGTGGCAGAGCGTTCGAGGCGAAGCCGTGCTGGTGGACGGTGAGACCGTCACGGGCAAAGCGCCGTAGCGGCATGCCCGGGTACCAGGGGCAGAGTACGTCAACCGTCGCGCCGGCGCGCGCCAGTCCGATAGCAAGCCGATGCGTTCGGACCCGGCCCCCGTGGGAGGGCGGAAAGATGGGATAGGGAGTAACGATCAAAATCTTCACGGGCCCAGCCCGATCAAGGAGCGGTCGGAGTCGTTGTCAGTTGCCACAGCAGGCGGCCCGCTCGTCACCCGGCAAACCCACATCGCTCTCAGGCAATTAGAGGCCCGCTGCGAGCGCAGGGCCGGAACGGTAGCTCGCGCGTAAAAGGCCAGGCCGGATTGCAGCGTCAAGGAGACAGGAATGCGATCTGCATCGCTGTGACCTGTCGCCGCCTATCCCTGACGCCAGGTGTGATCGGTGGCCGACATACCGCAAGGAGCCGCCATAAAGGCGTGCGCTGACGGCGGATCAGCATTTTGAGTGGAGAGAGTAACCAATGTGATCTTTTCATGTCAAGCCGAGGTCAGCTTCCAGACAGCCCGGAGGTAGATCAGGACGTTCGAGAGGTGCCGGCGGATGAGCTTGGCCACCTTGACCATCGGCTCGATGCGATTACGGGTGGCTCGCCAGAACCATCGGGCGAAGCCCTGCTTCGCGGCCTCGAGGCAGTTGGGGTCCCAGACGTGGCGGGACGCCGGCCTTCAAGGCGCGATAGAGCTCGCCCCCCGAGACGACGTCAGCGCCTCCTCCGAGATCCGTGAACAGCTTCAGTGCCGCCAGGTTGGAGTTGGCCTCTAGGGCGAAACAGATCAGGTGGGGAATGTCGGCAAACGCCTGATCGAAGACCCTGAAGTGGTGAGTGAGCGTGGCATGGCTGTACAGATAGAACGGGGTGCCGACCTCGTCCGCGATCCGGTCGATCGGCACCTCCTCACACATGAGCTGATCGCCACGATCGATATTGAAAATGATGCATCTGTAACTCCTCTAACAGGACACGCAGAATTCTGACATAGGGAAGGAAGGGTGTCAAAAGGAAAGTAGGCGTTCTAACTTGCCAGGCTGAGGAAGAAATCAGTTGAAGTCGCGCTAAGGAACGAAAACCTCTACCTCGACGGAGGGGGCGCTCTCGTTTCGCCGAGAAGAAGCATCTACGGCAGTGACAGTATAGACGTAACGCCCGCCAGCTCGAACCGACCGATCGTAGAGGGCAGGTGCCGTAAATGGCGTCTCGATCAGCCGGCGAGGACGGCGGTTCGGGGCGTCGCTTCGATAGACCAGGTAGCCCAGGAGGTCGAATTCCCGGTTCGGCTCCCAGCTTAACGAAACCACCGTGCCGGGCCCTGGGACTGCCCGCACGCCCTGGGGAGGGGCAGGAGGCGTGAGGTCGACAGGAGTGGCGCTCACCTCGCCCGACTGGAGGCCCTCCTGCCAGGGCGGCTCCTGATTCTCGACGGCTTTCACGATATAATAGTAGGCTTGATCATTCACCAGATCGCTATCCTGGAACTCGCTGGCCGGGACGAGCCCTCGATTGACGGGGCGGGGATCGTACCGGCCCGGGTTGGTCCCCCGATAGATGTTGTAGCCCGGAATTTCGGCGATCGGGGTTCCATCGGCTCGCCGAGTCGGCGCGGACCAGGCGAGGCGGATCGCCCGTTCGCCGGCCTCTGCTCGCAGGTCGGATGGCGCAGCGATCTCCACAGTGACAAGGGCAGTGGCCTCTGACGATGGTGGGCCAGCGATCTCGCGCCGATTCATCGATTCCACTTGGTAGGCGTACCTGGCTCCCACGACGACGGTCTCATCGGTGAAGGCGTACCGCTTCCCTGAGACGACGGCATTGTCCGGTTTGTCCGCCTTGACGGTGGCGATGGCGGAGAAGGCGGAAACGCGCGGCGCCTGCTCCTGACGGGAGATCCGAAATGCGCCGAGGCTCTTGAGGACGGTGCCATCCATATTAGTTGTCGGACGAGTCCACGTGAGGATCACGACCCGCCGCTGCACCTGAGCCTGGAGATCGCCCGGCGGTGACGGCTCGATCAAGATCGGGACCACAGGAGCGCCCCTTCGACCGCAGCCGGCGAGCAAGAGCAGCGCAAGCACCGCCAGAAGGACGATCCGCCGCGTCCTCACCTTATCGGCTCCGAAGTCTGGCCTTGGCCATCGCGATCGCCTTTTTCACCGTCGCCGTCGCTGTCCCACCGACGGCCCTCCGTCGCTCGACGCACGCCTCCAGGGCGATGTAGGCAGAGACATCGCGGTCGAAAAGCGGCGAGGCGGCCTGCAGTTCCTTCAGTGACAGCTCCTCGAGCCGGCATCGCCTGGCGAGGCAGCGCCGGACCACCCGGCCCACGACCTCATGGGCCTGGCGGAACGGCATCCCCTTGCGCACGAGGTAGTCGGCCATGTCCGTCGCATTCAAAAACCCGTCCTTCGCGGCCTGATGCATTCGATCCCGATGGAACGTCAGTTCCGTGATCAACGACGCCATCACTGACAGAGCCGCCTTGACACTGTCCACGCTGTCGAAGAGGGGTTCCTTGTCCTCCTGGAGATCTCGGTTATAGCTCAGCGGAAGCGCTTTCACGGTCGTGAGCAGCGCGACCAGGGCGCCGAATACGCGCCCGGTTTTCGCCCGGGTCAGCTCCGCCACGTCCGGGTTCTTCTTCTGCGGCATCATGCTGGAGCCGGTCGAGAAGGCGTCAGGCAGCTCGATAAACCCGAACTCGGCCGACGCCCACAGGACGATCTCCTCTGCAAGTCGGGACAGGTGTGCCATCAGCAAGGCGCAAGCGGCCAGCGACTCGATGACGAAATCGCGATCCGAGACGGCGTCAAGCGAGTTGGCTGAAAGCGCCTTGAAGCCGAGTTGCCTCGCGATGAAGCGCCGGTCGATCGGCAGGCCTACGCCCGCCAGGGCGCCAGACCCGAGGGGGAGCACCTCCACCCTGGCCAGCGCATCCTCGAGCCGGGCGCGATCCCGCTCGAGCATCTCCACATACGCCATCAGGTGATGGGCAAGGAGGACCGGCTGGGCCCGCTGCAGATGCGTGTAGCCGGGCATGATCAGGTCGAGATGCGCATCGGCCTGGACGATCAGGGCGCGCTCAAGGCCTGCCGCGAAGCGGCGAATCTCTCGTATCTCCTCCCGCAGGTAGAGGCGAAGATCGAGCGCGACCTGGTCGTTCCGGCTCCGGCCGGTGTGCAGTTTTCCGCCCGCCTCCCCCGCCTTTTCGATGAGGCGGGCCTCGATCGCCATATGAATGTCCTCGAAGGAGGGGTCGAAGCGGAACTCTCCGCGCTCGATCTCGCCGCCGATCTCCTGAAGCCCCACCACGATCTTGTCGGCCTCGGCCTTCGACAAGAGGCCGCATCTGGCCAGCATCCGCGCATGCGCGACGCTGCCCTGAATGTCGTACTTGTACAGGCGGCGGTCAAAGTGGATGGAGGCAGTGTAGGCTTCCACCCCTGGATCGGTCGCGTGCGCAAACCGCCCGCCCCATAACTTCCCGCTCTTTCGCTTCACCGTCATCGTCCCGACTTCATCCCAGCCGCTTCGTCAAAGTTCCGCCTTTGCGCCCGGCCTTCTCCTTCGCACTTCGCACCCCGGACCTCGCACCTCGCACTTCGCGCTCTCTTCTCAGGGCCTGCCCTGAGCCCTGTCGAAGGGCGCGTATCCTGAGCCGAAGCGCGTTCAGGCGGATGAACCCTTCGGCGTCCTTCTGCCGGTACACCTGGTCTTCTTCAAATGTGGCGAAGGCTGGATCGTACAGAGAAGTCCCGGATTTTCGCCCGACGACCTCGCAATTGCCTTTATAGAGCTTGACACGCGCAATTCCGGTGACTCCCTTCTGCGACTCGTCGATCGTCCTCTGGAGCAGTTCCATCTCCGGGGAGAACCAGTAGCCGTAGTAGACGAGCTCCGAGAAGCGCGGAATGAGCGAATCTCGCAGGTGCATCACCTCGCGATCCATGGTGATCGATTCCACGGCTCGGTGGGCCGCGTGCAGGATCGTTCCGCCCGGCGTCTCGTACACCCCGCGAGATTTCATCCCCACGTACCGGTTCTCGACAACGTCAACGCGTCCGACGCCATGCTCGCCTCCGACCCGGTTCAAGCGATCAAGGAGCCTCGCGGGAGAGAGCCGCTTGCCGTCCAGGGCAACGGGCACACCATCCTCGAACTCAACCTCGACATAGGTCGCATGATCGGGCGCCTTCTCCGGCGAGACGCTCAGGACGAACATCTGTTCCGGCGGCTCCTGCCAGGGGTCTTCGAGGATGCCCCCCTCGAAGCTGATGTGGAACAGGTTCCGGTCGGTACTGTAGGGGCGTGCCTTCGTGGTCGGGACCGGGATATGATGCCTCTTGGCGTAGGCAATGAGGTCGGAGCGCGATCGCAGGTCCCACTCGCGCCACGGGGCGATGACTCTGATGTGAGGGTCGATGGCATAGTATGAGAGCTCGAAGCGGACTTGGTCGTTCCCCTTGCCGGTCGCGCCATGTGCAACGGCGCCCGCACGCTCTCTCCTGGCCACTGCCATTTGGTGCATTGCGATCAGTGGCCTGGCCATCGAGGTGCCGAGCAGGTATCGTCCCTCGTAGGCGGCATTGGCCTTCAGGCACGGGAAAACGAAGTCCCGGACGAACTCCTCCTTCAGGTCTTTGATGTAGACCTTGCCGGCGCCGGTCTTCAGCGCCTTCTCCCGCACCGAGTTCAGCTCTTCTCCCTGCCCCAGGTCGGCGCAGAATGCCACCACCTCTGCCCCATAGGTCTCGATGAGCCAGCGCAGGATCACTGACGTGTCCAGGCCCCCGGAGTACGCCAGTACGATCTTGCCCAGTCCATTCGCCCGCTTTCTTGGCCCCACCTTAAATCCCCTCGTAATGTGCAAAACCGGACCTCACAAGAGGACTGATCCCTCTACCTTCTCCATCACGGGCCTAGCGCACGCGATGACCTCCTCCGCCCGCCCCTTCGCATAGAAGCGGTGCGGAAGACCCCCGGCAGGTTGTTCGGATAGCGCGATGGCAGACGGTGGAGATCCACCTCCGTGTGGTCTTCTCGCAACGTCTCGAGCGAGGCATCGTTCTGAGTTGATGAACGTGGGATGACAATTGCTCCTTGTTCAAGATTTCCAAGGACCTCAGTGTTGCCTTCCAGGAAGAGGCGGCCGACAAGGGCACCTGTGGCTGCATCACGTTCATCACCGTCCATGCTTCGATCGAGTCCATTCAATCCTTGTTGTTCCAATCCTCTTCGGAGCTCTGCAAGGCCATCTTGCTTCCGAACGATCTTCCACACATCTTGCGCGGCGCCCGGATAAATCTCAATCACGCTGTAGCCCCGTCGTACCAGTGTGTTCTTCAAGGCAATGCCGCGCAAAGTCAGCGCGCGCATTGGGCCGAGCGTGATCGGAAAGAACCTGATGCTGCGCTTCAGTCATTCTCGGTCGCACGGCCGAAAATGTTCTCCGTTCCGGTCTTCGAGCGTTTTCCTTCCGGGCGGAAGGTTCAACGGCGCATCGATGCCGATGAGACCGGGCTTCGCTTGTGTAACATAATCCAAAATCTCTTCGTCTCTGTGGACCGTGGCCCATTTCGTTATGGTCATCCCCTGCAATACGCAGATGCCAGTGTTGCGCTGCGGATTGCCGGCAAGGTCGATTCCAACGACTGTACATTGTTTCCGATTCATCAAGATATTCGCCTTCCCAACAGGGTCACCAGGATCGCCTTTTGAACATGAAGGCGATTTTCGGCCTCGTCGTAGACGACGGAATGAGGACCGTCGAGCACCTCATCGGTGATCTCCTCGCCGCGGTGGGCGGGAAGGCAGTGCATGACCAGCACATCCGGCTTTGCCAGTCGGACGAGCGCCGCATTGACCTGGAACCTGCGGAAGTCCCGCCTCCGCTTCGCCGACTCGGCCTCCTGACCCATGCTGGTCCAGACATCGGTGTACAGGACATCGGCCCCTTGCGCCGCCTGCTTGGGATCATGCAGAAGCACGATCCCCCCGCCGTGTGTCTCGGCTCCTCTCCTGGCGGAAGCCAGGATGTCGGGGTTCGGCTCATACCCTTTCGGACAGGCCACGGTCAACTCGATCCCGGTCTTTCCCGCGCCATGCACCCAGGAGTGGCAGACGTTATTCCCGTCTCCGATGTACGCCACCTTCAACCCACGGAGCTTGCCGCATTTCTCCCGAAGGGTGAAGAGGTCAGCCAGAACCTGGCATGGATGGGTCAGGTCGCTCAATCCGTTGATGACCGGGATGGCCGCGTGGCGGGCCAGCTCTTCCACTGTCTGGTGGCTGAATGTCCGCGCCATAATCCCATCGACCCATCGCTCGAGATTCTTGGCGACGTCCTTGACCGCCTCTCGCTCCCCGAGCTGGATGTCGGCCGGAACCAGGTGGATGGCGCGCCCGCCCAACTGGGCCATTCCGACCTCAAAGGTCACCCGGGTCCGGAGCGACGGCTTCTGGAAGATCATCGCCAGGCTCTTGCCGGCCAGCAGGGGATGGGCGATCCCCTTTCGCTGCTGCTCCTTCAGGTCTGCAGCCAGGGAAAAGAGCGAACCGGTCTCGGTCGGCGTCAGGTCCTTGATCGACAGGAGGTCTTTTGTCATCGTGGCTGCTGCGCCAGGACCTGATCAAGGATGGCCAGCGCCTCGTCCACCTCGGGCTCGCCGATGATCAGTGGGGGGACGAATCGGAGGACCTGGTCGCCCGCGGTGAGGACAAGCAGGCCGCGCTGGAGACAACGATCGACGATCGGCTTAGCCGGCACCGTCAGCTCGAGCGCGAGAATCAATCCCTTGCCGCGGGCCCCTTTCACGAATGGGTAGCCCGCTGCCAACTCCTTGAGACGAGCCAAGAAGTAGGCCCCGATCTTTGCCGCTCGTTGAGGCAACTGCTCGTCGAGGATGGCGGCCAGCACCGCGGTCGCGACGGCGGCGACGAAGGGGTTGCCGCCAAAGGTCGAAGCGTGACTGCCCGGAACGAAGGCGCGCGCGACGGCTTCCTTCGCCAGCATGGCGCCGATCGGCAGCCCCCCGCCCAGTCCCTTGGCCAGCGTCATGATGTCGGGTTCGATCCCCCAGTGCTCGTAAGCGAAGAGCCGCCCGGTCCGGCCCATCCCGGTCTGCACCTCATCCAGCATCAAGAGGACTTCCCGTTCCGAACAGAGTTGGCGCAGTCCGGGCAGATAGTCGTCGTCGGGCACCCTCACCCCGCCCTCGCCCTGGATCGGTTCCACCAGCACGGCACACGTCCTCGAGTCGATCGCCTGCTTCGCCGCCCTCAGGTCGTTGAATGGGATGTGCTTGAACCCCGGCAACAGCGGCTCGAAGCCGTGTTGATACTTCTCCTGGCCGGTGGCGCTCACGGTCGCCATGGTCCTGCCGTGGAATGACTCGCGCATGCACACGATCTCGAAGCGGTCCGAGCTCCACCGCTCTTTGGCATAGCGGCGGGCCAGCTTGATGGCCGCCTCATTCGCCTCTGCCCCGCTGTTGCAAAAGAAGACCTTGTCCGCGAACGAGTGGTCGCACAACGCCCTGGCCAACCCGATCTGCGGCTCGATGTAATACAGGTTTGAGACGTGCAAAAGCGTCTCCGCCTGCGCCTTGATCGCCTCCACTACCTTGGGGTGGCAGTGGCCCAGGACATCGACGGCGATGCCGGCCGCAAGGTCGAGGTACTCCTTGCCCTCCACGTCCCAGAGACGAACGCCCCTCCCCTTCACGAGCACCACTGGGAAGCGGCCATAGGTGTTCGCGAGGTAGCGGGCAGAGGCCTGCATCAACTCCTCGGTTGCGGACATCGACACTACCCGATGATCTCCGTCCCGATGCCCTCCGGCGTGAAGATCTCCAGCAGGAGGGCATGCGGGATCGTGCCGTTGATGATGTGGGTTTTCCTCACCCCGTTCTCGAGCGCCCTGAGACAGGCTTCGACCTTGGGCAGCATCCCCCCCGCGATGACCCCATCGGCGATCAGTCGCTTGACCTCGCTCCGGGTCAGGGTGGGGAGAAGCGCCCCATCCTTGTCGAGGATGCCGTCGGTGTCGGTCAGCAGGACGAGCTTCTCCGCGCGGAGGGCGCCGGCGATCTCCCCGGCCGCCAGATCGGCGTTGATGTTGTAGGTCACCCCCGCCTCATCAGTTCCAGTGGGCGCCACCACCGGTGTGAATCCATCCCGTTCCAGGGTGCGGAGTATCCGTCCATCGACGCCCACAATCTCTCCCACGAAGCCCAGATCGACCTCCCGCTCGGTTTGCTGCACGCCGGTGGACCCCAGGTGGGACGCCCTCTCGACCAGCACCCGCCCGCCCGGCTCGGTTAGGCCGGTTGCCTGAACGCTGGTGGACCCCGGTTGGGACGCCGCCACGGGGCCGGCCTTTTTCGCCCGAATCAGGCCCCCGTCCTTGCCTGAAAGGCCGACGGCCACGCCTCCGTGCTGGTTGATCAGCGCCACCAGCTCCTGATTGATCTGGCCTACCATGACCATCTCTACAATTTTCATCGTCTCCGCATCGGTGACCCGGAGGCCGCCGACGAAGGTTGGCTTGAGACCCGCCAGCTCCATCGCCCTCGTGATCTCCGGGCCGCCGCCGTGGACCACGACCGGCTGCATGCCCACATACCGCATCAGGATGATGTCCAGGACCACCGACCGCTTCAGGTCTTCATCGCTCATGGCCGCGCCGCCGTACTTGACCACCACGGTCTTCTCGGTAAAGGCTTTGATGTACGGCAACGCCTCGATCAGGATGTTCGCCTTGTCGATAGAGGCTTGCATGTCCACCTTTTTCCGCTCGGCCACCCCTGGACTCCCTGGGCTACAGGATATAGCGGCTCAGGTCCTCGTTCTTCACGATCTCCTGAAGCCGCTCCCGGACGTAGGCGGCGTTGATCTCGACCCGCGCCCCCTGCATCGAGGGGGCCTCAAACGAGATTTCATCGAGCAGCCGCTCCATGATCGTGTACAGGCGCCGAGCGCCGATGTTCTCGGTCGCCTGGTTCACGGCGCTCGCGGTGGAGGCGATCTCACGGACCGCGTCCTCGGTGAAGTCGATCTTCACCCCCTCTGTCTCGAGGAGGGCGACGTACTGCTTCGTCAAGGCATTCTGGGGCTCCGTGAGAATCCGGACGAAATCATCCTGCGTCAGGCTCGCCAGTTCCACCCGCAGCGGGAAGCGCCCCTGTAGCTCCGGGATCAGATCGGACGGCTTGCTGACGTGAAACGCCCCTGCCGCGATGAACAGGACGTGGTCGGTGCGCACCAGGCCGTACTTGGTGTTCACCGTACACCCCTCCACGATCGGCAGGAGATCGCGCTGCACACCCTGGCGGGACACGTCCGGGCCATGCGCTGTCTCGCGGCCAGCGATCTTGTCGATCTCATCCAGAAAGATGATCCCCGAGTCCTCGACGCGGCGGACCGCCTCTAACCTCACCTCGTCCATGTCGATGAGTTTATCGGCCTCCTCTTGAGCCAGGATCCGCCGGGCTTCCCGGACCTTCACCTTTCGCCGCTTGGTCCGCTGCGGCAGGATATTCCCCAGCATCTCCTTGATATTGATGTCCATCTCCTCCAGGCCGGAGCTGCTGAAGATTTCCACCATCGGCATGCCCCGGTCTTTGACCTCCAGCTCCACGGTCCGGTCGTCCAGCTTTCCGTCGTGCAGCCGTTTGCGAAGTTTTTCGCGGGTTTCGGCCGCTGAGCTCATCGCGCTTGGCTCTTCTGCCCGCTCGAATCCAGGAGGCGCCGCCGTCCTCGTAGCGGGAAGGAGAAGGTCCAATAGCCGCTCCTCGGCCAACTCTTGCGCCCGCTCCTGGACCGCCTTGGCCCTCTCGCCCTTCACCATACCCACCGCCAGCTCGGTCAGGTCTCGTACCATCGACTCAACGTCGCGTCCGACGTAACCGACCTCTGTGTATTTGCTGGCCTCCACCTTGATGAACGGCGCATCCACCAGCTTGGCGAGGCGGCGGGCGATCTCCGTCTTCCCCACGCCGGTCGGGCCGATCATGATGATGTTCTTCGGCGCCACCTCGTCGCGCAGCTCGTCGGGCAGCCTCTGGCGGCGCCATCGGTTGCGAAGGGCGATGGCAACGGCCCGCTTCGCCTCCTTCTGACCGATGATGTACTTGTCAAGCTCGGCCACGATTTGTCTCGGTGTCAACTGTTCCATGAGAAGTCCTGGGTTCAATGTTCAAGGTGCAACGTTCAAGGTTCCAGGGTCGATTGGCACTTCTCCAACGTCGAACATCGAACCTTGAACCCTGTTACAGCTCTTCGATCGTGATCTTGTCATTGGTGTACACGCACAGCGAGGCGGCGATCTTCATCGCTTCCTCAGCGATCCGCCTCGCGTCGAGATCCGAGAAGCCCACAAGGGCTCTGGCTGCGGCGGCCGCGTATGGCCCGCCGGAGCCGATGCCGATCACGCCATCGTCCGGCTCAATGACGTCCCCGGTCCCCGAGATGACAAGAGAGTGCTCCTTGTCCACCACGACCAGAAGCGCCTCCAGACGCCTGAGGACCCGATCGGTGCGCCAATCCTTGGCCAGCTCGACCGCCGCCCGCGGCAGATTTCCGCTGTATTCCTCCAGCTTGGCCTCGAACTTGGTGAAGAGGGCGAATGCATCGGCCGCGGCGCCTGCAAATCCGGCGACCACACGATCGTTCGATATCCGGCGGACCTTCCGGGCGGTCTGCTTCATCACCGTCTCACCAAAGGACACCTGTCCGTCCCCGGCCACCACCGCCTTTCCCTTATGCCGCACCGCAAGGATCGTTGTGCTGCGCACAAGGGGTTCACGGTTCACGGTTCACCGACAGAGGACACTTTGCGCTCTGCACTTGTTTGACCTCGTGTCATCACTGTTAATCCTGTCTCTATTACTATGAACTCTGAGCCCCGAACTCTGAACTTCTCACGCCCTCGGATGCGCCTTGTCGTACACCTCCATCAGGTGATCGAGATTCAGATGGGTGTACCGCTGAGTCGTCGAGAGGCGCGAATGGCCCAGCAGCTCCTGAATGGCCCGCAGGTCGGCCCCGGCTTCCAGCAGATGAGTGGCATAGCTATGGCGCAGCCCGTGGGGCGTGATCTTCGGGCCAAGCCCACTCCGTTCAAGGTATTTCAACAGGATCCGAGCGACACTCCTCCCGCTCAAGCGGCCGCCGAATCGGTTCAAAAACAGCGCCTGAGGGACTTGCGATCCCGACCCCTGGTCTGGGATCAACTCCCTCCGCCGGTCCAGATAGAGCCTCAGGGCCGTCGCGGCCTTCGACCCCACCGGCACGATGCGCTCCTTGTTCCCCTTCCCTTTGACCTTGACCAGGCCCTCTCGAAGGTCCAGGTCATGCAGATCGAGGCCCACCAGCTCGCTCAGTCGGATCCCCGAGGCGTAGAAGAGTTCGAGAATGGCGCGATCGCGGGCACTCGGCGCATCCTGGCGTCCGGGCGTGGCCATGAGCCGATCGATCTCGTCCACGGAGAGACGAGCGGGAAGCCGTTTCGGCAGCTTCGGGGTTGAAACCAGCTTAGCAGGGTTCCCCTGAAGAACACCCTCGCGGCAGAGATATCGGAAGAACGATCGGAGGCATGCAAGCTTCCGCGCGATAGTGCTGCGCGCGATCCCTCTGCTGTGCAGGTCCGCGATAAAGGCTCGGATTGTCAACGAGTCGATCTCGGCAGGGTCGATATCCCGTTCCCAGACATCCCCTCCTTCGATCCTTCGGTAAGACTCAGGACAGGCTCCGCTCAGGCTGCGCACTGAGCCTGTCGAAGTGACAGGTCCGCTTCGATGAGACTCAGCGCAGGGTTCGACATCGCTCACGGGAGCTTTCGGGCGCGCCAGCTTTTTGGCTCTCAGGAATGCGCGGATCTGCTGAAGGTCGATCGCATAGTTCTTCAGGGTGTGCGGGGAAGCGGCTCGCTCCGCCTGAAGGTACGAGAGATAAGCCTCCATCTGCTCAAGCATCCGCCCGTGTCACCTCTATTCCGGCCTGTCTTGGTACGATACGAGGATTAGCCTGAAAGATCAAGGCAAAATCGGCCTCAGCAGGTCTTAAGAGCGGCAGATATTAGCAGACCAAGCCGACAAACGCAACTAAACCAAACACGCCAAATCTCCCGGCTCCGTCATTGCGAGCGACTGAAAGGAGCGCGGCAATCTCACCGCCCTATCACTGCAAGATTGCTTCGGTCGCTCCGCTCCCTCGCAATGACACGGGCGGGGGACCTTCGAAGCAATGACATTTGTTCACTGCGCCCGTTGCGAGCCCATGTGCCGCTTGGCATCTCAATCTCGGGGTAAAGGCTCCCAAGCTTTGTGTCTGCCTCTCTCCCAATCGTTGGCCCACCCACGGACTGACCCGAGCCGAATCCTACGGCCCACTTCTTCCTACATCTGCTTAATGGTCTTCCCTCTCAGCCAGAGGTCGAAGCACTCTTGTTTGTAGGCATCTTGTCGAGGCATTACCAGCTTCCTCCGAACTCAGTAATGAGCAGGTAACACGCGGGCTCCATTCGGAAAATACAACGAGGAAGGTGAAGGGGTCAGATGCAAATTTGAGCGATGATCAGGTCGTTAGCGGAGATCGGGGAGGTCGTGGAGGGCACGCGCGACCAAGGCCTGTCGCCTCTCCCGTTTCGCGCGGACCGGCTCGTCGAGGGATGGGAGCAGGCCGAAGTTGACGTTCATCGGCTGGAAGGTGCGGGGATCGGCGTGGCAGATGTGTCGAATGACGGATCCGAGCGCAGTTGTAGGGGGCAGCACGACCGGGGCATCGCCTCTGAGAAGCCGGACAGCGTTGATGCCGGCCAGGAGACCAGTCCCGGCTGATTCCAGGTACCCTTCTACCCCGGTGAGCTGCCCGGCAATAAGGATTCCCTGGTCGCCGCGGAACTGCATCGTCCTCTGGAGCAGAGCCGGTGCGGTGATGAAGGTATTGCGATGGATCGACCCGTACCGAAGGAATTCCGCATCGCGGAGCCCCGGAATCGTCCGGAAGATCCGGCGCTGCCCGCCCCAGCGGAGGCGCGTCTGGAACCCCACCATGTTATACATCGTCCCTTCCCGGTTCTCTAATCTCAACTGCACGACCGCGTACGGCCGGCGGCCGGTCCCGGGATCGACCAGGCCCACGGGCTTCATTGGTCCGAAGCGTAAGGCATCCTCCCCTCGGACGGCCAACACTTCGATTGGGAGACACCCTTCGAAGTACCGCGCCTCTTCGAATGGATGGATCGGGGTCACCTCGGCGCCGCGAATCGCCTCCCAGAAGCTGCGATACTCCTCTCGCGTCATCGGACAATTCAGATAATCGTCGCCCCCTTTGCCGTAGCGAGAGGCGGCAAACGCGATCGTGCGATCGATCGTGTCCCCGCCAACGATCGGCGAGATGGCATCGTAGAAGTAGAGGAGGTCCGAGGGCGTGGCAGCGGGCTCCTGTATCGCCAGGTAGTGAAGGAAGCGATCACGCAACGCCGTGGCCAACCGATCG
>JBGQJI010000005.1:0-37962 GCA_041498975.1 Methylomirabilis sp. (SeqCode)
ACGACGACGCCTGGACGGCATTCTGGGCTCGATCCTTCTTGAGCGCGAGAAACTGTTCCTGGAGCCGCTCGACCGTTTTGTGGTCCCCGGCTCGTTCGGCCTCGGCCAGCTTCCGCTGAAGCTCCTCACCGGCGCGACGCTCGCCCCTGGCTGTGATGCGCGATAGGCAATCAGAGAGGGCGCGGTCGATCGCCTCTTCGTCGTCGTATTCCCCGAGATCCGTCGCCAGCAATTCGGTGAGAACCCGCTGTACTTCCGGTTCTTGCGTGGCGATCGGCGCTGGTCCGGGGGCCGCACCGGGTCCCCTCAACGCGTATTGAAAGATCCGCCGAAGGACATGATCCTCCACCTCGTCCGGCCGCATGGCCTCCCGCACCCGTTCGGCCGAGCGGGAATGGTGGAGCGCCAGGTGAATCAGCCTCCACTCAATGGACGGGAGCGACCTGACTCGCAAAGTCGGCGGCACTGGGTCGCGCCTGCGTCCCCTCACCTGGAGATTGAGCTCCCGAACAATAGCATCACTTGAAAGCGCTACTCGACGGGCCAGCTTTCCCGCATAACGCTGCCGCGTGATTTCATTCTCGACTGCGGCCAAGAGTGGAAGGACGGCGTTCACTGCGGTCGCCTGGCCTTCGGCGCTGGTCAGATCGAACCCCGAAACCCTCCGATCCAGTAAGAACTCCATCAGATCCTTCGATCGATCCAATGCGTCGGCGAAGGCCGAAGCGCCTCGTTCCTGAAGGAACTGATCGGGGTCTTTTCCGTCCGGTAGCAGGATCACCCGCCAGTCAAGTCCGCTGTTGAGCAGGCTCTCCACGCTCCGACGGGCAGCGGCGATCCCTGCGGCGTCCGGATCGAACGCCAGGACCGCCCGCGTCGTATGACGGCGGAGCACGGCGATCTGCTCGCCGGTCAGCGCGGTCCCCAAGACTGCCACGGTGTGGTGGAAGCCATGTGTGTGCAGCGCGATCAAGTCGAAATACCCCTCCACCACAAGTGCCGTCCCCCGATCACGAATGGCTGAAGCCGCCAAGTGCAGGCCAAAGAGGTGAGCCCCTTTCCTGTAGAGAGGGGTCTCGGGCGAGTTGAGGTACTTCGGTTCGGACCCGTCGAGAGCGCGCCCTCCGAAGGCTATCACCGTGCCCGCCGGATCCCAGATCGGGATCATCAGTCGGCTCCGGAAACGGTCATACGCCCCGCTCCCCTCTTTCCGCTCGAGGGCCAGTCCGGCCCGCTGCACCAACTCTTTAGAGAAACCCTTGCGCAACAGGAGCCGGAGTAGCCCTTCCCAGGAGGCCGGCGCATAGCCCAGCCCGAACTGTTCGACCACCGATTCGGGGATGCCGCGCCCGTGCAGATACGCGCGGGCGGCCGCCCCGTCCGTCTGATGGCTGAGCTGCTGGCGGAAGAACTCGGCGGCCGCTTTGTGGATCGCCAGCAGCTGGAGGCGCCCGTCTTCATCCCGCCCTGCCCCGGCTCTCGTGGTCCCGCCGATACGGGCCGGAAGCTGAATCCCTGCTCGGTCGGCCAGTGAGCGGATCGCCTCGGGGAAGCTGAGGTGTTCCTGCCTCATCAGGAATCCGACAGCGTCCCCGCCCTCTCCGCAGCCGAAGCAATGGAAGATCTGGCGCTCCGGGTTGACGATGAAGGATGGGGTCTTCTCGTTGTGGAAGGGACAGAGTGCCTTGAAATAACGTCCGGCAGGCTTCAGCGGGAAGCAGCTTCCAATGAGCTGCACGATATCGGTGCTGGCCAGGACCCGGGATACCGCGTCTTCTGGGATCACCGCCGGCTGATCCTCATCATTCCGCTCCGCCCAGGCGGCCGCCATGGGAGTGAAGCTCGATAATCGTCACGCCGATCCCGCCCTCCCGATAGTCGGCCAGCCTGAAGCTCGAGACCAAGGGGTGGTTCTGAAGCAGCTCCGCGACGGTTCTCCTCAGAATGCCTCCGCCCTTTCCGTGGATGACACGCAGGGTGGGGAGGCCAGCCAAGAATGCGTCACCCACATATCGATCCAGGCGTCGCGCCGCTTCCTCGGCATCGCAGCCGATCAGGTTCAGCTCGGACGAGGCCTCCTCGATCGCCCTGGTGACCTGGACCAAGGGGACGGCCTCTCCCCGGTGGGCATACTCCTCCACAATTAGGGCCTTCACTGGAAGTCTGACTCTCCCCAATGGGAGCTGGACCTCTACCAGCCCCGCAGACGTGAGGGTCCCGATGACAGTCCCTTGCTGGTCGAGCCCCTTGATCCGAACCTGCTGCCCATGGCGAATGGACGCCGCACCGGGAGCCTGTGGTGAGCCGGTTTGGACCGCGCTCGGGAAGCCACTCGGGTGCTCCCGATCGGCCACATCGCCGAGCACCTCCCCGGCCTGTCGCTCCAGCTCGGTCAGCCGCATGCGAACCACCTGGACTGCTCGCTCCCGCGATTCGGCCGACCTGAACTCCCGGAGAAGCCGACCGATCTCAGCTCGGGCGCCCGAAACGGCCCCCTCGACCTGCTGGTGGGCCCGACGAGAGAACTCCTCAGCCTCAAGACTGGCGGCCTCCCGCCGCGCTTCGGCCTCGCCGCGAGCCTTCGCCGCCTCCGCAATCTCGCTGGCGAGAGCCGCGCGCTCCTCCGCCAAGCGCCGCCATTCTACCTCCAAGCCCTCCACCAGCGAGTGCAGGGGATCATCCCCATCGCCTAACAACGCCCTAGCTCGTTGAATAACCAAGGGCAGCAGCCCTATCCGAGATGCGATCGCAAGGGCGTGGCTGCGGCCAGAAAGCCCAATACTTAATTTATACAGAGGTCTCAGGGTGTCAAGGTCGAACTCGACACAACCGTTTTCGATCCGAGGATGCGAATAGGCGTAGGCCTTGATGGCGTCCAGATGCGAGGTCGCCATCACCAGCGTGCGCCGCTCCAGGAGCGCCTCGAGGATCGCAATCCCCAGGCACGCCCCCTCGACCGGGTCGGTGCCGGCGCCCAACTCGTCCAGCAAGACCAGGGTTCCCGGGCTAACCGCTTCCAGGATTCCCTGGATATGACCGATATGGGAGGAGAATGTGCTCAGGCTTTGCTCGATACTCTGCTCGTCTCCGATATCGGCAAACACTCCGCTGAAAAAGGGAACCTCCGAATCCGGCGACGCCGGCAGATGCAGCCCGGCCAGCGCCATCAATGAGAGCAGGCCTGCCGTCTTCAGGGCAACTGTCTTGCCACCGGTGTTTGGACCGGTGATCAGCAGCGCGTCGAAGTCATCACCCACGCGGAGGTCGATGGGGATGGCTTCCCCCTCCGCCGCCACTGAGCCCTGTTTCAGCAGGAGGGGGTGCCGCGCTTGGAGCAAGATCAGCGGCGCCGCTTCCTTGAGGGAGGGCGGAGCAGCCTGGAGAACGTTTGCCAGTCTCGCGGCGGCACACCGGACGTCCAGCTCAGCGGCCACGAGCACCGTCCCGAGGATCGCATCCGCTCTCGGCCGGACTGCTCCGGTGAGCCCCGACAGGACCTTCCTGACCTCCTCCTCTTCCGATCGTTGCAGCAGACGGAGCTGGTTGTTGAGCTCAACGACCTGTTGCGGTTCAATAAAGAGGGTCACCCCGCTAACGGATCGATCTTGCACCACACCCCTGAGAACAGTCCGATAATTGGGCTTGACGGGGATGACGTACCGTTCGTTCCTGAGGGTGATGATCGGTTCGGCGATGAACGGCTGCATGCTCGAATCGCCGAGCAGGGACTGCAATCGGCTTTGAATGAGACCGCGAAGCTCGTGCAAGCGACGTCGAAGGTGGGCCAGCTCCCGGCTCGCGGTGTCCTTGACCTCCCCGGTTTCTTCGATGGCAGCGCGGATCTCCGACACGAGATCGGATTGCCCGTCGAGCCTCGAGGCGAGCGCCTGAAGCCGCGGACAGAGGCCCCTGGAGCGGACGATGATGAGGCGGATCACCGACGCCGCTTCCAACGATGCCGCGATCCTGACCAGATCCATCGCAGTCAGGACCGCACCTTCCGGCCTTGACCGGTGAACCGACTCCCTGATGTCAAAGAGGCGGTCAAAGGGAAGCGCCGTTTCCTTGGATAGGAGGACTCGGAACTCCGCGATCTCGTCCCGGACTCCTGTTGCCTCCTCAAGTGTCTGAAGCGGGCGGACTCTTCTCGCCAACTCGCTCCCCACCTGCGATCCGGCCTGTCCCGCCAACATCTCCTGGATGGCAGGCCACTCCAACACCTCAAGGGTGTGTTCGTCTACTCGATTCATCCGACGCCGATCTGCTCCGGTGGCTCCGGTCCGAGGACGAGTCCTCGAGAACTGAAATGGAACACCAGCCGGAACGTTACTCGCCCTGACGGGATGGCGAGGAAAAGGAACCACACCCCAAACTGGGAGGCCCGGGAAAAAATAAGGGACCCGATGTCGGGTCCCCTGAACCACGGTTCATGATCAAGGGGGTGAAGGGGTTGCGACGGGATCGCGCCGCCATCACCGCCGTGACAACGCCTCTCTTACCATCTGGCTTGCGACCTTCCCATCGGCCCGGCCGGAGATCTCCGGCATCAACAACGCCATGACCTTCCCCATGTCCTTCAGAGAAGCTGCGCTGGACGCCAGGATCGCCTCGTCCACCTTCTGTCGAAGCTCTTCTGGGGAAAGAGACGGGGGCAGGTATGACTCGAGGATCTTTAGCTCAGCCTCCTCCTTCGCAGCCAGATCGTTTCGTCCGCCCTTGACATACTGTTCCATGGCCTCCTTCCGGAGCTTGCACGATGCAACAACCGCCTGGATGATCTCCTGATCGTCCAACTCTCCTCGCTTTTCGATTTCCCTGTTCTTGATAAGCGATGCCAGGAGACGAATCACGGACGTTTTCAGCCGGTCGCCGCGCTTCATGGCCTCCTTGAGGTTTTCGGCCAATCGAGCCTTCAAGACCCCCACGCTCTACTCCACAGCAAAGCGGATCCGCTTCAAGGCCTTTTTCCTGGCGGCCATGGCCTTCTTCTTGCGGCGAACGCTGGGCTTCTCGTAATGTTCCCGCTTGCGGAGCTCCGATAGTACCCCGGCCTTCTCGCACTGCTTCTTGAAACGGCGGAGGGCGCTCTCAAACGACTCATCCTCCTTGACCGTCACACTTGCCATTCCCTTCACACCCCCTTATATGTAGCGGAGTTATGGGATATACTTCAACAAAATTCTCGATAAAACCGTGGACGTAGCCGATCAATTATCCCAGTATCCTTGAAAAATTTTTGCACAGATCAGGCGCAGTTGTCAACCATTTTCCCTAGGCGGGATGCCAGCGCAGCGGCCGCCCTCCCAGCAAGTGAAGATGCAAGTGGAACACCACTTGCCCACCCTCGCTGTTGCAATTCAACACCAGGCGGAAGCCCCGTGCGGCGATCCCCTTCTGCCTCGCGATGTCATTCGCCACCAAGAGGAGGCGCCCAAGCAGCCGGTCATCATCCTGGTTCGCGTCCAGGAGTGTTGCCATGTGCCGGCGTGGAATGATCAAGACATGGACCGGAGCCTTCGGGTTGATGTCTTCGAATGCGACAAACTCGTCATCCTCGTAGACGATCTTGCCGGGAAGTTGCCGATTGGCGATCTTACAAAAGAGGCACTGGTCCACGCCCTCACCTCAACGGTAATCCGCCTTGCTCTTCTTTCCGTATCGTTGACGCAATTCCTGAGCCACCTCCTGCGGCGCAATCCCATGATACCCCAGCAGGACGAGCGTGTGGAACCAGAGGTCCGCCACCTCGTAAATGATCTCTCCGACCTTCCCATTCTTGGAGGCCACCACCAGCTCAGCCGCCTCTTCCCCGACCTTCTTGAGAATCTGATCCTGTCCTTTTGCGAACAGGCCCGAAACGTACGAATCCGCTTTTGGATTGGCCTTCCGATCGCTGATGACCTCGAAGATCTGCTGGATGATCGCGAGGCTTCCGCCATACACCGCCTCAGGGTCGAATTGCTGACGGGCAAGTTCTACCGGCACGTCAGGCGAGGGATGAAGGCGGCGATAGAAGCACGACCGATGCCCGGTATGGCAGGCCGCCACCACCTGCTCTGCCTTGACCAGCAGGGCATCTTCATCGCAATCGAAGAAGATCTCGTGCACGCGCTGAATGTGCCCCGACTCCTCGCCCTTTTGCCAGATCCGCTTCCGAGAGCGGCTGTAGAAGTGCGTGAGGCCGGTCTCCATGGTGAGGCGCAGCGACTCCGCATTCATGTAGGCAAGGGTCAGCACCTGCCCATTTGTCACATCCTGGACGACGGTCGGGATCAGCCCGAGGTCGTCGAATTTCAGTTGGCCGATATCCAATCGCTCCATGACACGTCAATCCCTGACCGGGACACCCCGGCGGCGGAGAAAGGCTTTGGCATCCTGAATCGACCATTCACGAAAATGGAAGATGGAGGCGGCCAGCGCGGCATCGGCCCCCCCCTGCACGAACGCCTCATACAGGTGATCAAGCGTGCCTGCTCCGCCCGACGCGATGACCGGGATCCCGACCGCATCTGACACGGCCCGCGTCAGGGGGAGATCATAGCCATCCCTCGTGCCATCCCTATCCATGCTCGTCAGCAGGATCTCCCCGGCCCCGAGCGCTTCCCCCCGCCTCGCCCACTTTACAGCGTCGAGTCCGGTCGGGGTCCGACCGCCATGAGTATATACCTCCCATCGAAGTTCCGAGTTCCGAGTTCCAGGTTCCAAGTTTGGCTTCGCAGTTCCCGATTCCGGAATCTGGGTTCCGGGTTCTACGCTTGGACCTTGGAATCTGGAACCTGGAACTCTCTCCAACACGGAACTTGGAATCTGGAACCTGGAACTGCCATTGATTCGTTTCGCGTCGATTGCGAGCACAATGCATTGACTCCCGAACCGCATGGCGGCCTCCGTAATCAACTCCGGCCGCTCCACTGCCGCCGTGTTGAGGGAAACCTTGTCGGCGCCCGCCAGAAGAAGGGTCCGGATGTCTTCCACCGTCCGGACCCCGCCTCCGACGGTGAGGGGGGTAAAGGCCATTTCGGCCGTCCGCTGGACCACCTCGATGAGGATCTGTCGGCGCTCATAGGACGCTGTAATGTCGAGGAAGACTAGTTCGTCGGCCCCCTGCCGGTCATAGAGGGCCGCCACCTCTGCCGGGTCGCCGGCATCGCGGAGATTCACAAACCGCGTCCCCTTCACGACCCGGCCATCCTTCACGTCGAGGCAGGGTATGATCCGCTTGGTCAGCATGCCCTATCTCGCGGCCGCGATCGCTTCTTGCAGGGAGAACCTGCCCTCGTAGAGGGCCTTGCCCACCAGAGCTCCGACGATACGAGAGGGGTCCAGCACAGCGAGCTTCTTCACGTCATCAAGCGTCGCGATCCCGCCGGAGGCGATGAGCGGGTGGCGGGTCGCCTGGGCCATTCGGCGGAGGGCTTCCAGGTTTGGCCCAGCGAGCATCCCGTCCCGCCCGATGTCGGTGTACACGATCGCGGCCAGTGCGAGGTCCGCCGTCCCGGCCGCCAGCTCGGTCGCCGAGACGCCGGTGTCCGCAGCCCAGCCTCGAACGGCCACCTTCCCATTTCTGGCGTCGATCCCCAGGACGACTCGACCGGGATAGCGGCGGCTCGCTTCGGCCAAAAACTCTCCGTCCTCGATCGCCGCCGTCCCGAGGACCGCCCGCTCGATCCCGGACTCGAACGCCTGTTCCAAAGCCGCCAGACTTCGGAGCCCGCCGCCAAACTGGACCGGCACCCTGACCGCCCTGGCCACTTCGGCGACGATCGAAAGGTGTTGTGGCCTGCCGCGGAAGGCCCCGTCAAGGTCGACCACATGCAGAATCGGCGCCCCCTCCGTCTCCCACCTCCTGGCCATGGCGACCGGATCGGCGGAATAGAAGGTCTGGCGCAAGGGGTCACCCTGGGCCAACCGAACGACCTGACCCCCTTTCAGGTCGATCGCCGGAATGACCAGCATCTACGTGAGCGACGCGAAGTTCTTCAAAAGTTGCAGGCCGAGGCTCTGGCTCTTCTCGGGGTGAAACTGGCAGGCAAAGAGGTTGTCTCGCCAGAGGACTGAGGTGAAGGTCAAACCGTATTCGGTGGTAGCGGCGATCACGCCTTCATCCTCGGGCTGCACGTAGTACGAGTGCACGAAGTAGAAGAATCCGCCGTCAGGGATGTCCTTGAAAATCGGGGCTTGTCGTTCGATCCGGATTCGGTTCCACCCCATGTGGGGAATCTTCAGCCTTGCCTTTGTCCCACCCCCATCGCTGAATGATGCGGCTTCCGGGAATCGGACCACGCGGCCCTTGATGATGTTAAGCCCCTTGTGGTGCCCAAACTCCTCGCTCTCGCTGAACAGGAAGTGAAGCCCCAGGCAAATGCCGAGGATGGGCTTCCCAGCGTCGATCGCCTGGAGCAGCGGCTCGACGAAGCCGCCATCCTGAAGCTTTGTGATCCCTTCTCGAAAGGCGCCGACGCCCGGCAGGACGATCCCGGAAGCGTCTCGAAGCGCCCGGGGACCATCCACGATCTTGGCGTCGGCCCCAACGTGCTCGAACCCCTTCTGGACACTCCGGAGGTTCGCGATGCCGGAATCGATGATGGCGATCATGGTCACCTTGTATCAGGTTCCATGTTCCGGGTTCCGGGTTCCGGGTTCCGAGTTCCCTTTTGCACTGTCGTGGTCCTGGTTCTCAACCTGGCACCTGGCACCTGGCACTCGGAACCTGGTTGCTAGAGACTTCCCTTGGTCGAGGGGATATCGCCGATCCTTGGGTCGATCGCCGTCGCCTGATCGAGGCTCTTGGCCAACGCCTTGAAGATCGCTTCAACGCAGTGGTGCAGGTTTTCGCCGTAGAGGATCGAAACGTGGAGGTTCACCTTCATCTGCATGGCGAAGGCACGCAGGAACTCCTTGACCAGAGCGACGTCGAAGTGTCCGATCCGTCCCGTAAGCTGGGGCGCTTGATAGACGAGATAGGGCCGCCCGCTGATGTCGACCACCACCTGGGCCAGCGCCTCGTCCAGTGGAACGAGGGCCGAGGCGAAGCGACGGATTCCGCGCCTGTCACCCATCGCCTGACCGAACGCCTCGCCGAGCGCAATCCCCACGTCCTCGACGGTATGGTGAAGATCGACCTGAAGGTCACCCTTGGCCTTGACGTTCAGGTCGAAAAGGCCGTGCTTGGCGAGTTGGGCCAGCATGTGATCCAGGAAGGGGATCTCGGTTTGTACCTCGTGCCGACCCACTCCATCCAGGTTGAGCTCCACCGCCACATCCGTTTCCGCGGTTTTCCTGTGAACCAACCCCGTCCTGCTCATTATCCGATCTCCGTCTTCTTCATTCCACCCCGCACTTCGCACTTCGCACCCCGCACTTCGCGCCCCTCAAACTGTCTCACCACCTGGGTCAATCCATCCAGGAACTGCTCGTTCTCCTCTGCCGTGCCGATGGTGACCCGGAGGCAGTCGTTCAGGCCAAGAGCTGACCCCAGATTCCGCACCAGGACGCCCTCCGCCAGCAATGCTTCAAACACTCGATCGCCCGGAAGCCTGGTCCGGAATAGGACGAAGTTTGCCTCGGAGGGGAAGGTCTCGATCCCGGCCATCGCGGTCAATCGATCCATGACGTGCGCCCGCTCCCGGACGATCTCTCGAACATTGGCATCGATCCACTCTCGATGCCGCAGCAGCACCACCGCTGCCGCCTGGGAAAAGGCATTCACATTGAATGGCAGGCGGACCTTCTCCAGTTCCGCGGCAAGCGAAGGATGGACCACGACGTATCCAACCCGCAGGCCGGCCAACCCCACCTTGGAGAGCGTGCGGAGGATCACCAGTCGCTCCTGCTCGACCAGGTGCGGCAGCATCGTCCTTCCGGCATAGGCGCCGTAGGCTTCATCGACCACGACCAATCCTGGGGAGGCCGCCAGGATCTTCAAGATCTCCGCCTCAGAGAAGACGCCACCCGTCGGGTTGTTGGGCGTGGCGAGAAAGACCGCCCTGGGGCGCACCTGCTCGATCATATCGATCATCCCGGGCAGGTCCGCCTCAAAACCGGGCGCGAGAGGAGCCCCCTCGAAGCGAAGCCCCTGAGCTCTCGCGATCAACTCGTACATCGAGAAGGTCGGGACCGGCGCGAGGACCGTTTCACCGGGCCTCCCGATCGCCAGGAGCAACAGTTGGATCAGCTCATCGGACCCGTTGCCCAGGACGAGTTGTCCCGGCGTCACCCCATGCTCAGCAGCCAGGACCGATCGGAGACCATCTGCTTTGGGATCTGGGTAGCGATTGACCGCCACCTGCCCCAGAGACTGGAGCAACTCCTGCCGAAGCCCCTCCGTGAGGGGAAACGGGCTCTCGTTGGCATCCAGCTTCACGAGATCGGGCCGTGGTTCCTCGGCCCGATACGCCGTGAGCCCCCGCACTTCGGGTTTGATGAGATCGAGAAGGCGGGTCGGCTTCATGGTACGTGGGGGGTGCGGGGTGCGGGGTGCGGGGTGGGCTCCTCTCGCACCTCGCATTTCGGACCGCGGCCCTCGCACCTTATCGCCGCGGCCCTCGCATGGGCCTCAAGACCCTCCAGGCGGGCCAGCTCCACCAGTGCCGGCGCCAGCGACTCCAACTTCTCCCGGCTGAAGGCGATCAGCGATGGCCAGCGCAGAAAATCATCCACGGAGAGCGGCGAGGCAAAACGCGCCGTCCCGCCGGTAGGCAAGACATGGCTCGGCCCGGCCAGGTAGTCGCCCAACACCTCCGGGCTTGTGCTGCCCAGGAAGATGGCGCCGGCATGTCTGACCCTCGGCAGAAGCGCCCACGGGTCTTTGACCAACAGCTCCAGGTGTTCCGGCGCAATCTCGTTGGCCAATTCAGCCGCCTCGATCAGGTCCCCGACGACGACGGCCGCCCCGAATCCTTCGAGGGACGCCTCCGCGATGTCCCGCCTCGGCAGCACGGCCACCTGACGTTTCACCTCGTCTGACACCTCCTCAGCCATTCGTTGGGACGGCGTGAGCAGCACCGCGCTAGAAACCGGATCGTGCTCTGCCTGAGACAGGAGGTCGGCGGCGGCCCAGTCTGCTCTGGCCTCCTCGTCGGCAATGACCAACAGCTCGGTAGGCCCAGCGATCATATCGATCCCGACCTGCCCGAAGACCAGACGCTTCGCTGCCGCGACGTAGATATTCCCGGGCCCGACGATCTTATCCACCTTCGGGATCGAAGCGGTCCCGTACGCCATGGCGGCCACTGCCTGAACACCGCCCACTTTATAGATCGCGCGCACACCGGCGAGGTGAGCGGCAGCCAGAACAGCAGGTGCTACCCTGCCATCCCGCCGCACCGGCGTGCACATCACGATCTCCTGCACTCCGGCAATCGCGGCGGGGATCGCGCTCATGAGGACCGTCGATGGGTAGGCCGCGGTGCCGCCCTGGACATAAATTCCCACCCGCTCCAGCGGGCGGCAAAGCTGTCCGACGATCGCCCCGTCCTCCTCTGCAAACCACGAGACGCGGACCTGGCGGAGATGGAATGCCCTGATTCGCGACGCCGCCGTCTCAAGCGCCTCAAGGGAAGCAGGCGCCAGCGCAGCATAGGCCTCCGTGATCTCCTCCGGCATCACCCTCACCGAGGCGGCATCAAGCCGGGCGCCGTCGAACCGCGCCGCCTGTTCGAAGAGGGCTGCGTCCCCACCTGTCCTGACACTTTCCAGGATGGCTCGAGCCGACTGCTCAACCTCGGCAGGGATCGTGCCCTGCCGCGCCTTGAGGTGGGCGAGAAAGGCCTGACACTCGCGCGACCCGGCCTTCAGTATCCTCATTCGCGCGCCTCTCCCGGACGCCGCTCGACCTGCTTCCGGATCTGTTCGATCAGTGTCTGAACCCTGAGGTACTTCGTCTTGAGGCTCGCGCGATTGACGATGAGCCGTGCCGTGGCCCTGGCGATCTCCTCGACCTCCACTAACCCGTTCTCCTTAAGGGTTTGGCCCGTTGCCACTAAGTCCACGATCCGTTCTGCCAGGCCCACAAGGGGCGCAAGCTCGAGAGAACCGGTCAACTTGATGATCTCCGCCTGGATCCCCTTTCGGCTGAAGAACTGTTCGGCGAGGTTGGGATATTTGGTGGCAACCCTCAAGTACGACCAGGAACGAGGGTCGTCCTTCTCGCGCAGTTCAGCCGGCTCCGCGACGACGAGCCGGCAGGCCCCGAAGCCGAGGTCCAATGGTTCGTAGATATCCCGATGCTGCTCGAGAAGCTGGTCCTTCCCTACGATTCCCATGTCGGCAGCTCCGTGCTCAACGTAGGTGGGGATATCGGAGGGCCTCAGCGTAAGGAACCGGAGCTGTCGCTCCTGGTCCTCGCAGATCAACCGGCGCGAATCAGAGAATCCTTTCACGCAGGAAATGCCCATGCCCTCGAATAGTTGAAGGGCATCGATCAAGAGCCGACCCTTCGGGAGCGCAATGGCGATTAACTCATTCATTAAAGGTTCCATGCGCCAGGTTCCGGGTTCCGGGTTCCATGTTCCAAGTCCAGGGTTCAGCGTTCAAGGTTCAAGGTTCGAAGTTGCAAAATCAGCCCCTCAACATTGAACCTCGAACATCGAACTTTGAACAGTCCGCTTATTCGGGGACTCGCTCGATGTCGGCACCGAGACCGAGCAGCTTGCGCTCAAGCGACTCGTATCCCCGATCAAGATGGTAGACCCTCGAGAGTGTCGTCACCCCATTCGCAGCCAACCCCGCCAGAACCAGCGAAGCGCTCGCGCGGAGGTCGGTGGCCATCACAGGTGCGCCCGACATCCTAGGGACCCCTTGGACGAAGGCCGCGTTGCCAAGCACCTTGATATCAGCCCCCATCCTCAACAGCTCATTCACATGCATGAACCGGTTCTCAAAAACCGTCTCGGTGATCACGCTGGTGCCTTCTGCGGTGCACAGGAGGGCCATCATCTGCGCCTGCATATCGGTTGCGAAGCCGGGATAAGGGTGTGTCCTGATGTTGATGCCACGCACCGACCGGTCTGCCCAGACTCGTATCCTGTGATCTCCCCACTCTACGCCCACGCCAGCTTCTTGCAGTGTGTCGGCAAAGGCTTCCAGGTGCTGCGGAAGGCAGCGATTGACCGTCACATCGCCGCCGGTGATGGCGGCGGCGACCATGAAGGTCCCAGTTTCGATTCTGTCCGGGATCACCTCGTGGTCCGCCCCATGCAGCGATTCGACACCCTCGATACAGATCGTGGGGGTTCCGGCGCCCTTGACTCTCGCACCCATGCGATTCAGGAGAGCGGCAAGATCAGACACCTCGGGCTCGCATGCTGCGTTCTCCAGTACGGTCGCGCCGTCTGCCAGGGTGGCGGCCATCATCAGGTTCTCGGTGCCGGTGACGGTCTGGCCATCGAACGCAATCCGGGCGCCCTTCAGGCGTGACGCCTTCGCCTCCACGTATCCGGCATCCAGGTTGATCTTCGCGCCCATCTTCTCCAGACTCGCGAGATGTAAATTGATCGGCCGCGGGCCGATGGCGCAGCCCCCCGGCAATGAGACCCGTGCCCGGCCGAAGCGGGTGAGCAGAGGCCCCAGAACCAGCACCGATGCCCGCATCGTCTTGACCAGCCCATAGGGAGCCTCCAATTCGCCCACCCGAGCTGCGCACAGGGTCAACGTCTTCTGGCCAAATCCTTCGACCCACACACCCAGATGGCTCAGCAGGGCAGTGATAGTTCTCACGTCGCCCAGTCTCGGGACGCGAAAGAGCCGGATCGGCTCCCCCGTCAGCAACGAGGCGGCCATGGCGGGCAAGGCGGCGTTCTTTGCGCCACTTGCATCCACCTGACCCCTAAGGGGAATCCCGCCCCTGATGATCAGCTTATCCATGTGGCCTCGGTCTCCGTTGCGCCAGGATGACTCGGTCACGTCCTGAGAGATCCTGTTTCACCCCGACCGGTCCGAAGATTTCGGTCTCGTCGATCAGTCTCATTACAGAGGGCGCCTGACCCTCGCCGATCTCGACGGCCAACCACCCATTTGCCCGAAGCCGCGCCGGCACCTCCTCGATAATTCGCCGATGAAAGTGCAGCCCGTCCTCGCCGCCGTCAAGGGCTTGATGGGGCTCGTAAGCGAGAACCTCCGGAGGAAGCCTGGAGAGCTGACCCGAAGGGATGTACGGTGGATTTGAGACGATCAGGTCAAACCCGTGTTGGATCGCACGAAGCGGCTCAAACAGATCCCCTTGCACGAAGCGAACCTTGCCCGCGAGTCCCAAAGCCTTCGCGTTCCTGCTGGCGATCCGCACGGCATCCGCAGAGCTGTCGAGCGCATAGAGGCGCGCGTGAGGGATCTCTCTGGCCAACGCGAGCGCGATGGCGCCACAGCCGGTGCCAAGGTCTAGAATCCTAAGTTCCGGGTTTCGGGTTTCGGGTTTACACCCTGGAGCCTGCCATTCGGAACTTGGAACCCCTATCGACTCGAAACTCGAAACTCGAAACTCGAAACGTATCTTCTCAAGGACTGCTTCGACCAGCGTTTCGGTTTCCGGCCTCGGGATCAGGACGCCACGGCCCACCGAAAGGGAGAGGGACCAGAACTCCTTCACCCCTAGGATGTACGCGATCGGCTCTCTTGCCTCGCGACGGCACAGCATCGCCTCCAGGAGGTCAGATGTCCCGGATGCAATCGCTCGCTCCGGTTCCACGATGAACCGCCACCGCCGGACCCCCGAGGCGGCCTCCATGAGGCAGGCAGCGTCGAGTAACGCGCTGTCAACATCGGCACGTGCCAGGCGCTCAACTGCGCGACGATACGTGAACACGCGTGGGGTGCGGGGCGCAGGGTGCGGGGTGCGCTCCTTTCGCACCTCGCGCTTCACGCTTCGCACCATGTACTCCATGTCTTGCACTTGCCCCGCCGGCATTGAACCCGTCTTCACGTCACGGCTCTTCTTAAAGCAAGGCCTTCAATCGTTCGTGTTGATCGTGCGCCGCCAGTTGCCTGATCAGCTCCTCCAGCTCCCCCTCCAGGGTTCGCTGGAGGTTATGAAGGGTGAGGCCGATCCGGTGGTCAGTCACCCGGCCCTGCGGGAAATTATAGGTTCGAATCCGCTCACTCCGGTCCCCTGTCCCGACCTGTTGACGGCGCGTCTCGGAGATCTCTGCCTCCTTTTCCGCTCTAGCGAGCTCGAGCAACCTCGCCCGCAAGACTTTCATCGCCTTGGCACGGTTCTTGTGTTGCGACTTCTCGTCCTGACAAGTGACCACCATTCCGGTCGGAAGGTGCGTGATCCGCACGGCCGAATCGGTGGTATTCACAGACTGCCCCCCGGGACCGGTGGATCGGAAGACATCGATCCGCAGGTCCTTGGGATCGATCTGCACCTCCACCTCCTCCGCCTCAGGCAGAACCGCCACCGTGACAGTGGAGGTATGGATTCGGCCACTCGATTCAGTGACAGGCACCCGCTGCACACGATGGACGCCGCTCTCGAACTTGAGGCGGCTGTAAGCTCCGCGCCCTTCGATGCTGAAGATCGCCTCCTTCACCCCACCGACACCGGTCTGGTTGGAAGAGAGCATCTCCACCTTCCAGCCCTGTGACTCGGCGAATCGGCTGTACATCCTGACCAGCTCGGCGGCGAAGAGCGCGGCCTCTTCGCCGCCAGTTCCTGCCCGCACCTCCAGAATGATATTTTTCTCGTCGGCCGGATCTCGCGGGAGCAGCAGAAGCTTCAGCTCTTCCTCCATCTTCTCCCGCTTGACCGCCAAATCCTGCAGCTCCGCCTCCGCCAGCTCACGCATGTCATCGTCCTCGCCGCTGCCGAGCAGCGCCCGCGTCTCCTCCGCGCTCGAGAGGATCTTCCGGTAGCGCCGGTACGCTTCCACGACCGGCTCCAGATCCGCATGCGCCTTGGCCAAGCGCTGAAAGCGCGCTTGATCGCCGATGACAGCCGGATCACCCATCTGCAGCACGATCTCCTGAAGACGCTGCTCGACGGCCTCCAGGCGCTCCAGCAACTCCGGCATCGAGATCACCCTCCCTGATGGAGCGGCCTCTCGTTATGAGGCCACTTCCCCTGGCGCCACTGCGGGGGACTCAACAGGAGCGCCCTCCTCGACCGTTGCCTCCGCCTTCGGCTTCTTGCGATACTTCCTCCGGAACCGATCGACCCGGCCTTCGGTGTCGATCAGTTTCTGCCGTCCGGTGAAGAGCGGGTGGCACTTGGAACAGATTTCCACGCGGAGAGCTGGGGCCGTAGAGCGGGTGTGAATCACCTCGCCGCAGGCACACGTCATCGTAGTGGGCTGATAGTTGGGGTGGATATCAGGCTTCATGACTCTCCCTCCCTAGTGCCGGGCCAATCAACGTCGCCTAGCTGGGTTGCTAGCCCCTGGGGCCCTCCCTGCGACGTACCTGACAACGTACGCCGGGTACCCGCGCAGTGGTTGCGGCCCCAAGGCGCCGCGCCTTGCTATGCTCGTTCCTGGGCCCGGGACGGCGTGCGTCAACTCTTCAAGAAAAGAGTTTGGAGCGCACTGGAACCTACCGATTTTTCAGTGTCTTAGACGACTCATATTATACGTCTAAAGGCTGAGACCTCTCAATAAAAATACAGCCCGTCTCGCGGCGGGCTGTAGGTTGGTATCGGTTGTGGGAAAATCGCTCAGGAATTCATCGCCTTCAAGAACTCCTCGTTGCTCTTGGTCTCTTTCAATTTCTCAAGGAGGAGTTCCATTGCCTCCACCACACCCATGGTATGAAGGACCTTGCGGAGGACCCACATGCGATTGAGCTCCTCCTGGGTCAGCAGGAGTTCCTCCTTGCGGGTGCCTGAGCGGAAGATATCGATGGCAGGGAAGACACGCTTATCCACCAACCTTCGATCCAGGACGAGTTCGCAGTTGCCTGTCCCCTTGAACTCCTCGAAGATGACATCGTCCATCCGGCTGCCGGTGTCGATGAGGGCCGTGGCCATGATCGTGAGGCTCCCGCCCTCTTCGATGTTCCGAGCGGCCCCAAAAAAGCGTTTGGGGCGTTGCAGTGCGTTGCTGTCCACTCCACCCGAGAGGACCTTTCCGCTCGGCGGGACGATCGTGTTGTAGGCTCGCCCCAGGCGCGTGATGGAGTCCAGCAGGATCACGACATCCCGCTTATGCTCGACCAACCGTTTGGCCTTCTCGATCACCATCTCAGCCACCTGGACGTGGCGCGTGGCCGGTTCATCGAACGTCGAGCTCACCACCTCCGCCTTGACGGAGCGCTGGAAGTCTGTCACCTCCTCTGGCCGCTCGTCGATCAGGAGAACGATCAGGATCACCTCGGGATGGTTTTTTGTGATGCTGTTCGCGATCTTCTGGAGGAGAATAGTCTTGCCCGTCCTTGGCGGAGCGACGATCAATCCGCGCTGCCCCTTGCCGATGGGTGTGAGGAGATCCATCACTCGCATGTTCAACTCATCAGCGGCGGTCTCAAGGCGAATCCGTTGATTCGGGAAGAGCGGCGTCAGGTTATCGAAGAGGATCTTTTCCTTAATCAGCTCCGGGTTTTCGAAGTTGACCGCCTCCACTTTGAGGAGGGCGAAGTAGCGCTCCCCTTCCTTGGGGGGTCTGACCTGCCCCGACACCGTATCGCCTGTCCTCAAATCGAAACGCCGGATCTGAGATGGCGAAACGTAGATGTCGTCGGGCCCTGGCAGGTAGTTGTAGTCCGGCGCCCGCAAGAATCCGAATCCGTCGGGCAGGACCTCCAGAACCCCTTCGGCGAAGATCAGCCCGCTTTTCTCCGTTTGCGCCTCAAGGATTTTGAAGATCAGCTCCTGCTTCCGGAGGCCACTGGCGCCCACAACGTTCAGGTTCCTGGCAATGGAGGTCAGCTCAGAGATGGTCTTCTCCTTCAACTCCACGATGTTCATCGATGCCCCCCTGGGAAGGGCCGCGGTCGTCTCCTTCGCTTCTGAGGCAGTGGTTCGCCTGGTCGGTTCAGATGTTGATGAGGCCATCTACGCGCGCTCCTACTCCTTGATAATACTGTTGACGATGATCCTGCCTTGCGACCTCGACTTGGTACCCCCCTTACCTGCGAACGATCTGTAGCGTGACGCACATAAGCATGACAGCCCGGTCACAAGGAATAGGGGCCCTGCCGGAAGCGTGGGAAGCAACGGTCTGAATCGGAATGCAAGATGGGCCAAATCTCAGGCAGCTCCACCCCGGACCAACCTGCCCTCCACACCTTTGGGCAGGACAATCGAGAATGGACGCTCTACAGAAGTCAAATCCTCAGCGAGAATTTCATTGTCAGTCTAGAGAGGCCCATGTGCTTTGTCAAGCCTTTTTTCGAGGCTCTTTCAGTGTGAGACCCGTTCGGTTGCGGTTCGGCTGAGCATGAGGCGTGCAGGGTCGCGCGCTCACGACGAGGCCTCGGCGGCCAGTTGCTCCCACAGAGCTTTCACCTGGCGCTCGGTATCTTCGAGGGGTCCTCCATTGTCGATGACGAACTTGGCATGGCGAAGTTTCTCCTCCCGCCGCATCTGTGACCGGATGCGCCGTAGCGCCTCCTCCCGGCTCAGGCCCATCCGCGACATCAGCCGGTCGAGCTGGACAACTTCGCTCGCGTCGACGAGGATCATCATGTCGAAGCGGGCGTGCCTCCCGCTCTCGATGAGAAGCGCAGCGTCCAGGAGGCACACGGCTGCCCCGGAAGCGTGCGCCTGCTGGATCCGCCGCTCGCACTCCTCGACGATAGCCGGATGCAGGATCTCCTCCAATCGGGCGCGGGCCTTGGGGTCTGCGAACACGATGGCGCCCAGTTTCCGCCGGTCGATCTGACCCTCCTCCCCTACTACCTCACGGCCGAATGTCGAGATGATCGCGTCGAACACCGGCCGGCCCGGCGCCTGCAGCTCGTGAGCGACCTGATCGGCATCGATCACCACGGCACCCAACCGCATAAACATGGCTGCGACCGTGCTCTTGCCTGAGCAGATGCCGCCGGTGAGGCCCACCACTAACATGCGTCCGGCTCCCCCTCACACTAGTACCGTTCCAACTTTATCCGCCTAACATCACAATGACCCGCAGGCATCCGGATCGGCCGTCGCAACGCCTGGTCATGTGTCCGAACAGATTGGGACGGCACGAAGGAACGCGAAAGTTCTTCGCAGGGCTCCTGTGGGCGATTAGTGCCGTTCCAACTATTTGGGCAAGACGATATCTCGGCGATTGGCCAAGACAAGTTGGAACGGCATTAGCCGTAACAAGCTGGAACGGCACTAGCTGTGGGCCTCGGCCCAGTTGGCCCCTACGCCGATGTCTACCTTCAGGGGAACGCGCAGGGATGCCGCCCGCTCCATCTCCCCGGTGACCACCCTCTTCGCGACCTCTAACTCGATCTCCGGCACCTCGAACAGAAGTTCGTCGTGAATCTGAAGGATCATCCTGGTCTCCAGGGCTCCCCCACTCAGGCGCCGATAGATGTTGATCATCGCCACCTTGATCAGGTCGGCAGCGGACCCCTGAATCGGGGTGTTCACCGCCAGCCGCTCCCCGAGCTGCCGGACGGCCTGGTTGGAGCTTAGCAGTTCCGGGATGGCCCGCCGGCGCCCCCAGAGGGTGGTCACGAAACCGCGCTCCCTGGCCTCCTGTACCGTTCGTTCGATAAATTCCTTGACTCCCCGATAGACCTGGAAGTACCGCTCGATGTAGTGAGCTGCCTCCCCCTGTGAAATCCCGAGATCCGCGGCAAGGCCGAAAGGGCTCATGCCGTAGATGATGCCGAAGTTGATCGCTTTTGCCCGCCGCCGCATCTCGGCCGTCACGACATCCGGCGCCACGCCGAAGATCTCGGCCGCAGTGCTGCGGTGGACATCGGAATCCGCCGCGAAGTCGGCGGTCAAGGCCCGGTCCCCGGAAAGGTGCGCCAGAACCCTGAGCTCCACTTGAGAATAGTCCGCCGAAAGGAGCCGATGACCCGTCTCGGCGACGAAGGCCCGTCGGATCCGCCGTCCGAGCTCAGTTCGCACCGGGATATTCTGCAGGTTCGGCTCGCTGGAACTCAGGCGTCCCGTGGCGGCGACCGCCTGATTGAACGATGTGTGGACCCGGCCGGTCCGGGGATCGGCAAGCTGCGGGAGGACATCGACATATGTCGATTTGAGCTTCGCGAGGCTCCGGTAATTCAGGACCTCCGCAGGCATCTCGTGAGTCCCGGCCAATTGCTGAAGCACCTCCATATCGGTAGAATAACCGGTCTTGGTCCGCTTCAGCGGCTTGAGCTGAAGCCGCCCAAACAGCACATCCGCCAACTGCTTCGGCGAATTGATGTTGAACCGTTCGCCAGCCAGGCTGTAGATCCGCGATTCGAGCTGGCCAAGCTGTGTCTCGAGCTCCTTGCCCAGCTCGCGAAGCTGCTCGCCATCGACCCTGAAGCCGGCCATTTCCATCGAAGCCAGGACCTCGATCAATGGCATCTCGATAGAATTGAACAGCGGAAGGAGTCCAAATGCCTCGAGCTTCGGAAGGAGGATCCTTTTCAGTTGTCGCGCCAGGTGAGCCTCCCCGGCTGCCCGCCTCATCGCCTCTTCTTGGCTGGCCCTTCGCCCCCTCGGCGCCGATCCCTCCTCGGGCTTGACACCCAACTGCTCCAGCGCCACGGCCTGAAGCGAATGGTCTGCCCGGTTGGGGTTGAGGAGATAGGAGGCCACCATGGTGTCGAAGGCGAGTCCTCCCATGTCGATCCCTTCCTTCCGCAGCGCGGCCACAGCCCGCTTGAGGTCATGCCCGATTTTCGCCGGCCGCTTGTCTGCCAGGGCGGGGCGTAGCCGCTCGAGACCGGGGCCGGGCGTCGTTCCGCCGAATAGGCCAACTCCAACATCCGGGTCAACACAGACGGCAATGCCCCCCAATTGCAGACCGGTCGCCTCGCCGTCGCTGATCGCGACGGCGATCGCCGCTTCGTCGGAGGCCATCAGGTGTCCGATAAACTCTTCGACCTCCTCTACGCGGTCCAAGGAGATCAGGCGGACCGACGCCGATGAGACCTGACAGGTGAAGGCCCCCTGGAGAGCCGTGAACTCCAGCTCGCGAAAAAGGGCCTGCAGGGCGGCATGATCGGGCTCCTGCAGCACCAGCCTTTCGAGATTCGCCTCGACTGGAAGATCGGTCCTGATCTGGGCCAGACTCCGGCTGAGGCGGGCCTGCCCGGCCTGGCTCTTCAGGATCTCCCGGACCTTCCCCGATTTCACCTCGGGGAGGCGAGCGAGCACCTCCTCTATGGTCCCAAATTGTTTGATGAGACTCGTGGCGGTTTTCTCCCCGATCCCGCGTACCCCGGGGATGTTGTCGATCGCATCACCCATGAGCCCCATCACTTCCACCACATGATCGGGTGGCACACCAAAGCGCTCCATGACCTCGGGCTCCCCGTAGACCTTCTCTTTCATTGAATCATAGACCTGTACCCGCGGTCCAACGAGTTGGAGCATATCCTTATCTCCCGTGACGATGGTCACCCGGAGACCCTCCGCGCTCGCCTGCCTGGCTACCGAGCCGATCAGATCGTCCGCTTCCTGGCCGGGCTGCATCAGGAGCGGGATCCGCATCGCCTCCACCACGCGATAGATGTACGGCAGTTGCCGACTTAAATCATCGGGCATCTCCTCGCGATTGGCCTTGTAGTCGGCGAAACGCTCATGTCGTTCGGTTGGCCCGGGCGAATCGAAGACCACGACCAGGGCATCCGGACCCTTCTCGCGGATGATCTTCAGCAGCATGTTGGTGACACCATAGACGGCACCTGTCGGCACCCCCTTGCTGTTGCTGAGAGGCGGAAGCGCATGATAGGCGCGAAACAGGTAAGAGCTGCCGTCGATGAGGTACAGCGATTCCCCTGCCACAGCTCTAGCCCCCGCTCGCTACTCCCAGATCTCCCAGCTCGTACTGGAGGATGCCCAGTGCCACCAGAGTGGCGGTTTCTGTCCGCAAGGTCCGTTGGCCCAACGAGGCGGTGACAAGCCCTCGATCCCCTGCCATCTTTACCTCGTCCGGTGCGAGGCCACCCTCCGGCCCGACGAGCAGGTTCAGGTGCTCAACATGGCCGATAAGCCTTACTGCTTCTCTGAGGCCTCTGCCACCTTCGCGCTCCCAGAGCGCGATCCCGCAAAGGCCGGCCCCCCCATCGGCACCAAAGAAGGCAGCGAACGAGACCGGGTCGTCGATTGGGGGAACGATGGCCCGGCCACACTGTTCCGCGGCCTCACGCGCAATGATTCGCCACCGCTGGAGACGTCCGGAACCTCTGGAGACACTCCGCGCACACAGGAGGGGAACGATCCTGTGGACGCCGAGTTCGGTCGCTTTCTGGACGATCAGCTCCATTTTCTCCGCCCTCGGAAAGCCCTGCAGAAGGGACAGCCGGAGTGCGGGCTCCGGCACGGTCGCCCGGTTCCCAGTGAGCAGCGCGGTTGCTTCACCGCCGGCAAGCGTGATGAGTTCAACGAAATACTCTGCGCCCGTCCCGTCGAAGACAGCCGCCATATCGCCGCGCCGCATCTTCAACACCCGGACGATCTGATGGGTCTGCTCCCGGGAGAAACGAACCCGGTCCTCGGAGATCTGCGCCGGCGTGACGCAGAAACGATGGAGGGTCTTCAGCCGCATCAGCGCGAGACAGGGGGAGATACGGCAGGCCTGCGAAACATGAGACCCACCCATCCCGAACCCCGTCGCACCCGTTCCAGGGCCATGCCGCATTGCCGGAACTTGGCCGCTACCACCCGCTCCTGATCCTTCAGGATCCCCGAGGTGATCAAGCGGCCCATGGGGCGCAGTGACCGGGCGAGACGGGGTGCCAGGCTCATGAGCCCTTCAGCCGTCAGGTTGGCAAGAACCACGTCAAAGGTCCGCCGCCCAGCCGTATCCAAGGAGCCCTGTTTCACGACAATCCGGCCGTCTCCCCCGTTCCGGCTGATGTTCTCCAAGGCGACCTCACACGCGACCCTGTCGATATCCAAGGCGAGGACTGGCCCCGCGCCACACTTGAGCGCGGCGATCGCCAGTAGGCCGGAGCCGGTCCCGAGGTCCAGCACCGATGGACGGCGGTTCGGAGTTCGGAGTTCATAGTTCGTAGTTTTCACATTCTGGCCCGATAACTCCGGCCTCCGAACTCTGAACCCTGAACTATGAACTCTGAGCTGCTCCATGGCAGCTTCCAGCAACTCAAGACACATCTTGGTCGTGGGGTGCTGCCCGGTGCCGAAGGCCATCCCCGGGTCAAGCTCCACCACGATGTCGTCCTCCTTCACAGGAGTGCGCTCCCACGACGGTCTGATCACCAGGCGCCTCCCAATCCGCAGCGGTCGAAAGAACTCCTTCCATCGGACCCCCCACCCCGGATCATGAACGCGCCGGGAAGTGAGTGTTGCAGGGCCGACGACGACGCCCTCTAATCGGAGAGACACCAGATAACTTCTCACACGCGCGAGAGAAGTTCCAATGGTAGGATCGTCTGGAAGGTGTGTGAGGAGGCGATGCGATGCCCCCTCCAAAACAGCGACCGCGGTCGCACCCGATTCGAAAAGCAGCGTGGAGACGAGATCGGCGGCAGGGGGGGAGACCGTGATGATGACCTCGACATAGGGGCATCCGGCAGATCCGGACACGACACTGCGCGGACGCCTCGCCGAGTCTTTCCGAAGAGGAGCGGCAAGGTCAGCCGAAGAGGCTTTTGACCTTCTCAAAGAAGCTCTTGACCAGAGGGCTCCCGTCCCCGTTCTCAAGCTCAGCATAGGCCTCGAGCAGCTCGCGCTGCTTCACGCTGAGCCGGGTCGGCACCTCGACCACAACCCTCACCACGAGATCGCCACGGCCACGGCCACGCAGGCTCGGCACCCCCTTCCCGCGCAAGCGGAATTCCGAGCCGGACTGGGTCCCGGGCGGGATCTTGAGCATCATCATCCCGGACAAACTCGGGACCTCGAGCTCGGCACCCAGGGCCGCCTGAACGAAGCTGACGGGGACGTCGCAGGTGAGATCGTCGCCGCTGCGTGAGAAGAGCGGGTGCTCCTGAACCGTGATGACGACGTAGAGATCACCGCGATCTCCCCAACGGAGACCGGCCTCTCCCTCGCCTGTCAGCTTCAAGCGTGTTCCGGTCTCCACGCCCGCCGGGATTTTCACCGTAAGCGCTCGATCGATCCTCGACCGGCCCGTCCCCCGACAGTCCCGGCACAGATGCTCGATAACACGTCCCTCGCCTCGGCAGGCCGAACAGGTCTGGCTGATCGTCAGAAACCCTTGGGAGTATCGGACCTGACCGCTTCCCCGGCATGAACGGCAAGTGGTGGGAGAGGTCCCCGGCTTGGCGCCACTCCCCTTGCACGTGCCGCAGGGCTCCAGCCGTGGGATGGTGATCTCCTTCTCCGCCCCGAGGACGGCTTCCTCAAGGCTGATCTCGAGATTGTAGCGGAGATCGGCGCCCCGGGAGGTAGACCGGCGAGGAGCGCCTCCAAAGAACCCCTCGAAGAGATCTTCGAAGACAGAGCCGAATCCCACATCTCCGAATCCCCCGAGACCCGCCCCTTCCCCGACAACACCGAACCGGTCATAGGCCGCCCGCTTTTCGTGATTGCTCAGGATTTCGTAGGCCTCAGTGGCCTCTTTGAAGCGCTCTTCTGACGCCTTATCGCCAGGGTTCTTATCCGGGTGATATTTATGGGCCAACCGGCGATAGGCCCGCTTGATCTCTTCGGGGGCGGCCTCTCGGTCCACCCCAAGCACCTGGTAGTAGTCTCGCTTGCTCATCACTCAACGGTTTCGCGTTCCTGGTTTCGGGTTTCGGGTTCATTCTCCTCAGAACCCGGAACTCGAAACTCAGAACTCGAAACTCTCGTTTTCGATACCTTGACCATCGATGGCCGGAGCAGACGGCCCTCCAGCAGGTAGCCTCTCTGGACCTCTTCAACAACGATGCTGTCCCGGCCATCGGCAGACTCCACCTGAGCCACAGCCTGATGGAGGTTCGGATCGAACTCATGCCCCAGCGCCCCGATCACCTTGACCCCAGCCTTCTCCAGGATTGTGTGAAAGAGCCGAAGAATGATATCGAGCCCCTCAGCGACACCCTGTGCGTCCGTCCCGGACTTGGCTGTGGCGATCGCACGCTCCAGGTTGTCCAGGACGGGAAAGAATTCCAAGAGCAGCGCCTCATTCGCGAACTTCATGAACTCGCTTCGCTCGCGCGCCATTCGTTTCTTGTAGTTCTCGAATTCGGCCTGGAGGCGAAGCAGCCGGTCGTTCAGGGCCTCCACCTCGGCGATCCTCTCCTTCAGGTCGGTCTGCAATCGCGCAATCGTCGCCTCCGGTTCGGTCCCCGCGGCAACTGGAACTCCCTGGACCTCCTCCGTCGTCGTCTTGGCTTCTTCGCTTCCTTGCTGCATGATTCGGTTGGCTCCACCAGGTTGATGAACACCCATGAGTCATCGACCCGCCATGATGGCCGGAACTACGTTATCAGGATCACGGGTTAGGCATCCACTTCCGTAAGGATTTTGCTCACGAGCCTGGCCGTGAAATCAACCAGGGCTACCATCCGGTCGTAGGCGATCCTTTTCGGGCCCACGATCCCGAGAACGCCGAGAACATGATCTCCACTCCTGTATGGCGAGGCGATCAAACTGAGCTCGCGCATCTCCTTAATCGCGCTCTCACGGCCGATGATAATCCTTAATCCTTCCCGGGTCAGGCATTGATCGAGGATCTTGATGAGCTTCGACTTCTCCTCGAAGGCCTCGAAGATCTCCTTCATCTTCTTGACATCGGCAAACTCAGGCTGGTGGGCGAAGTTGGCCGCCCCGCCGATATACACCTGCCCCTCCTCTCCCTCCAGCGTCTTGTTGCTGAGTTCCAGGGCCCGGCGCATCAATTGATTGAACTCATCACGCTCCTCGGCCATCCGCGCGACGATGCGATCCCTGACCTCCCGGAGAGTCACCCCGCCAAGCACGGCGTTGAGATAGCGGGATATCCGATCCAGCTCCGGCTGATCGATCACCTCATCGATCGCAATCACCTTCTGCTGAACGAGGCCCGAATCGGCCACCAGGACCACCAGGATCCGCTCCCGATTGAGGTGAACGAAGTCGATGCGCCGCCAGGTGTTCTGAGCGAGCTTTGGCGCTAGAACCACGGCGGTGTACCGGGAGAGATCGGAGAGAATTCGGCTGATCTCCTGCATCAGCTCTTCGGGTTGACCCGAGCCAGGTCGGATTCCCTGCTCGATCCGGCTTTCCTCTGTCTTTGACAACCTTGGCCGCTGCATGAGGCTATCGACGTAGAAGCGGTATCCCAGGTCGGTCGGCACCCTGCCGGCCGAAGTGTGTGGCTGGAAGAGGTAGCCGATCTCTTCCAGGTCGGCCATGACATTGCGGATGGTCGCGGCGCTGAGGTGCTCCAGATATCGTCTGGCGATGATCCGGGAGCCCACGGGCTCCCCGGAGGTGATGTAGTCATGAATGACCGCCTTGAGAATCTGACGCTGTCTCAAGTTGAGTTCACGGGTTAGCATCATCTCCTTTTAGTTCTCTCTCCCTCGCCGCCTTCACCCTTGTCTCTACACTTAGCACTCTCACCGAGAGAGTGCTAAGTCCACGAAAATTATTATTAGGAGAAAGAGCGGCTATTGTCAAGCGGATTTGCCACGCCAAGTGTCGGTCCAATTAACTTCGTCCAGCGGCGTTGCCGGCCCCTGCGTCACTCCCTGCGATGTACCCAACAACGTACGCCGGGTACCCGCAAAGTGGCTGCGGCCCCAGGGGCCGCGCCTGCATTCACCTTCGGCGGGGTACCCAGCTCGATTCTTGGTACGACACGGTGCCCGCCAACTCAAGCTAAACTTGTTGAAGGCACACTCGCAAACCCCTGAATTACAGAAGCTGGGCGATCAGCTCATTCGCCACCAGGAGCCCCCGCTCCGTGATCTGTAGCCGCCCCTCTTTCAGGCCAAGGAATCCGGCATCGAGCAGCCACATGACTCGATCAGATTCGGCGAGGTCCTCGATGTCCAGCAACTCCCTGAACGTCTGCAGGTCCAGTCCCTCCCGCAACCGAAGCCCGAGCATCAGCCGCTCGGACCGGAGCAGCTCCTTGGAGAGCGTTTCGCGGGCGGCCACCGCGGTGCCACGCTCCCCGATCGCGCGCAGGTAGCTGGCGGGCAGCAGCTCGTTAGAGAACCGTTCGCCGCCGAGGAATGAGTGAGCCCCGGCCCCCAGGCCGATGTACTCCTGGTGTCCCCAATACACCAGATTATGGCGGCAGCGGAACCCGGGGCGCGCGAAATTCGAGATCTCGTACTGGTCGAAGCCGGCGTCGGTCAGCCTGTCCAGGGTCATCTCGTACATCGCCGCCTCCGTCGCCTCATCGGGCAGTCCGAGAGAGCCTGCGCGATGCTCCTGGTGGAGTCGAGTCCCCTCCTCGAGGATCAGGCCGTAGGCAGAGATATGTTCCGGTCTCAGGTGGATGGCCCATCCAAGCGACTCGGACCAGTCATCGAGGGTCTGACCGGGCAGGCCGAACATCAAATCCAGGTTGATGTTTGTGAAGCCAGCGTCCCGCGCCAACCAAAAGGCCCGTTCGGCCTCCTGCACGCCATGCGCCCGACCGATCCGCTGCAGGAGTGTGTCCTGCGCGGCCTGTGCGCCGAAACTCAAACGGTTGATGCCGCCTTCCCTCATGGCGCGGAGCTTCGGAGGATCTACTGTCCCGGGATTTGCTTCAAGGGATATCTCCACCCCCTCCTCGACCGCGAAGGCCGCCCGGCAGCGATCGACGATACCGACAATCTGCGACCCCTCCAGAATCGACGGGGTTCCGCCGCCGAAGAAGATGGAGCACAGCCGACGACCCCGGACCGCTTCCACGGCGGCGCGCAGTTCGATCTCCCGCGCCAGCCCGTGCAGATATTGCTCTGCCTGGGTTGCATCGAACTGATAGGTGTTGAAGTCACAGTAATGGCAGCGCGAGGCGCAATAGGGAATGTGGATGTATAACCCCAGAGGTTTCGGGTTTCGGGTTTCGGGTTTCGGGTCAAGGGAAGAGCCCGAACTCAAAACTCGAAACTCCAAACTCGAAACGGTGTTCATCGGATTAGCATCCCGATCCGCCCCCAGCGAGGTCGGAAGCGGTCCCGATCCCAGGACCAGTAAATGATGAAGGCTTTCCCTTTGATCTTCTTCATGTCAAGAAAGCCCCAAAACCTGCTGTCCATGCTGTAGTCCCGGTTGTCGCCCATCATGAAGAGGTTGCCTGGCGGAACCACCACGGGCCCGAAACTGTCCCGCGGGGAGAGCGGACTTTCCTGGATCGTGCGATCCATGTGGACCGCATACGGCTCCCGAAGCGGCTTGTCATTGACGTACACCTGCTTTCCCCGGACTTCCACTCTTTCACCCGGCAGGGCGATGACCCGCTTGATGAAGTCCCTCCCCTCATCTTGTGGGAACTTGAACACGATGATGTCGCCCCGCTGCGGGTTGCGCAGACCAGGCATGCGCCAGTCGAGGAACGGGATCTCCGCGCCATACAGGAACTTGTTGACCAGGATGTGATCCCCAATCAACAAGGTTTGCTGCATCGAGCCGGACGGGATTTTGAACGCCTGGACCACAAAGGTCCTGATCACCAGGGCCAAGACAATGGCAATGACGAAGGCCTCTGCATACTGACGAATGACCGACTTCTCCGGAACCGGCCTATCCGACACGACCGACTCCCGGCGTTCCTCCGTTTGAGGATTCATGATCTCTCTTGTCATGGGCTTTTCACTTTCAGGACCGCCATGAAGGCTTCCTGTGGAATTTCGACCCGCCCCACCTGTTTCATCCTTCGTTTCCCCTCTTTCTGCCGTTCAAGCAGCTTCCGTTTCCGGGTGATATCCCCCCCGTAGCACTTGGCCGTCACGTTCTTGCGCAATGGCCGCACGCTTTCCCTGGCTATGACCTTGCCGCCCAGGGCGGCCTGGATCACCACCTCGAAGAGTTGCCGGGGGATCAACTCGCGCATCCGCTCCACCAGCGCCCGGCCTCTGAGGTACGCTTGGTCTTTCGGGACGATGGAGGAGAGCGCGTCAACCGGCTCGTCGTTCACCAGGATGTCCAATTTCGCCAGGCGGCCTTCGCGATACTCGAGGAATTCGTAGTCCATGGAGGCATAGCCACGGGTCGCCGACTTGAGCCGGTCATAGAAGTCCAGGACGATCTCGTTCAGAGGAAGGTCGTACGTGATAAGGACTCGCCCCCCTTCAAGATACTCCACGTCTCGCTGGACCCCCCGCTTCTACTGACACAGTCCGAAGATCGGGCCAACATACTCCCCGGGCGCCATGATGGAGGCCTTGATGTAGGGTTCCTCTATCCGCAGAAGCTGCTGGGGGGAGGGAAGGTGACTGGGGTTCTGCACCTCAACGACCGACCCATCGCTTTTGGTGACACGGTACACCACGGTCGGGGCGGTGGTGATGAGGGTCAGGCCGAACTCCCGCTCCAACCGCTCCTGGATGATCTCCATGTGAAGCAGGCCGAGGAAGCCGCAGCGGAAACCGAAGCCGAGGGCCAGCGAGGTCTCCGGTTCGAACGTGAAGGAAGAATCATTGAGGCGGAGTTTCTCCAACGCCTCCTTGAACTCCAGATACTGCTCGCTCTCGATCGGGTACAGCCCGGCGAACACCATCGGCCGGATCTCCTTGAAACCGGGGAATGGTCTGGTTGTGGGTCTGTCTTCGGCGGTGATGGTGTCGCCCACCCTGGTTTCACGCACGTCTTTGATCCCGGCAATGATGTACCCGACCTCTCCGGCCGACAGGAGGTCCGCCGGCCGCATCTGGGGTGCGAAGACCCCCACCTGGGCCACCTCAAAGGCAGCCCCGCTGGACATCAGGAGGATCCGCATCCCTGGGACTACCTGTCCTTCGTAGAGCCGCACGTAGACGATCACGCCCTGATACGAATCGAACAGGGAGTCGAAGATCAGAGCCTTCAAAGGCGACTCCGGGGAGCCTTGGGGGGGCGGAACCCGTTTGATCACCGCCTCCAGGACCTCCTCGATACCGATCCCCTGTTTGGCACTGCACAGGATCGCCTCCGAGGGATCGATGACCAGGATCTCCTCAATCTGTCTCTTCACCCGGGGGATATCCGCATTCGGCAGATCGATCTTGTTGATCACGGGGATGACCGCCAGCTCGTGCTCCATCGCGAGGTGGACATTGGCGAGCGTCTGGGCCTCCACCCCCTGGACGGCATCGATCACGAGCAATGCGCCCTCGCAGGCGGAGAGGCTCCGCGAGACCTCGTAACTGAAGTCCACGTGGCCTGGTGTGTCGATCAGGTTCAGGATATATTCCTGGCCACCCTGCCGCCTATAGCGAAGGCGAATGGCCTTGGCCTTGATGGTGATGCCTCGCTCCCGCTCGAGATCCATCTGGTCCAGGACCTGGGCCTCCATCTCGCGGGGCGGCAACGCATCGGTCGCCTCCAGGATCCGATCGGCCAGAGTTGACTTGCCATGATCGATGTGCGCAATGATGGAGAAATTTCGAATCCTGTTCAATTCGGTCGCCATGAGATCAGTGCTCAGCTCTCAGCCGTCAGCGTTCAGCACACATGCTGATTGTTGACCGCTGGGCAGCTCGGGAGGGGGACGGGGCGAAAGGAGCGCTCCTGCCAAGGGGGGGGCAAGCCAGAGATCACCAGTCTCGATCCCGGACGAAGTCAGCCATCAGGATGAGCGAACGCTTGGCAGCCGAATCTGAAAAGATAGCAAGGGAGTCCTTGGCTTTCTCGAGGTAGGTGCGAACTTGCTCCATGGTGGCCGCAACGGCACCGTGTCGTTCCACTATCTCTTTCACCTCTGCTAGGTGGGACTCCCCAATCGTCTCCTTCGCCGCAAGTTCCCTGAGCCTGCTTCGATCGGCCTCCGATCCCGCCCGTAGGACGTGGAACACCGGAAAGGTCACCTTTCCCTCCTTGAAATCGTTCCCGACGGGCTTGCCCAGTCTGTCCTCCTTGGCGACGAAGTCCAGAGCGTCATCCACCAACTGGAACCCGATCCCCAGATTCAACCCGAATCCCGTCAACGCGGCCACCGCCGACGCGTCCGCCCCTGCGATCAGCGCGCCAGCTCTGCAGGCGGCAGAAATAAGGGCGGCGGTTTTCGAAATGATGATCTCCAAATACTCGTCGTAGGTCAGGTCAAGGTTGCCGGCCATCTGCACCTCGCGAACCTCCCCCTCCGTCATGCGGACAGTGGCGTCGGCGAAAGCCTGCATCACGGCAAGATCGCCATCCGCCACCAGGATCTGGAGCGATCTGGCATACAGAAAATCCCCCGCCAGCACAGAGATCTGAGGACCCCAGATGCTGTTCGCCGAAGGCAGTCCGCGGCGTTTGTCGGCGTGATCGATGATGTCGTCATGGATCAGCGTGGCGGCGTGCATGTACTCCGCCACGGCGGCGAGGGCGATGTTGCGCGTGCCATCCCGATAGCCACAGAGCTTCGCGGAGAGCAACAGGAGAGCGGGCCGGATCCGTTTCCCGCCGCTCTTCAGGACATACCGCGTGATCTCGCCGATCAACTCGACGTTCCCGCCGATCTCTTGGAACAGCCGGTCTTCGACTTCGGCCAGCTCCTGGATCACGGGGAGGAGAATCCTCTCGACACTCACGCACACGCCTCCACATGCACCCAAGCGGTCTCAACGACGCTGACGACTAGAGTATAGGACATATCCCCACCGCCTGTCCAAAGGGAAAATATCCGGGACCTCCTCTAATCGGGGCGCCGAGGCAGCCTTGGCGACGATGAAGACTCGGCCACCTGAGGCGGCAAGCGTCCGGAACCGGGCTTCATCGAATCTGCCGACTCTCGTCACCCTGTGACGCGAATAAAACACCAGGCTCGGCGCATTCAGATCGTAGGTCGCCAGAACGTCGGCGGGACCAAGCTCCTGTCGGGCGACATGAGCGAGGTCCCGGAGGCCTCTTTGGACACTCTCTTCGATAACCGGAGCGACCCGCAGGGCGCCCAGCAGGATGGTCAGCACCATTGTTGTTGTCAGGGCAGCCAGCGCCATGTTTCCCCGCCCTCTCCGCCGGGCCAAGACCGCGATGGCGGGACCGACGAGGAAGAGGATGGCGAGGGCGTACGGGCCAAGACCGAAGCGAAACGGGGGGATGTCCGGCGCCTCTCGGAGGCGGATGTTACCGGCAATCCATGGCACGAGAGGGAGGACGACTCCGAGCGAACAGGCGATCCCCCCCACCACCCAGTCGAATGCCTTCCCGAACCCTCCTGCCGCGGTCCCCTCGTCGAGAAGGCGCTCCCCAGCGGCTCCTGCCAGCATCGCCAGCGCAGGAAAGGCGGGGAAGATATAGGAGGGGAGTTTCGTGCCAGAGAGGGAGAAAAAGACAAAGACGACGCCGAACCAGAGCCATGAAAAGAGCAGGAGTTCCTCCCGCGCTGTGAGGTCGCCGCGAAGTCTCACCCTGATAGTCCACAGATCGCCGAAGGCCTTGGGCAACATCCCGCTCCACGGGAAAAAGCCCAGCAGGACCACCGGCAGGAAGTAATACGGGGCACCGGCATTCCCGGAGATCACCCCCGTATACCGGACCAGGTGGTGCTTCACGATGAATCCCTGGATGAAGTCCCATCCGTTCTCCCGCATCACCAGGAGATACCATGGGAGCGCAATGGCAGCGAAAATCGAGAGGCCGATAAGCGGCCGAACCTTGGAAAGGCTGGCCCCCGCACCTCTACGGACCATCAGAAACAGGCCGACGACCAAGCCAGGGATGAGAAGGCCGATGGGGCCTTTGGTCAGGACCGACAGCGCCATGGCAACATAGCCAGTGAGCATGCATCCCCCACCGGTCCTGCCCGTGGCGCGAGAAGCGTCAAAAAAACAGAAAAACGTCCACGTCATAAAAAAGGTGAGCGTCATGTCTGTGACGGCCGCTCGCGCCAGGATGGCCGTCCCGAGGTTCGTGGCAAAGGCCAAGGCGGCAATCAGCGCGCCTCGCCGACCCAGCACCCGCCGCCCGAACAGGTAGATCGACAGGACCAGGGCCGTGGCGAACAGCGCAGACCAGAACCGGGCGGCGAACTCGCCAATCCCGAAGGCTTTGTACCCAAGAACGATCAGCCAGTAGAACAAGATCGGTTTGTCGAAACGCGGCTGGAAATTGAACTGGGGCGTAATCCAATCGCCCGAGACCAGCATCTCCCTTGCCGCCTCCGCGAAGGCCGGTTCATCGGCGTCGAACAGCGCGAGAGAGCCCAGGCGATGAAAAAAGAGGAGCAGGCTCAGCAGGATGAGAAGGGCAACAGCTCCGCCATCTCGAGTTCGTCGGCTGGAGCCCGCGTCTGTCGTTCTCGCCTTCTCAGATTCGGTCATTCCCGAGCGGGAGAACAGCAAGCCGACAGACGATCCACCCCGCGAAGAGCCCGACGGCTGCCCCGGCCACGACATCAGAAAGGAAATGTCTCGCGAGATAGATCCTGGGGAAGGCGACGAGAATCGACACCCCGTAGAAGACGACCGACCCTTTGGGGTAGGCCCGGGAAAGGACATATGCCAAGGCAAAGACGGTCACAGAATGACCGGACGGGAAGGAAATGAGCCCCGAGCCCTTGCCTAGACAGGGAAAGTCGGCGAAAAACCGTCCCTCCCCTCCGGCGAGGGGGCGGAGCCGACAAAACAGGTGTTTCAGTACCTGTACCAGGACTCCACCGGCGATCACCGCAAACAGCCCGAGGCGACCCGCCACCTTTTCGCGCGGCCGGCCCGCAATGAGGCCGGTGGCCAGAAGTGCGACGGCGATTGCGGCATTCACAAGGCCATAACCTACAGCGCTGACAAACTGTGCGATCCAGACGCCCCAGTGGGCTTGCACCGACAGGATGAACATTTTCACGGAACCGTCGATGTAGAGCACGAGCAGGGGTAGAACGGCGAATAATGCGACGATATATCCCAGCTCCCTGATGTCGGGCAATCGATCGAGAGGGCTGGGCAATCGCGAGAGATTCTGCAATCGGGGACCTCCTTTTGTCGCTCCTGCCAAAGGCGAAGCAAGGATAGCATCGCGCAGGGAGTGAAACAAGAAATTTTCGGCCGACGCGTGAGTCGCGCTGCATCACCTGCGATTCGTAGCCCATCAATGTTTTCGAACAACGCTTAGCGAGAAACACAGCCCTTGATCACGATAATTCCTGCACCGTGGAGCCTTCTTTCCCGGTCCGACAACCTGTCAGAGGCCCCTCACCCTGCCCCTCTCCCACACCGGAAGCGAGGGAGGGCACAGTTGCGCCCTCTCCTGAAGAAGGAGCGTGCGTGGGGGAGAGTGCTAAGCGCGATCACGGATAACCCGGGCTATGGGGGATCCTCTGCCTGGTCGTGAGCATGAACTCTACTTGAACTCGCGATGCCGTATTGACATCTGCCGGGAGGGTGCATATCATACTCTGCCCCTTTCGCGTATATGGAGAGAACGATCTGTCGGGATTCTTCGGAGCCGGGGGACGCGGGGAAGGCCTGCAGGGCAGGATCGATGCCGGCGGATTCGTGAAGCCGAAGAGCGGTGACCGCAATCCAGCCTATCGGACGCTGCGCTGGCCGGCGGGCTCCTTTTCAGCGGCTCCAAGGCTCGCCCACCCCAAGCCTCCGTTGAGGATGTCATGATGCAATCGCTCGCACGTGGCCGTCGCTGGCGGAAGCCGCTGACACTGAGCGCGAAGGTGTCACTCGCCGCCATCGTGGTCGTGACAAGCGTGATCGGTTTTTTCCTCGTCGAAGGGATCCGGGAGCAAAGGATCATCCTTGGTGACGCGGCCCGCGGCGAGGCCGAATCCAAGGCAACACTCCTTCGGGCGAGCCTTGAGGATCCCCGGCTGTGGGAAGATCCGCGGGCATTGCAAGCCTTTCTCGGTCGGCTTCCGGCGCCGCGGGCCGACGGCGTGACCAGTCGAAATCAATCTGCCAGGAATCCTGAAGGGCTCGACATCCTGATCCTGGATGCCAACGGCATGGTCATTGCGGGAAACGTCGCTGAAGACGTTGGAAAGAAATACGCCCGTGATTCAAGTGGCGAGATCGGCCTGACCATGGCAGATGGAAAGATGCGCGAGTTCGAGGAGGCCGGGACCACGGCGATGTCCTGGGTCGCTGTTCCGCTCGAGGTGGACTCGGTGAGAAAAGGCATCCTGCTCTTCAGATCCCCGCATGCTGCTGCGGCAAGCCGCGCCCGCAGCCTGGTCGTGGAGGTCTCCAGGGAGGCGATCCTGGTCGCCATACCCGCGCTCTTGCTCATCCTTTGGCTGACCAGGCGATATATCCTCACGCCCGTCCTCCTCCTCAAGCGGGGCGCTTCCGCTTGGAAAGGCGGGGATCTCTCTCATCGAATCTCCTTCTCGGGGGAGGACGAGCTGGGTCAGCTTCGGGATGCCTTCAACGACATGGCGACCGCCATTGAGGCCCAACACGCCGCCTTGGCGCAAAAACAGGCCGAGATCGAGGAGAGCCTTCGACGTAACCGCGAGGCACAGGCGCAACTGGTCCAATCCGAGAAGCTCGCCTCGGTCGGCACGCTCGCCGCAGGTGTCGCCCACGAGCTGAACCAGCCACTCATGCTGATCAGGGGGTATGCGCAGCGACTCTTGGGCAGAGACAACGACGCCGGCCCCACGGCGCGCGAGGAGATCAGGATCATCGAAGAGGAAACCGCTCGGATGATGAAAATCATCCGGCACCTCAGGGATTTTTCCAGGAAATCGACCGGCGAATACACGGAGGTGGATGTCAACGCCAGCATTCACAGCTCCTGCGCTCTCCTCGCAGAAGAACTCCGCCTTCGCAAGATCGACGTCAGGCTGGCACTCGATCAGACATTGCCTCGCATCTGGGGCGATCCCATCCAACTCACGCAGATCTTCGTCAATCTCCTCACCAACGCGCGCGACGCCATGGACGGTACGGGAGGTGGGATATTGACGGTTCATAGCTGTCGCCGAGAAGACAACAGCGTCGAGGTCTCATTCACCGATACCGGGCCAGGAATCGACCCTGAGGTTTTTTCCAGAATATTCGACCCGTTCTTCACGACCAAACCGGTCGGATCGGGAACCGGCCTTGGCCTCTCCATCGTCCTCGGACTTGTGCAGGCCCATGGGGGGCAGCTCAACGTGAGCAATGATCCAGGGCAGGGAGCCAGGTTCACGATCTCCCTGCCGGCGGGAGGTTAGAAAAGAGATGGAACATGATCGGATCCTCGTGGTCGATGACGATGCGCGGATTCTCCGATTCCTTCAGCGTTGCCTGGCCGAAGAAGGATATCGCGTGGCCACGGCCTCCGACGGGGCAGAAGCCATCAGCCGTATGAAAGAGGAGACGTTTGCGCTCGTCCTGACCGACATGAAGATGCCGCAGATGGACGGGCTGGCGTTGCTCAGAGAGGCACGCCGGCTAACACCTGATGTCGCGATTATTGTCTTGACAGGACACGCGACCTCCGAGAACGCGATCGCAGCCCTCCGGGAGGAGGGGGCCTACGACTACCTCTTGAAACCGCTGGAGACACTCGATGCTCTGAGCGAAGCGGTACGGAAAGCCCTGGCGCGCCGCAGGCAACTGCTCCGTGACAAGGAACTTCTCCGGGAGCTGGAGGAGGAAAACCGGGTGCTCTCCCAAGAGGTCGAGGAGCGGATCCGGGAGGGTACGCTGGCCCGGCAGAAGCTCGAAGCCTGGAAAGTTGTCGATCGAGCCCGGAGCATCCTGATGAAACGGCTCGGCCTTCCTGCTGATCGGGCGCTGAACCTTCTCCGGGAGAAGAGTCGGAGAGAACAACGGACGATGCATGACACCGCCTCGGAGATTATCCTCAAGGACGCGTTCTTCGCAGAAATGGAAAAAGAGCTTCACGACTCCCCGAGGACATGACAGCAAATGATATGAGATGGCCCCCACGCCTGAGGAGAAGCTGCAGATCGGGCGCCAGTTGGAAGGATTCTAGAATGGCCAGCTCATGAGGGCATGACTCGGCTTGCCGGCGCGGCCCGATCGTCCGACGCGGCTTCACAGCGGCTTCACCATTTTCGCTTGACATGGATTGCCTGCCGACTCCATAGTCTGGTCAGACCACCAGACCACCAGACCACCAGGTAATACAAGACCCGCATGAACCTGAAATTCAGGGGAGGGCTATATGGCGCACCTGATCTGTGAGGTCGTGTACCGGGGCATTTTCCAGAAGAACCTGGCCTCCCGAATCACGCGAGGGATTGTGCTCTCAGCTCGCAAGTCCGGAAGGTGGGGAATCGCTTTCGGCCGCTACGGTGACAGTCCCCAGCGGAACGGGGTCCCCGCGAAGGACTTCGCCATCGTGGCGGACACTCAGGAAGAGCTGGAGCAGAACATGGCTCGGTACGAGCCTAAGGAGGTGGACGTCACCATCTGCGTCGATGACACCCTCTTTAAAGGCGTCGAGTCGTGGGCCTGGTACGGGCTCCAGCCCATCAACGCGCTCACAGTCCCTAATGGCACCGTGCTGGTGACCTCCACGCAAAGCTGTGACGAGCTCCTGAAGGACGCCCACCGCAAGAAGACCCCATATAACCTTTCCATCCTTCCCGGAAAGGCCTCCTTTGCCGGCCTGTGGGTGTACAAGGAGGATCACACCGAGGTGCGGGTCCTCGGGGCGTTGGCCAAGATCGCCCCCAAGTTTCTCACCATCGAGGCGGTCTCGGAGGCGATCAAGGCGGCCGAGTGGGGCTCCGACCTGAAGGTCCAGTCGGCCCGAAAGGCGTACGACCGACTGCAGGTCCGGGCGGTGATGCCACACGAGGGGAACCCTGAAACCCCCTACTCCTTCACGCTACCCAAGTGGTGGGAGATGCGCGAGGGCGTCAGCATTCCGTCGCTTCCGATCGGCAAGCCCATCGA
>JBGQJI010000006.1:0-35176 GCA_041498975.1 Methylomirabilis sp. (SeqCode)
CATCCATCTGTATATCAACTCACCGGGCGGGTCGGTGACCGCTTCCCTGGCCATCTACGACACCATGCAGTATGTCAAGCCGGCCATCGAGACCATCTGCATGGGGCAGGCGGCCAGCGGTGCCGCGCTGCTCCTGGCTGCTGGCGCGAAGGGGAAGCGGTTCGCGCTGCCTCACGCCCGCATCATGATCCACCAGCCGTATGGAGGGACCCAGGGGCAGGCGACCGACATCCAGATCCAGGCAAAAGAGATCCTTCGGATGCGAGAGGAACTGGACCGGATCATCGCCTCCCATACCGGCCAGCCGCTCGAACGCGTCGAAAAGGACAGCGAGCGGGACTTCTTCATGTCGCCCCAGGAGGCCAAGGAATACGGCCTCATCGACGAGGTGATCCACTCCCGGGTCGGCGTGCTGGCACACCAGCCAGCTTGAGCGCCTGGCCAACCGGAACCGGGTGACCTTTTGGGGGCTAGTGGAAGGCCGGTCGGGAGGTCGATCCCCAAGGCCCACCACCGGAGCCACCTTACCCGGGAGTAGTCGAGAGGACACTCATGGCTTTGCTCCGAACGTCAAATCGTCGCAACGGCGCTAAGGACTGAGAGGAGGGGTCGATGGCCAAGGCGGTGAAAGGCGGTGGGAAGCTCACCTGCTCCTTCTGCGGGAAGAATCAGGATGACGTCCGGAAGCTCATCGCCGGCCCCACTGTGTACATCTGCGACGAGTGCATCGAGCTCTGCAACGACATCATCGCCGAGGAGTGGGAAGAGGAGAAGAGCAAGAGCTTCGGGGAGCTTCCCAAACCGGCCGAGATCAAGTCGGTCCTCGACCAGTATGTCATCGGCCAGGAGCGGGCCAAAAAGAGTCTGGCGGTCGCCGTCCACAACCACTACAAGCGCGTCAACGCCAGGATGACCTTCGATGAGGTCGAACTGACCAAGTCGAATATCCTCCTGATGGGTCCAACAGGATGCGGCAAGACCCTGCTGGCCCAAACCCTGGCCAAGATCCTGGACGTGCCCTTCACCATTGCCGACGCCACGACCCTCACAGAGGCGGGGTATGTCGGGGAGGACGTGGAGAACATCATCCTCCGGCTGCTGCAGGTCGCGGACTACGACGTGGAGCGGGCCGAGCGGGGGATCATCTATATCGACGAGATCGACAAGATCGCCCGCAAGTCGGAAAACCCTTCGATCACGCGAGATGTCTCCGGGGAGGGGGTCCAGCAGGCGCTCCTGAAGATCCTGGAAGGCACCGTGGCCAATGTCCCGCCACAGGGGGGCCGCAAGCACCCTCAGCAGGAGTACCTCCAGGTTGACACGACCAATATCCTGTTCGTCTGCGGCGGCGCATTTGTCGGGCTGGAGAAGATCATCGAGCACCGAACCGGCCAGAAGTCGATGGGATTCGGCGCCCAGATCCAGGGGAGGCGCGGGAAACGGATCAGTGAGCTGCTGGCCGAAGTCCAGCCGGAGGACCTGCTTCGCTATGGCCTGATCCCCGAGTTGGTGGGGCGGCTGCCGGTGGTGGCGGCCCTGCACGAGCTGGACGAGAAGGCCCTCGTCCGAATCCTCGTGGAGCCGAAGAACGCCATCTTGCGACAGTACCAGAAGTTCTTCGATTTCGAGCATGTGAAACTGACCTTCACCGACGATGCGATCAGCGCGGTGGCCCAGGAGGCGGCAAAGCGAGAGACCGGCGCCCGTGGCCTCCGGGCGATCCTCGAAGAGATCATGCTTGACATCATGTATGAGGTTCCCTCACAGTCGGGGATCGCCGAATGCATTGTCAACCGCGAGACAGTGATCGAGCGGAAGGCCCCGATCATGCTCTACAAGAAGAAGGCTGAATCCGCCTAGCGCGCCGCAATCTCCCCGGCTTGCTGGAAAGTCAAGGCGGGAGAATGTAAGTCCGGTTGCAGGTCACCGAACAGATCCGCGTCCCAGCTTCGAGAAGCCTGTCCTGAGCGATGTCGAAGGGCTTGCCCTGAGCCATGTCGAAACGGGCCTGCCCTGAGCCTGGTGGAAGGGCTCAGGACGAACGGTTCTCCGATGCGTTCTGAGATACCTGCCACAATCATCGCGAATGGGTCGAAGGGCCGCCAACGGGTTCCTCGGAAAACAGTGATGCCCATGAGAACTATCTTGCCGAACTGGCCGGAGGCGATCGGCGTCAGGACGCAGCATCTGCGACAGGTCCTGGTGGGGTGTGGCCTGCTCTTCGCCGTGGCGCTCTCAGGATGCGCGATCCTCGACCTCTTTCCGTCGAAGCGGTCCGACGCGCCGGCCGGGTCGGACCAGGAGTTGATAAGCCGTGCCGAGGCGGCCATGGCCCGAAAGAAATACGATGAGGGGCGCAAGGACCTGCAGCGCCTGATCAACCAATTTCCCGAAAGCGAATTGGTCCCGACGGCCCGTCTGAACATCGGCCGCTCCTACTTCAACGAGAAGAGGTACGACGAGGCGCGCGCCGAGTACCAGCGATTTATCGAGCTGTTCCCTCAACACGAGCGGGTTGACGAAGCGCGGTACTACATGGGACTATCCTTCTTCCGCCAGATGGAAAAGGCGGACCGCGATCAGACGCTGTCAAAGAAGGCGACCGCGGAGTTCCAGACCCTGGTCAGCGAATTTCGCGATTCCCAGTACGCGGCCGACGCGCGGGCCAAAGTGGCAGAGTGCCGCCGACTGCTCGCCCAGAACGAGCTCTATGTCGGCAGATTCTACTTTGACCGTGGGGCCTATGGCGCCGCCATCAAGCGGTTCGAGACGATTCTGAAGGAGTACGCCGGCTCCGAATACGACGACCAGGCCCTCTACTATCTCGGAGAGTCGCTTTGGGAGCTCGAGCAGAAGGGGCCCGCCAGGGCCGCTTTCGAGCGCCTCATCTCCCAGTTCCCGAACTCCGACCTGGGTCCGCTGGCAGCGAAGCGGATCGGGGTGGCCCTTGCTCCGAACCCGCGGCGCAAACAGAGGCCCGGTTTCTTCAGCACTGCGCTCACCACGACGACCGACACCGTATCAGAGCTGAAGGACGCGATCCTGGACAGTGACCTCTGGCGGACCTGGGTCCCGTAGCCGGCCAAAGAGCTCGGCCGGGGTCGCGGCGTGACCATGGTCAAGCGGTTTCCTGCTCAGCCCGGGAGCGCACCTGCAGCCTTGTCTCGAATCCCGGAGCGCAGGCCCGTGGAGCGGGCGCCGTCCCTCGGTCACGAGACCCGCGCCCTGCTTCGCCAGTACCACCTGCTGCCGAAAAGAGGCCTCGGACAAAGCTTCCTCATCGCGCCGACCATTCGTAACCTGATCCTTCATGCGGCAGAGGTGGGCCCGGAGGACCTGGTGGTGGAGATCGGCCCCGGCACTGGCGTCCTGACCGAAGGCCTGGCCGAGAAAGCGGGCTGGTTGGTGGCGATCGAACGGGACGCCGGGCTGCATCGATTGCTTGTCGATCGGTTCGGACATCACCCCAGGCTGTCGCTGATCTGCGCCGACGCCCTCTCCTTCGACTACTCGACCGTTCTCGCTGAGATGTTCCCGGGACACAGACGCGCCAAGCTGGTCTCAAACCTCCCCTATTCAGTGGCCACTCCCCTGATCCTTCGACTGATCCGGCTGCAACGCTGCTTTACTTTCCTCCTGGTGATGGTGCAGCGCGAGGTTGCGAACCGGCTTCTGGCCGCCCCGGGAGGGAAGGACTACAGCGCCTTGACGCTCCGCTGCCGCTATGAGGCGGACGCGCGCGCGGTAGCCCAGGTGTCAAGGACGGTGTTCTATCCCAGGCCCGCGGTCGATTCTACCCTGGTTCGCCTGGACCTGCTCCCCACACCCAGGGTGTCGGTCCGATCCCCTGATCTGCTGTTTCGCGTCGTGCGGGCTGCCTTCGGGCAGCGAAGAAAGACCCTTCGCAACGCCTTGCTGGGCGGCGGCATCCCGGCGAACTCGGCACCCCTCGACCGGGCATTAGCGGCCGCGGGCATCGACCCGAAGCGCCGTGGAGAAACTTTGACCCTCGAAGAATTCGCCAGCTTGGCCGACCATCTGCATGCGACGCACATCGTCCCCCCCCTCCAGGATGCTCCGGAGGGAGAAGATGCATCATACGGTCAAGTGTGAGGCGATTGAGGCAGACGCTCGATGAAGATCTCGGCTATCGGCGAAGTTGGTCTCATCGACCGGATCAGGAGAATTCTGCCACGGGCGAGCAATGCCCTTCTCGGGATCGGCGACGACTGCGCCGCCCTGCGACCGTCGTCAGGCAGAGATCTTCTGTTGACCAGCGACCTGCTCGTTGATCAGGTGGATTTCACCCAGCAGACCATCACCCCCTTTCGCCTTGGCCGGAAGGCCATGGGCGTGAATCTCAGCGACATTGCCGCCATGGGCGGGTTGCCGCGTGCGGCGCTCATCACGCTGGCGCTTCCACCCGACACGGAGATCGACTTCGTAGACGAACTCTATCGGGGGCTCCAGGAGGAAGGGGCGCGACACGCCGTCGAGATCCTTGGCGGCGACCTATCCGCCTCGTCCACCCTCATGATCGGCGTGACGCTGGCTGGCGAGGTGGAGCCGGGGAGGGCTGTCACCCGGTCCGGGGCAAAACCGGGGGAGCGGATCTGGGTCACGGGCCGCCTGGGTGCATCCGCGGCAGGCTTGGCGGCGTTGAGGGCTGGCTTTCGGCTCCGCGACAATCAGGTCGAGGCGCCTTCTGAAGTCCCTGCCCACCTGATGGAGGCGATCCGCCAGGCCATCGAACGACATTGCTGCCCCATCCCCAGGGTCCGTGAGGGACGAGCTATCGCGGAGGCTGGGGTCGCATCGGCGATGATCGACCTGAGCGACGGGCTCGCGTCGGACCTGCGACACCTCTGCCGCGAGAGCGGGGTCTCGGCAACGATCAGGGAGCATCTGATCCCCGTCGATCCGCTGGCGTCGGCCATCGGACGGCATCTCGGCAAAGACCCGCTGGCAATGGCGCTCGAGGGTGGAGAGGACTTCGAGCTTCTCTTCACCTCTTCTTCCACGCCTGGCACGATCCTCGCGCTTTTCTCCGATGGGGTCGGGGTAACCGAGGTCGGCGAAGTCACGGAACAGGGACAGGGATGCTTGCTCGAGCGCTCAGACGGGGCAGGAGTTCCCCTCATCGGTGGGTACGATCACTTCCGGTGATGATGACCCCGCACGAATATTGGTGTTGCAGCTTCAACAAGGAAGGACATATCCTTATCGCGGTCAAGACGGCGTCAAGGGATGAAAGGGGGGATGGAGATGCAGGTAAGGCGTCAGACGTTAGACCGACTTCGGTTCCTAAGGTCTTCGATGGCTGGCGGCTTCCGTGGGGTCGTCACGATCATGGCCTTCACCGATGCCGGCTGGATGCGGCAGTTCCGGTTGTCGAAGCGGACCATCCTTCTCTCCTGCATCGTGATGGTGGCTCTGGCCTTCGGGTCAACGTTGACGATGCTCAACCTGGTTCGGGGGCAGTATTACCTGACCCGCATGCAGTATCTGGAGCGGGAGAATCGCGCGATGACCTCGCTTCTCGAAGTGCAGGCTCAGCAACTGAGCAAGCTCAAGCTCGATATGGCCAGGCTGAAAGAGTTCGAAGAGAGCCTCCGGCAGGTCTCCGGCCTCAGCGTGCGATCCGAGATCCAGGAGAAGGAGTCCGAGCTCCCCGGGCAGCGGCGTCCCTCGACGCGCCGCCAGCCTTGATCGGTCCAGGGTCCTCTTCTCCTCCAGCCGGCGCTGGGCCCTGCGATCTCGGGGGGCGTTTATTGTGAGGGTTCTTGCCACCCCTGCCCTCCGCCGTGTCGTCGATCTTCCCTCCGAAGCCGCCATAAGCGGCCGTTGCTTCAGGCCTGCCGAAGCGGTCATTTCATCTTCTCGGGGAGCTCCTTCGGATGGCTTGAGGAGTCAGCATACGACTTCACCACGCCCCGCTCATCGAACTTTACGTGGAGCCGCTTCGAGAGGGTCTCGCCCGCCGCGCCGCCACTGACATGGAGCCAGGTCCAGGTCAGGTTACCATCCTCGAGCCCCGCCTGCACAGGAGGGCCGACCATTGTGAGCATCTCTGCCCGTGTGGTCACCCTGTTCTTGATCATCCCCGGGGTCGGCGTCGGGAATTCCCTCTCGATCGAGAAACACCCCACCAAGAGAAGAGCGAGACACCCAACACCTAAAAGACCAGAATGGACACGGACTATCCTCCGCCCCCTACTCTCTCACGCCACCTCGACCATGATCGCCGAATACCCTACAGGGGGGCGGCTCCAAGAATGACCCCCTCCCAAAGCTCGCCCCACCTATGAATCCTCCCGCGCGCCGTGCTTTGCTTTAAATTCTTCCACGCAGCGGTCGCAGGCGCCATCGCCGGAGGCCCACTCCGGATGCTGCCGCTTGATCCGATTGATGAGCCATTGTTCCGCGTCCTCGTGCAACGTCCGGAACTCTTCGTTGACCAAGCCTCCGCAGAGCGGACAGGTGTACTTCGCCATCGCGTCTCTCCTCAACTCAATTACTCTCCCATGAAACCCCAGGCCACAGATCGGCGACGGGACATCCGATTGCGGGTGCCCCTCCAACTATCAACTTCGGCGTGAATTGGTGGGCACCCTGCCTGTCCAAGAAACAATCACAGGAAGGCGCGGCCCCCTCTGGGCCGACCGAGGCCTACGTTTCCGGGTACGTCGCAGCGAGTGCCCCGGGGGCCAGTAACGCCGCTAGGCAACGTTAATTGGACAGGTATGGTTACGGCTCGCCCACCCGGTGTAGTGTCAGGAGATTGGTCCGCCCCTGTGTGCCGATCGGGACGCCTGACACGATGACCAATGCATCGCCCTTTGCGGCACTGCCGTCAGCAAGGAGGGCTTCGTCGATCTTTTGGATCATCTCATCGACATGCTCGATGGGCGCCATGATCTTCGGGATCACCCCCCAGTAGAGGCAGAGGCGGTGCCGGACCCGCTCGTTGGGAGTGAACGCGATCACGGGCGTGGCGGGTCTGAAGCGGGAGATGAGTCGCGCGGTCGAACCGGTCTGCGTGAAGGCAACGATGGCGCGGGCCTTTGTCTCCACCGCTGCGCGGCAGGCCGCCTCGCTGATGGCGTCGGGAAACGTCTGCGCGCTCCCCGGTTCGTGCGGGGAGGGCACTCCTTGCGGAAGGCCACGCTCCGTCTCCACAGCCACCTGCGCCATGACCCGGACGGCCTCGATCGGATAGGCGCCCGAGGCGGTTTCCCCTGACAGCATCACCGCATCGGTCCCGTCAAAGATCGCATTGGCGACGTCAGACACCTCCGCTCGCGTCGGACGCGGGTGTTCGATCATCGAGTCGAGCATCTGCGTCGCGGTGATGACGATCACCCCGTGAAGATTGGCCTTCCGGATGATCTGCTTCTGAAGGAGAGGAACCTCCTCGAGCGGCATCTCTACCCCCAGGTCGCCCCTGGCGATCATGACGCCATCAGCCACTTCGAGAATCCCGTCCAGGTTCCGGACCGCCTTTGGCCGCTCCAGCTTTGCGATGATCGGGATCTCTACCTTCCGCCTTCTCAGCAGCTCTTTGACACGCGAGATATCCTTACCGGTCCGAACGAAGGAAAGGGCGACGTAATCGACCCCCTGCTCGATCCCGAACTCCAGATCCGTCAGGTCCTTCTCGGTCACGGCGGGAACGCTGATCGCCACTCCGGGGATGTTCAGCCCCTTATGGTCCGCCAGGATGCCGCCCTGCAATATCCTGCACACCACGTGCACCCCATCGGTCCTGAGCACCTCGAGATGGATCAGGCCGTCGTCGATGAGGATCTGGTCCCCTGCCTTGACCTCGGTGGCAAGACGGTCATAGCCGACAGAGGCGATCTTTTCCGTGCCCTCGACTTCTCGTGTTGTCAGCGTGAACTGATCGCCGGGGTAGATGGTCGCCGAGCCGCCCCTGAACGCGCCCAGGCGGACCTTCGGGCCCTGGAGATCCTGCAAGATCGCCACCGGACGGCCCTTCTGGCCGGAAAGCTGTTTCACCGTCCGGATCGCTTCGGCGTGCTCTTCCCAGGTTCCGTGCGAGAAGTTCAGGCGAGCGACATCCATTCCGGCGTCGATCAGTCGCGCGATGACTTCAGGCTTGCTGCTGGCCGGTCCGATGGTGCAGACGATCTTGGTCTTTCGCTCCATGACGCGGGCTCCGCGTGTACCTCCCATTTACTGCCCCAGGGTGAACGGGGCGGCCAGCACCGCGTGGGACCCCAGTTCTTCCTCGATCCGGAGGAGCTGATTATACTTGCAGGTCCGTTCGGTGCGACTGAGGGAGCCGGACTTGATCTGACCGGCCCCGGTGGCCACCGCCAGGTCGGCGATCGTGGTGTCCTCGGTTTCACCAGACCGATGCGAGATCACAGTCCGGTACCCCACAGACCTGGCCAACTCCATCGCCTGGAGCGTCTCTGTCAGCGTCCCGACCTGATTGAGTTTGATCAGAACGGCGTTGGCCACGCCTTCATCGATCCCGCGGGCCAGGCGGCGGATGCTCGTCACAAAGATGTCGTCGCCCACAAGCTGCACTTTCTTCCCCAGCTCGGTGGTGAGCAGCTTCCACCCCCGCCAGTCGTCCTCAGCAAGGCCATCCTCGATGGAGACGATCGGATACTGGCGGACCCAGTCGGCGTAGAAGCGGATCATCCCCTCGGCATCCCGTCTCGCGCCGTCGGATTTCTTGAAGACGTACCTGCCCCCCTCGAAGAACTCGCTTGCTGCGGGGTCAAGCGCGAGCCCGACCTGGCTGCCCGCCCGATAGCCGGCCTTTGCGACCGCCTCCAGGATCAGCTCGATCGCTTCTTCGTTCGAACGCAGGCGCGGCGCGAAGCCGCCCTCGTCGCCCACCGCGGTACCATACCCTCGCGCCGCCAAGACCCGCTTTAGGCTGTAGAAGGTCTCGGCTGCGATCCGGAGGGCCTCGGCAAAGGTGGGCGCCCCGACAGGAACGATCATGAATTCCTGGAGATCGACGTTGTTGTCCGCGTGCGCCCCGCCGTTGATGACGTTCATGAGGGGAACCGGCAGAATCGTGGCCGAGGGGCCACCCAAGTACCGGTAGAGGGGGATGCCGCGCGCCGCCGCGCTGGCCTTTGCGACGGCAAGCGAGACGCCTAGCACCGCGTTGGCGCCCAGCCTGCCCTTGTTCTCCGTCCCGTCAAGAGCGATGAGCGCCCGGTCGATCGCCGCCTGCTCCTCTGCGTGTGTGCCGACGAGCGCGGGGGCGATGATGTCGTGGATGTGGCGGATCGCCTTCAAGACCCCCTTGCCTCCGTAGCGGCCCGGATCGCCGTCCCTCAGCTCGAGGGCTTCGTGCTGCCCGGTTGACGCGCCTGAGGGAACGGCTGCCCGCCCGACGTGGCCGTCTTCCAGGACGGCGTCCACTTCTACGGTCGGGTGGCCACGGGAGTCGAGGATCTCCCTGGCGACGAATTTCGCGATCCGCGTCATGGATAGAGCCCCCTGAGTTTCTTGGCCTCCGCCACCCGGCTCACCCCCAGCATGAGGGCGGCGGTCCTGAGATCGACCTGCTCCTTCCTGGCAAGGGCCAGGACCCGTTGGAACGCAGCCGTCATCACCTCGGACAGCCGGTCGTTGATCTCTTGCTCGTGCCAGAAGTATTGTTGAAGATCCTGAACCCACTCGAAGTACGAGACGGTCACACCGCCGGCGTTGGCGAGGATATCGGGGACGACGACGATCTTCTTCGCCGCCAGGAGCCGGTCGGCCTCCGGCGTGGTCGGCCCGTTGGCGCCCTCGCCAACGATCCGGGCCCGAATTCGATCGGCGTTCTTCTCGGTGATCTGCCCTTCGGTCGCGGCCGGGACCAGGATATCACAGTCGAGCTCCAGCAGCTCCTTGTTGGTGATCCGTTCGCCGTCACGATGCTGGGCGATCGATCCTCCATCCGCGCACTCGGCCACGAGCCTAGGGATATCGAGCCCTTTGGAGTCGTAGATCCCTCCGCAGTGGTCGCTCACCGCGACCACACAACAGTCGTCCTCATGGAGCAGCCTGGCAGCGACGGAGCCGACGTTTCCAAAACCTTGAACCGCAACCTTCGCACCCCTGAACGGCAGTCCGTGCTCCTTCGCCACCGCCTTCAGGATGTAGTAGACACCTCGGCCGGTCGCCTCACGCCGGCCCAGCGAGCCCCCCAGCAGAAGCGGCTTCCCGGTCACGACCCCGGGCGCGGTGATACCCTGCTGCACGCTATAGGTGTCCATCATCCACGCCATGATCTGCTCATTGGTGTACATGTCCGGGGCCGGGATGTCCCGATCCGGCCCGATAATCCCGATAATCTCCGAAGTGTAGCGGCGGGTCATCCGCTCAAGCTCAAGCTGCGACATCCGGGTCGCGTCACAGCAGACGCCGCCCTTCGCGCCGCCGTACGGGAGGCCCATCAACGCGCACTTCCAGGTCATCAGCATGGCCAGGGCCGTGATCTCCTCCAGGTTCACACCAGGATGGTAGCGAATGCCGCCCTTTGTGGGACCCATGGTGAGGTCGTGCTGAACCCGGTACCCGGTGAAGACTTCGAGGCGCCCATCCTCCATCAGGGTGGGGACCGAGACGATGAGAGAGCGCTGGGGCTGGCGCAACCGCTTGTGGATACCTGCATCGAGCTTGAGTCGCTCCGCTACCGCGTCCAGTTGGGCGAGCGCCACATCCAGCATATCGTGATGAGTTCCCGTGGTCATCTCCGTTTCCTTTCCCCGAAACACGTTCGCCGCACCGCTTTGACAATCCGCCACGCACCAAGCTGATCCAGTCGACCCACACTTGCGCGATTGCCCACTGGCGAGATGGATGGGGAAGCGATGCGAGCGCGCCATATAAGACCGACAAACCGCGCGTATTCTATCACGTTCAAGACTTCACAACCATCAGAAAGGATGGGATGTGACTGGGCTTGATCTCGACAATCTCCCCAGATCGCCAGGCGATATTAGGGGCACGATCTCTCACCCTCGGATCACAGCTTTCTACACAAGCAGCCATGTCTAGATATATCTTCGGGCCCTTGACATTGCGCTGTGCCTGAACGATACTTGCGTTCAGCAAGGTGACCGAAATGACCCCGGGGTGTGCGCAGGATCTCAAGGACCACTTCGACCTAGGTTGGCGCATCATTCAGTCCAGCGCCCTCTCGGGCGCGCTCCGACCCGAGAGGGCGCTCGTGTTGTATTAAGCCGAGAATAAGGAAGCGGAGGTAGAGGTGTGCGATGAAAACCAACAAAGTGTTGCTCCTTCTCCCTGTCACCCTCCTCATCGTGGCGCTTTCTGCATCTGTGGCAAGGGCACAAGAGAAGAGCGGACACGCCGAAAAGCTGGGACAAGTCCATTTTCCCATCACTTGCACCGCCGAGGTGCACAAGCCATTCGAGCGCGCCGTCGCCCTGCTGCATTCCTTCTGGTACCAGGAGGCGCTCAAGGCGTTCACCTCAGTTGCCGAGAAGGATCCACGCTGCGCGATGGGCTACTGGGGACTCGCGATGAGCGTCTGGTATCCTCTCTGGGAACCGCCAAGCGAGGCGATGCTCAAGAAGGGGTGGGCAGCCGTTGAAAAAGCGAAGGAATTGGGCGGAAAGACCGGAAGGGAGAGAGCGTACATCGCTGCCATCGAGGCATTCTACAAAAACTCGGACACGCTCGATCACCGGACTCGGGCCCTCGCCTACGAGAAGGCAATGGAACAGGTGTATCTGCGGTATCCGGAGGATCGAGAAGCGGCAGTCTTCTACGCGCTCGCTCTAAACGCGACGGCTGTGGCGACCGACAAGACGTACGCGAACCAGAAGAAAGCCGGCGAAATCCTCGAGAAGGTGTTTGCGGAGGAGCCGGATCATCCGGGCGCCGCTCACTTTATCATCCACAGCTACGACTATCCGCCGCTGGCGGACCGCGCCCGTCCCGCCGCGCGGGGCTATCTCACGATCGCTCCCTCAGCCCCCCACGCCCTCCACATGCCCTCTCATATCTTCATCCGGCTCGGGCTGTGGGGGGAATCGATTCAGTCGAACCGCGCCTCTGCGGTCGCCGCGAAAGACCATGGCGATCCGCGCGCTCAGCTTCACGCCATGGATTACCTGGCCTATGCCTATCTGCAGGGTGCGCAGGATCGTAAAGCACAGCGCGTCCTCGATGAATTCAACACGATGGGCAAGGTCGAGCCAGAGAACCAGACGTCGGCCTACGCTGTCGCCGCGATCCCGGCCCGCCTCTCGATCGAGAGGAGCCGCTGGTCAGAGGCCGCACTGCTCCAGCCACGCCCGAGCCGGTACACGGCTACCGAGGCGATTACCTATTTTGCCCGCGGCATCGGTTCCGCCCGCAGCAGCGACGCCGGCTCTGCTCGAAAGGATGTCGAAAGGCTCCAGTCGTTCCACAACGCCTTGATCGAGGCCAAACAGAGCTACTGGGCCGATCAGGTCGAGATCCAGCGCCGAGCGGTGGCCGCCTGGGTCGCGCGCGCGGAAAGAAGGAACGAGGAGGCCCTCCAGCTCATGCGATCGGCGGCCGATCTCGAGGATTCGACCGAAAAGCACCCGGTCACGCCAGGCCCGGTGGTGCCCGCACGCGAGCTCCTTGGGGATCTACTCCTCGAGCTGAATGAGCCGACACAGGCCCTGAGCGAGTTCGAGATCTCGCTCCGGGCATCGCCAAACCGTCTGCACGGACTCTACGGGGCGGCGAGATCCGCCCAGCTTTCGGGAGATCAAGCGAAGGCGATGACGTATTACGCGAAGCTCGCAGCGGTCTGCGACCGCTCCGACAACGAGAGACCAGAGCTGTTGGAGGCGAAGGCATTCGTCGCGAAGAGGTAACTCACGCACGCGCTCCTTGATACACAGGAGCTATTCCGCGTCCAGTTGAAGAGATAGGGAGGGAATGAAGATGAACAAGAAGACAACCATTACTCGACGAGACTTCTTACGCGCAGGGGCTGTTTTGGGTGGAACAGCCTTAGTCGGCCTCCCGGAGCCTCTATCGGGAAGATGGATGGCTGAAGGCCAGACTACCGCGCCCCCGACCGTCGATCGGCTGGCAGTCCGGGTGGTCGTGGATAGCTACGAAGATGCTGTTGTCCGCAGCACGAAGGTGGGGAATGTGGAAGTACAGCGTGCCGGGTGGGTCCCCGTTCCCGGCGCGGGCCTCCAGAAGCGCCTTCACAACGAGTTCGGGCTCTCCCTTCACCTGGAGTCCAGGCGAGGGGGCGAGACGCGGAACTACCTCCTCGATTTCGGCTTCACGCCCGGGGCCCTGTTGAACAATCTGGAAGTCCTCAGGATCGACAGCGCCCCGCTCGACGCGCTGATCCTCAGCCACGGTCACATCGATCACCTCGGCGGCATGATCGCCTTGCTCAAGCGGGACCGGCCGAAGATGCGGGGAGAGCTGCCCCTCTACGTTGGCGGAGAGGATGCCTTTTGCTACCGCTGGGTTCAACTCGCGAGCGGCCAGCGCGAGCCCTTCGGGGTCCTCGACCGCCGTGAGCTGGCTGCAGCGAACGTACGGGTCATCATGGCTGACAAGCCGGCCGTCATCGCGGGGCAGGCGTTCACGACAGGGCCCATCCCGCGGAGGGGCTTCGAGAAGACGCTCCCGGCGTTCCTGGTTGAAGTCGGGGTTCGCGATGGTGCGGGTTGCGATCCCACGTCCTTCTCCAAGGAAGAGCAGGAAGGGAAGATTGTGGCCGACCAGTTCCGGGGCGAGCACGCGACATGCTTCAACGTCAAGGACCGTGGGTTGGTGGTCATCTGCTCCTGCGGGCACGCCGGGCTGATCAACTCGATCCGGCAGGCGCAGGCCGTCTCTGGGGAACAGAAGGTCCACGCGGTGATGGGCGGGTTTCACCTCGCCCCCGCGCCCGAGCCCTATATCGTCCAGAGTGTCCAAGCCCTCAAAGAGATCAACCCCGACTACCTGATCCCGATGCACTGCAGCGGGGCGGCGTTCATCCGGATGGCCCAACTGGAGATGCCCGACAAGCTCATCCTGTCGTACACGGGAAGCCGGTATATCTTCGGGGCCTGAGAACGAATGGGGTTATCACCCGCGGATGTGCCGGCCTTGACCCGTCGCGGTCGCATCCGATCCGCTGGGCACCTCCTGTTCGGCTCGCGAGCCGTCTGTGAGAAGGACAACTAATAAGAGGAGGCGAATGGATTCGTGAGCATAGTTACGGTAATGCTGCACTTAGTGCCTCTGCTGTAGACTGGACTCACAGGCCCGCGTGTTTGCCGAATCACGACACTAAGTTGACAGATAGGCCCGCTGTGCATGCTGCTCACACCGCCCGGGGTGTTCGATGATTCATGAGGGCTCCTGGAAGGCGCTCGCCAACGCGGACCCCAGAGATATTCGAGAGCTGATCCGCCAGGGGGAGTGGCGGCAGCCCACGGCCGGCCTGTGCCAGGGACGAGTCCAGGCCAACCTGGTGATCCTCCCGCGAGACCTCGCGTACGACTTCCTGCTGTTTGCTCAGCGCAACCCGAAACCCTGTCCGCTCCTCGAGGTCGCCGAGCCCGGCTCTACCGAACCCGTTCAGACCGCTCCAGGCGCTGATCTGCGCCGAGATCTCCCGAAGTATCGCATCTACCGCCAAGGACAATTGGAGGCCGAGGTTAGCGATCTGATGGCGATCTGGCAGAAGGACTTGGTCAGTTTTCTGCTGGGGTGCAGCTTCACCTTCGAGGCGGCGATGCTCCGGGCAGGTGTTCCGGTGCGGCACCTTGAGGAGGAAAGAAACGTCCCGATGTACATCACGTCGCGGCTTTGCCAGCCCGCTGGTATCTTTCAGGGGCCCCTCGTGGTCAGCATGCGCCCGATCCCAGACTCGCTCATCTCCATAGCGGTTCAGGTCACGGCCCGCTTTCAGGCCGCCCACGGCGGTCCGGTCCACGTGGGTGATCCGCTCTTGCTCGGGATCAAAGATCTGGGCCGGCCCGACTTCGGCGATCCGGTGACGATCCGGCCCGGCGAGGTACCGGTCTTCTGGGCCTGCGGCGTTACGCCCCAGGCGGTGGCGATGCAGGCCAAGCCCCCACTCATGATCACACATGCGCCAGGCCATATGTTCATCACCGACCTTGAAGACGAGGCGTTGGCAGCCTACTAATGTAAACGCATCATGAGAAGGGTTATTCCTTCGAAAGTCCCTCTCACCCCTGCTCTCTCCCCCACGCTGGGGAAAGGAGACCTGAGTGGGGGGTGACTGACTTTCATGCCAATAGGTGCACCGCTGTCTCATGACGTATTCTGGGGAGCGAGACTCCTCGCCGCTGCTCGGGGCGGGCTGCGCAATTTCAAGGAGGCTCCAAGTTCCAAGTGCCAAGTAAAGTTTCAGATTCCAAGTGCCATGATCCAGGTTGAAAAGGAGCTCCAAGTTCCGCGTGCCTGGTTCCGAGTTGAGGATCAACCAAGAGCAGTTCTTAACCCGGAACTGGGGATCAGAACCTGGAACGGCGAAGCTCAGCCGCTCGCAATGACAATCTATGGGTGTTTCGTGCGCTACTATTCGGCTAGTGAGCGTCTGGGTGCTCCTGAACGTCGGAGGGTAAAGCCCGGAGTGAGGAGGCGGAAATTCGATTCAATGTTGGTGGCGGTGACTGGACTCGAACCAGTGACTCCGCGGATATGAGCCGCGTGCTCTGACCAACTGAGCTACACCGCCGTAATCGCGCGTGGGACCAAGGCCAACCGGAACGGCTTCGTTGGTTGGCCCGCAGCCAAAAAAGAAAAACAGGGGGATCTCCCTGTTTTGCGGGCAAACCTCCATCACTATCTACGGTATCTCGCACCTAATGTCAAGGAGTCTTTTCCGTCGTAGCCCCCTCATTGAGAGTCCACCTGGAGTGAAGGAGCGCGATGTCCCCTACCTGGACGATCTTCCGGGTCGCCACGGTGATCGTTGGCTTCATGGCCAGGAATGCGCTTAGAGCTTGGCGGATAGCCTGGGTCCCCGTGGCGAGTTGTCTTGGTTGAGGAACCAAACTCACCCCGGGCTCGTACAGGGCCATAAGGGCATCGATTTCACCAGAGTTCAGAGCGTCGGCGAACAGTCCGTGAATCTCTTCAGGCTTACGCGCTGGCATCTCGTACCTCCTGTCAGAGTCACAAAATGTGTTGACACCGTGCGTCGATTTGAATACACTACCCTAGACTGAAGTCCTGCCTGGGGAGTTCCTCGGTCGTCTGAGTCGTTCAGGTCACCTGGAATCCCATTAACAATCATACAATCTGGAGGGGATCATGTTCGCAAGAAAAGTGTGTCTGAAGCTACGTCCAGGAATGGCCGTGGCGTATTCCAGGATGCTGGAGAACGAAATCATCCCGATCCTACGGGAGCAGAAGGGGTTTAACGACGAGATTTCGTTCGTCTCAGGTGAGCGCGGCGAGGCCGTGGCCATCAGCCTGTGGGACGCGGCCGAAAGCGCAGAGGCGTATCATCGCGAGACGTACCCTGGCGTGCTGCGAGCGCTCGAAGGCCTGATCGACGGAGAGCCGCAGGTGAATACCTTCGCGGTCTCGAACTCGACCATCCACAAGATCCCGAACCTGCCCCGGTAGACTTCCACCCTGGTTGTGAGCATGTGAGGGGGGGCACTTTCGCCCCCTCTTTCTTTTTCCGCTAAGGTACTTGCTCCTCCTTTGTAAGGAGGGGCCAGGAAAGGTACTGCCGTGGCCTCTACCCCACCCAACCTCCCCTTACAAAGAGGAGGGATCTTCCGAGAGCAGGATGCCCTGTTTGCGCTTCTCCTCTTCGAAGACCTGGACCTTCTTGACGGCGTCTTTGATCGCTGGAAACGCTTTGACGAACTCCTCGCTGACCGTGGCGGCGGCCGCCAAGCCGATCTGGCGCGCCATCATCAGCGCATTCGCTGGAGCCTGCCCCCGCACATGGTTGTTGAAGTAGATTAGGATCTTGGCCTCGCCTGTCGCCGCGATCTTTCTCACCTTCTCCGCAAATGGCTTCAGCTCTTCTTCCGAGTAGAGATAGTCGTACCGCTCCTCGGCCGTCTCGTGCTTCCTCCACTTCTCCCGGTTTCTCCCGTGGAAGCGCAGGTACATCAGCCGTTGCGGTTCCAGTTCCTGCTTGATCGTGCTCTTGAATTCCGGCATGTCGATGAAGGCCCATCCTGCGCCGGAGGAGGCGAGGAACTCCCTCGTGTCCTTGACATAGTCGCTCCAGGAGACATGGCGTAGCTCGACCGCCACGGGGTACTCCTTGAACTGCTTCAAGAGGGTCGAAAGGATCTCTTGATTGCCAGGCGTCCTCGAAAACCACTCGGAGAACTGGATCAACAGGCAGGCGAGCTTGCCTTCCTCGGCAATCGGGTTGATGCCTTGCTTGAAAGCGTCGTAATCCTGCTGCGTCACCTCCGGCTCAGCGCCGGTCGCCTTCTCGAACATCCCCGGATGCGTGAACTTCTGCCAGACCTTGATCGAGAACTCGAAATCCTGCGGGGTGATTCTGACCCAGGCCCTCGCGGTTCGAGGATCGATCAGTCGGTAAAAAGTTGAGTTCACCTCCACGGTGTTGAAGGCCTTGCTGTACAGCTCCAGCTCGTTCTTCGATTTGGCCGGATAGAAGATCCCGTTCCAGGTCCCCTCCCCTTTCGGATAGGACCAGCCTGAGGTGCCGATGCGCACATTCTTATTGACTGCTTTGTTCATGCCTGTCCGTCGCGCGGGCGTGCGGTCACCCGGCCTGCCGGCTCATGAACTCTGCCTTGATCGGACGCCAGTTCGATCGAGAGCAGCCTTGCCATCTGTCGCACCGAGTCGGGGGAATGCCCGGCGTAATGATTGTTAAAGTAGCCATACACCTGTTGGACTGATGCCGGAAGCTGCCGGATTAAGGCCCCCCACTTCTCCATCCGCTCGGTCCTGTCGATCTGAATCCTGTCAAAAACCTTAACGTCCGCGCGGCGGCTCATCCACCTGATATAGGCAAATTCGGCGGTCACTTGCGCCATCCTGGGCATGTAGTAGAGGTCCTGCATGCAGAAGGCCACATTATGGTCTCGCAGGAGCATGAAGAGCTCATCCGTAAGGAACTTTCTATCCCTGACCTCGACCGCGAACCTGAAACCGGAGGGCAGTGTCTTGAGAAATGCCCTCAGGATCTCGAACTCCGTCACCTTGAACTGCGGCGGCAACTGAACCACCAGGACTCCTAACTTCTCGCCCAGCAGGCTCATGTTGCCGACGAAGGCCGATAAAAGCTCGCCGCAATCTGCAAGTATCCGCTCGTGGGTGATCCCTTTGAAGAGTTTGGCCGAGAAGACAAACGTCGCCGGCGTGTGTGCATCCCATCGGCGTATGAGCTCCTTAGTCGGGATCCGGTAGTAGGTCGTATCAAGCTCGACGGTCGGAAAGATCCTGGAGTAATAGGCCAGATAGTCGGCCGGCTGCGTCCCCGGCGGATAGAACGGCCCGACCCAATCGTTGTGGGAGAAGCCTTGTGTTCCGAGTAGAATCTGACTCATCTGCCCTGGAAATGCCCCCTCACCCCCACCCTCTCCCCCGCAACCAGGGGCGAGGGATGAATGAGGGGAACAAGGAAAATCGACGAGGCCGCAGCGTCATTGCGAGGGAGCGGCGCGACCCCTTCGACACTACTCAGGGCAGGCTCCGCAATCTCAACAGGGTTCTAGGTTCCAAGTGCCGAGTTCCAAGTTCTAAGTAACGTGGAACCTGGAACGGCGAAGCTCAGTCGCTCGCAATGACACTCTGAAGGGACGAGTGAAGTTGTTTAGTGTCCTATCATGTCGCGGAGTGTCTTCTTTGCGAAACCGGGCGGGGGCTGGAACTCGGCGTCCGGGATCGCTCGGGTCTCCGCCTTAACGACCTCGATCGTCACTTGGCCTCCGGCCCGGTGGACCGTCCGAACCGGGTATCCCTCGCCCGCCAGCTTCCAGGCCGGATCGTCTGGGCGGAACCCATGTCGCCCCTGTGCACCTCCGCACCGCGGGGCCATCTTGGCCATTTCGGCCGAGAACCGCTCGAGCTTTTTGAGGTCCAGCTCTCGCCAGGCGGCCAAGGTCTTGGCAAGCCACATCTCCGACTCCAGTTTCCCGTCGATCAGCATATCGTACCGGACAGCCTGGTATCCCGCGATTGTGGCCTGTTGGCCCGTCTTCTCCACCTCGACCTTCGGCTCACGACAGTCCTCTGGTGTCGGCGCGCTCTTGGGCATGTGGGAGCGCATCATCTCCTCCATCATCTTGCGCTGCTCGGCCGGCATATCTTTCATGTTCTCCTGCATCTGCTTCATCGCCTTCGCCATCTGTTCCGACGCCGCGTCCATCACGCCCTGCATCATCTGCCCGAACTCTTGCACTGTAGAGGCGACGTATTGCCCCTTCTTGTAATCAACCTGAGTGATGGTCTCGGCGTTCAGGTTCAGAATGAAGGCGTGGAGCGGTTGCCCATCCGTCCCTAACATGAGCATCTTCATCTGGTTGGTCTGAAGCATCACCTGCTGTTTGGCGCCCTCGCCTCCACCCTTCACCACCTGATCGATAACCCATCCCGCTCTGGCGGGGACGGGCCAGAGGATTGTGCTCGCGAGGATCGTGCCTGCAATTGCATGAGAGAGCAACATGCCGAAACCTCCTTTCAACGGGTTATTGGATAACTTGGGCTGTCATTGCGAGCGACCAAGCTTCGCTGTTCCAGGTTCCACGTTACTTAGAACTTGGAACTCGGCACTTGGAACCTAGAACCCTGTTGAGATTGCGGAGCCTGCCCTGAGTAGTGTCGAAGGGGTCGCGCCGCTCCCTCGCAATGACGGGCACTCCAGGATCAGCACTTTCAATCGCGCATAATCGTAGCCAAAGAACCACAACACCGATTCTGCGGCCTTCAGCAACAGCTCGGTGTACTTCTCGACATCGTAGCCAAGGCTGCCGTCGTAGAGGGCATACGCTTTCGCCTTCGAGACCTTGTCGTTGGCCCTGGAGTCCACGATCACGAGTTGGATCTCCTCTCCGGGAGAAAGATGGACGCCTCTGCTTGCAAGGTCCTTCGCGGCTTCCGAGAGGAGCGTATCGGTCTTGTATTCCATTGGCTCCTTGGAGAGCTGCCTGGTGATCGCCAGCTCTGCCAGCGGCACGCTGCCGCTCCGAAGCTCATCGACTTTTGCCCTCAGGTCATCGAGCAGGTCGGGGACACGCGCCTGGCACTCTTCATAGGTCCCTGTCTTCGAGAGCGCCGCAAGCATCGCTCGTTGCGCGCTCCTCACAAATCCCGGCGTGTCCGAGCGTCTGACCTCCAGGCCCCGGACCTTGATCGTGCCGTTCAAGAAGCGGCCGAAGTAACGGTTGGGAACGGGCGCCTTCGGCGACACCCTCGACGGCAGAAACGCGATCCAATTGTACATCCCCTCGACGAGGATGGGAAGCTCGGTCTGCCGCGAGATGTCGGCAGCAAGCCGCTCGTAGTCCTGCAGCGTCGCGCCCGGCTTCTGCAGCCACATCGAATCGACGATCGCGTGGATGAGCGAGTACCCTGCCGCCTCCGCGATCTCCTTGGCGACCAGCAGTTTCTCGCGCGCATAGGCGGTGACCGCCTCGTGGCCTTCAAGCCGTCCGAAGCGCGCGTTCCGGTACCCCTGGTAGCCGAATGAGACGAGGCCAAGCCACTTCAGCGCGGACTGTCGCTTGTCATACAGCTCGCGCTGCTCCGCCGTGATGGCCTGTTTCATCAGCGTCTTGTAGATGCTCCGCCGCCGCAGCACCGGCTCCAGCGTCCGGGCCACCAGACCCCGTCGCTTCGTGCAGAGGTTGTGACCGATCTCCGGGACCCTGTTCTCGGGACAGCAGGCGCACCCAACGGTCTCCTGTGAGATGTTGTACTTCGCCATGATGCTGGGAAACATCGAGCTGAAATCCAGCTCGCAGACCTGCTCGTACAACCCGATGCGCGGCTGGAAGACCAGGCCCCCCTTGTCGATGAGCAGCATCTGATTCCCGGTCTTGAACTCCTCCGGCAATCGCTTGCGCCAGGGGATCAGGTAGCCGTCGCGGAAGGCCAAGTCGAGCTGCATCGAGGAGACGCCCGTGCCGGGAGAGGTTCGCGCGCAGCGCTGTACCGGCAGCTTCGTGACCCGGGCGAGCTCGATCAGGCCGTCCAGACCGGTCTCGTCAACGGCGAACGAGTTCGCGACATCCAGGTGCCAGCGGCCGTGTAGGATCTGGGCACCCGCCCGATAGACGATCTTGCCATAGGTGAAGAAGCTCTTGGCCTTCCGGCTTTTGATCCCCGCCACGCTGTCCCTGTTGAGGGCAAGCTCTACGCCGTAAACGTCCGCCAGCCGCCGCAGCCTGGGAATGATGTACGAATCGCCGTACCGCGAGACGATGACATCGGGGTCGTGAGTGATCAGCAAGGCGTTCAGGCTTTGCAGGAACTCCTCCCCCTCCTCCTCGAACACGAACTCGCGCTCATCGACAGACGCGACCAGCCGAGTGGTCCTGCTGTGGTTCGGATTGGCATCCTGCTCCATCCGCAGTTGAAGAAAGCGAAGCGGCGGGACGAGGTAGTGGATCTCCCATGGCGAGTCCAGGAGCTGGATCTCCCTGAGCCGCAAGCCCTCATCGTAGGCCAGCTCGCACTGCGCCAGGGGGAACAATCCCTTCTCGTAGAAATAGAGTTGCGGCAGCAGGATGTCGCAGTTGTAGAAGGTGATCTCCGGATTGAAACGGTGGGCGGCTTGAACGAGGGCGGAGAACCTGTCGAGCCTCGGCGTGCTGACTCGCAGGACGGGGATAAAGCTGTTCGACAGGAGTTCCCTGCGCTCCGTCCACTCCGTCGTGATCGGCAGGCCCTGGCGCGACAGGTAGGACGCGCACTGCTTCAGCGCCGCGTGGGGGCCCCCCAGATAGAATGACGCCCAGTACGGATCAACCAGGCGGAGGCACCCCTGCTCGGTCTTGAGCCAGAGCACCATCCCGTCCCTGGACGGATAGACGTCAAACAGCCAGCCCTTCTGTGCGCGCAACTTTCTCCTCTAGGAAGAGGACCGACATCCCTCGCCTGTCCTGAACTCAGTCGAAGCCTGTCCTGAGCTGAGTCGAAGGGCCTGCGCTGAGCCTTGTCGAAGCGGGCTTGTTATTGCGAGGCCGACGGAGTCGGCCGAAGCAATCTTGAGTTATACTTTTGACTAATACGATGAGCCAAAAAAACAGCCCGACAGCCAAAGAGCGCCACCACGCTCTGAAGCGGCCCAGACGCGCCGGAATGCTCCAGCCCTTGGCCCAGAACCTGCCAGCCACCGCAAGCCGCACGCAGGACCGGCATACCCAGGGCATGATAACCATCATCCTGAAGCCGCATAACGTTGCCGTTCACTCGGCCGAGGGGCGGCGCGGAGCGCCGCTCCCGAGGATCGGGTGCAACGGCTTGTTATGTGTCTGATTCACGATCCTGGAGGTGCTTCTTAAGTTGGTCAATGTCAAGAGCCGGCCGTGTGCTGTGGATCATGGCGTGGCAGTTCGGGCAAACCGGAACTAGATCATTCACCGGGTCCACTACGTACACACCTTTGATTTCGGACAATGGCACAAGGTGGTGGACGTGGATGTAGTTCTTCCCATAGAGAATGGAAACGGCGAAAAAAACATGAAAACTGCTACAGCAGCGAACGCGATGACGATACTTGTGACTGGTAATACGAGTGGCGTATCTACAATCGACTTACCGATATAAAGAAGCAGAAACCATAAAATGGGATGCCCATCATATTGGGTCAGTCCGTAAAGGTCTAGCGGTGAAATGGCAGCGCGTGCTAACGATAATGCCCGAACTTCGTCACGCCCGAATTCATGCCGTGTCGTAGTGAAGATGACTCCAGTGAGCCATATGCCAAGAATGGCGACTGTGACGATTGCAGACTTTGCTCCGGCGGACGAGGTATTAGATCGGGCCAGTGCTAGACACCGTCCCACAAAAGCTTTTGGTGATATCGTCAAGCGGTTCATCGTTATTTCAGAATAATCTGGCCAATAGAGTATCGAGCGGCTAACTATTGATGCTGAAGCATTTCCCGGTCCTCACATTTCCCACGACTGCGGCGATTCTCTCGGGTTTTCGAAACCTTGTCAAGGTTCTCCGGGCCCCGCCATGGCCGATAAATACTGACCAGCATAATCCCATTATGGCTGCAGCGAATTGGGCGCCACGGTCGATGCGTCTGCCGGACTACGGACGCCTCTCCCACCCCGATTCACAACATGGGTGTAAATCATGGTCGTGGTGACACCCCCGTGACCCAAGAGCTCTTGGACGGTCTGGATGTCATAGCCATCCTCGAGCAGGTCAGTGGTAAAGGTATGCCGCAATGTGTGGCGGCTCGCTGGTTTCACAATCCCGGCCTTGAGCCTAACCTCTTTCATCGCCCGCTGGAGAACCGATTCGTGTGGGTGGTGACGGCGCCTTTTTCGCGCGAGCCGGTCGGTGTAGTGGTGTGAGGCTGGAAAGACCCACTGTCATCCCCATTCTTTGCCTGCGTTTGGATATTTGCGTTCACGGGCATTGGGCAGGCTTACGCGGCCGAAATAGACGTCAAACAGCCAGCCCGTCTGCGCGCGCAACTTTCTGCTCCAGGACTTTGAGTTCCTTCTTCAGCTCGATCAGCATGCAGAGCAGCATCGTCTCGAAGGGCTTGGGATTGCTGGCATAGGCGCCGGCCTGCATCTGGGTCTTCGGCGCGATGAAGAGCTCGTCGAAGACCTCCTGGTCGTCTTTGCGCAGCGCCCGCCGAAACCGCTTCCACTCGTCCTTCTCGAGCTCCTGCAGGATCAGCATGTTATAGGTCGGCAGCGTCCTCCCCATGGTTTACACCTCTCTCCCGTACGCACTCACTAATGTGATGTCATTGCGAGGCCGACAAGGTCGGCTGAAGCAATCTCGCGACTCGGGGCAGGCTGCGCAATCTACCCGCCCAACGGATCACAGGCGAGATTGCTTCGCTTCGCTCGCAATGACACCGCGTGTCGGATTGCCGCGCTCCCTTCGACGAGGCTCGGGGCAGGCCTTCCAGTCGCTCGCAATGACGATGTCGCGACATGCAATGTGTTTGCGATAGTTATACTGTTGACTAATACCATGAGCCAAAAAAAGGGCTCGAAGGCCAAAGCGCGCCACCACGCTCTGAAGCGGCTCAGAGGCGCCGGAATGTTCCAGCCCTTGGCCCAGAGAACCTGCCAGCCACCGCAAGCAGCACGCAGAACCGGCATACTCAGGGCATGATACCCATCATCCCTGAAGCCGCGTAACGCGATGCCGCTCAGCGACGGCCCGTTAGGCAGCGTCTTCTCGCGAGTCTTCCTGCCGCCTCGGCATCCTGAATAGCTGGCAGGGCAGCGCGACCTTAAGCGGACCGCGAGATAGCCCCAAGTCTTCAGACGACGGCTGCCGGCCCGCTTGAGCCGCTCGATTGTGCGAGCCGCATCGGCTGGAACCGGGCGTAGGTCAGTGTCCGCCACAGCCACTCGACCGGTCCGAAGCGGAAGCGACCGAGCCACCAGCGGCTCCAGACGATCTCCGCGCCGAAAAGCGCCAGCGTGAACAGGATCCCGATGGCAGATCCGAATTTCTGGTAGAGACCCAACCCGTAACCAAAAAAGACCGATGCGCAGAGGAACCACTGCATGAGGTAGTTGGTGAGCGCCATTCGCCCCGGCCAAGCCAGCAGGCCCAGTCTTGTTCTCCATCGCCGGCTCTGCGCCATGAGGAGAAGCATCGCGGAGGCATAGCCCAAACTGACCGCAAAGCCGCCGACAAGCACCAGAGAGCGCTGGAGGATCCAGCCGGCTGGAGGCGCGACTTCCTCGACCGACAGCATCACAAAGAGGGTTCTCCCGACCAAACCGATTGCGAAACCCGACCAGAGCACTCGCCGGAGGAACGGCAGATGGGCCGATGTGCTGTCGAAGATTCCGCGGTGAACGGCATAGAGCCCGATCAAGAACATCGTGAACACGTTGGCGAGCTCGGCTGCATAGAAGTTCCAACCCGAGAAGGTCGCCACGAATTTGTCCCACCGAAGGCCGACAAGCTCCGTGTAGCTGCCCGTTCTTTCTATCCGACGAGCGCGCCGCACACGCTCCCGGCGCGCCTCAGTCTCGTCGCGCTCCAGCGCACGCACCGTCTCTGCGTCGGCACCCTGGAGCAAAGCGGCTTGGCGCGTCTCGACGAGGTGGCGCGTCACGCCCGGCGCCGTCGACGCAACGACGAGGCTCAGGGCGGCGCAGATAAGTATCGTCCTCGTGGACCGGTGCCGAAAGAGCATCAACGGGTAGCCCATGAGTGCGTAACGAATCAGGATCGGCCGATCCATGATGAAGAATTGCTGCATGACGCCAATACCCAGCAGCACGCCGAGTCGGCGCGCGTAGATCGGAATGAACGGCGCGCCGCGCGCGCGGGCGCGAGACACCTGGATGGCAAAGCCGACCCCGAACAAAAGCGAAAACAGCGGATAGAACTTGTTTGTGGCGAAGAGCTCGATCAGCCAGAGCGCCGTCCTGTCGGCACTCGAATGACGGCCAAGAAAGGCATTCATGTCGACGAGGATGATTCCGAAGAGCGCGAAACCGCGCAGGATATCCACCGTCTCGATCCGCTCGCCTGGCTCAACGGGCGCAAGCTCGCCTCGGCATGACAACTCCCCTGCGACTCCGCTGGTAGTGCACATTTATCTATCCTCTCCGTGCACGGTTTCGGGAATGACGGACTCGGATCCCCCGCAGCGGGTGTGACTGCGCTCTGATCGACCTCTGCCTAGCTTGGCGCTGAGCGGCCGCCGGCCGAGCACGCCCGGAAAAGACGAGCCGCTTCTCCGCCGGTCCGCTCCAGCGCCTGGTTGGGTTGCGCTATTTCTCCTCGCCCGGCTGCGGCGTGTCTCGGTTGAGCCTCTTCTGATTCTCGGCAGCCCACTCCGCCTGCGCCCGTTCCGTTCGCTCGATGATCTCCTGGCACTTCTCCGCCGTCAGGGACATTTCGCTGCACCGTTGCTGGTATGCAGGGTCGTTCGGGCGCTTGCAGCAGAAATACTCCGGCAAGGGCAAGAACGCCGTGCTGCTTGCCGGGACGGCGACCACAGCGAGCGCCGCCATGGCCGCGACGAAACGCACCGTGAGACAGTAAAGTCTCGAACGCATCAGGGCACCTCCTTCCCCGTTGGGGCCACGCTGAATGCGAGCGTCGTCGGCGAGTAGCTCCGGCGAGGCCCTTGCGCTGCACTCATGTGTGCAGCACGCTGACCCCGTCAAGCGCAACCTAACGTGTGCCGTTAACGGGCGCCCGCTTCCGGGCGTCCCGGTTGAACAACCGGTTAGAGCTCATGATGCACCTTGATTCCCACCCATACGTAGCCGGGAATAGACCACATACCGAATTATGCCGCCGACGAGAAGACAAGCCGGGAATATCACCAGTGAGTAGATTGCTGACACCACGAGCCACCACGCCGAATCGGGACCGGATGCCATCTCTTTGCGCAAATAAATGGTAGTCACAATGGACAATGCTACAGCGCATCCGACAACAAGAGCATCAAATATGCGGATGCTCTTAGCTCCATCTCTGCCAGGGCGGAAGCGAAAATACACCCAGAGTGACACGCCCAGAACTGGAAGGAGGATTGCAAACGCAACAATCATCTGAGCTCTAACGTTCCGCAACAGTTGCAGGTCGCGAAAGCGGACGGCCGCCTGCGTACGGCTGTTAGGCGGCCGTCGGAGCGGCTCAAAGCCAACGCCTGACCTTGCTCTTGTAGTCACGGTATGCATCGCCGAAGATTCGCTCCAGTGTTTTCTCTTCATGAGGGATAAAGACGATACTCAGGACGATGAAGAAAGCGATTGGTGCAAGAAACATAGGTAGCGAACCAACCCAGACGGCAACTCCAGTCAGCATGAGGATGATTCCTAAATACATCGGATTTCGCGAGAAACGGAACGGACCGTCGGCGACTAAAGTACTCGGCTCGTCCGTGGGACGAATAGGTGTTTTCTTCTCCTGGAACAGCTTCCACGCCCAGATCATGACCGCAAATCCTGCAATAATGCCTATTGAACCCAAGAGCGGCATGGAAAAACGACGCCCGATGTTTTCAGGTACAAGCAGATGAAGGCCGAAACTCACAGCAAGAAGGGCAAAGGCGATGCTAGGCGGTTTCAGTTCTACAAGGTTCATCATTGGCAGGCCAATTCGCCTAAGGCTACGCTTCAGCCGCGCGGGTACCGCGTCGGCTGCAAGCGCTTGTTCGGCTTACCTGTTTCTTTGTTCATCGATATGCCTCAACTCGGAAAGCACCCCATGGCCCGCGTAGAACAAATTAGTTGGGCATTTGTCATATTCATCCCTGCATCCGACGGCATCACATGCGATAGCCGAAAAAGGGTGATACCGAATCATAAACCCCCTGAAGCTCATCCTTCGTCATTCCCGAATAATCGAGCCGACGATAAGACCGCCCAATATGGCCTCCACCAAAGAACCTAAAAACCAGACCAGCGCCATGTGATATGGAATGGGCATCACGGAGTAACTTCCGTAGCCCATCGATACTCCCGTACCCAGCCCAAACCAAAGACCATATTTCAGGCCAGTCGCTACCCCTCTTTGTGAGAAAAACTGCGAATAGATACAGACAAAGGCGAGGGCGGCGATCAACACCGAAAGGTGCAAGACGGACATCTTCATCTCGCCCATTGGCCGCCACAGCGACGCCGTCGCCTCGTAGGTGGAACGAAGGACCACTCCGTGAATGACGAAATCCACCGCGGACCACGCGACGAACACAGCAAGGACCGAGAGGATCACCTTCTTCATCACTGCTCCTCCCTTCTCGAAGAGCGCTGCCATCGACACGTCATCGTCTGATCATGATCACCTTCCGGAGTCCACTCCTGGCTCGCTCGGGGTAGATTACCAGCACGGCCGCGCCGCGATGGGCCAACAGTGGTCACCTAGTCGTACAGCAACACGCCGCCCTCCGGTGACGGGAAGCCATCGTCCCCAGCGAAGGCCCACAGGTACGCCTTGCTAAGGGTCCTGCCGTTCGTTTCCCCGGAGAAGCTGTGGTCGCAGTGAGGCACGCCCCGTGCGTACACGGCTCTGGCGCTCTTGGCCAGCGACGGCATCATCATGGCCAGGATGGCCGCTGCCGGGTCCTGCTCTCCGTACGCCACGTACACCTCACCTGTGTAGCGCCGCACGCCGCTCAGAAAGAACCAATCCGTGCTATCGTAGGCAGAGACCAGAAGGACCTTGTTGATCGCAGCGAACAGCGGCGCCACTGCAACCACTACAGAACCTCCGGCGGAGAAGCCGGCCAGATACACTTCGGGTTCCCTGCCGCCACACAGCCGCATGGCCTCCTTCAGGCAGTGTTCCACGAGCGCAGCCATACTTTCAACAAAGATGAGGTTCCAGCTCGCATCCCGGTACGAGTAGGGCTCATTCGGGTACACGAACTGGGCGTCCGGCCAGGGCGGGTTGAAACTCACCAGCGTGGCGATGCCACGGTCTTGCAGGTGCTCCCCAAGGCGCACGTACCGATCTCTGGCCCCCTCCTTGACTTCACCCGCTCCGGGCGCCTGAATGATGAGCTTGCCCGATCTGGTCGGGAACGCGATGAAGGGCACCTCGTAGGGAACAGTTTGCCCGTGGTAGCCCGTCGTCGTAAGCTGGAGGGAACCCGCCTCTATTGCCACGTTCACCGCCTCACCAAGTCCAAAGACACCTTGGCCTGCTCATCCCGGATTGAACGGCCCCGTGGGAGAAGAAGGCCGCCGGAGCTGTCGAGCTATCCTCCGGCAAGCCGCCCTGAAAGTCAATCCGCGTGTCTAATCCTTGCTTGTAGAGCTTCTCCTGAATGTATTCCTGAGCGGGACTCCTGCACCTGGGAACGTGTCGGCCGCCCTGACCGGCTTTTCCAAGTAGAGCGTGGAGGCGTCCAGCTTGATCACTTTATCGGCCATGGCCATCAAGACGTCCAGCAGCCTGTCCCGGTCGGGCAGTCGCACGGCCGGAGCGGGGCAAACCACCAGCACGAGCGAGCCGGCATCGGCGAGCGCGCGCAGATGGGCCGTCGCTTTCCTGAAAACCCTCCAGGCCTCCCGAAGCTCGACGTCTTCATCGTAGAGATTGTCCAGAAAGCCAGAGGCGACCAGGATCCGGGAGGCGTAGGTCTTCAAGGCTTGGGAGATGCGCTCGGTGATGAGGGCTTCGAGTTGATGAACGGTGAAGGTCCGCGAGATATGGATGCGGTCGAGCAGCTCTTCGGGTGGCCTGTTAAGTCGTGTCGCAACCTCAGCGATCAGAAAGGGATTGAAGGCGTTGGCAGAGTCGATGAAGACGACGTGCTGTCCGGAGGCCAGCAGCGAGGCGATCGCCCGCAGCGAATAGGTGAGGACGGCCTGGCTGCCGTAGAGCAGGACGAGGCCGCCCTGAGCCCTCCAGCGGTTGAGGGAAAGGGTGAATTGGGAAAAGACAAGCCTGGGAGGCAGTACGCGTTCCACGATTAAATCCTGCGAAAGACACCGATGACCTTCCCTAAGATCCTGAAGCGCTTGTCTTTCCCGATCCTGATGGGCGTGAAGTCCTCATTTTCAGGCTTGAGGATCACCGTCTTGCCGTCCATCTGGAAGCGCTTCACCGTGACCTCGTCATCGACCATCGCCACCACGATCTCGCCGGGGAGCGCTTCACGCTGCACCTTCACGAGCACGAGGTCGCCATCGAAGATGCGGGCGTCCCGCATGCTGTCACCCTGAACCCTCAGCAGGAAGGTCTCCCCGCCTCCGGTCCACTCCCGGGGGAGCGGGTAACTGGTCTCGATGTTCTCCTCGGACAAGACCGGTTTGCCGGCGGCCACCTGACCGAGCAGCGGCGCCAGGGCAACCCGCTGTTCCTGACGCAGCTCGATGGCCCGCGACCGCTTGCGCCCGCGCGTGAGATACCCGGCCCGCTCGAGACGCTCAAGATGGTACTGGACCCCCCGGAGGTAGATCTTCAGATGCTGGGCGATTTCGCGCAGCGTCGGGGACGCGCCGTGCCTGGCCTTATAGTCAGCAATAAACTTGAGGATCTGCCGCTGCCGCTCCGTCAGTTCCATCGGATCCTCTTACCTCCATTCCCTCTTCACGCTGTCATTGCGAGCCGCGGGCGCGGCAATCTCGCTCTTTGCCCCATTACGGAAGCGCCTACTACCAATATTATACATATGACTAATAAGTCAAGCAAAAAAAACTTCATCGAGATTCGCATCTAACGGCAAGCTTCACCGGCAGCAAGCAAGCGCTGCGCCGCTTGCCTGCTGTCCGAGTGGAAGCGAACGTTGGGGTGTCATCCTGGGCACTCGCGTCCGAGACCGACGAAGACCGAATAGCACCAAGAGACCGATCGCTATCGCACTGACGTTACCGTGCCCTAATAATCACCGCGCTGATTCGGTCGATACTGACAAAGGCATCAAAAAAATCCCTCTTTGAAAGTTTCGAGATATGAACCAGATTGTCACCGACCATGGTCACCGTCCCTTCCAGTTCCTCACTGGACTCCAGCCGCAACACCACCCGTTTGCCGATAGAATCCGTCAGGAGGGCCTTCATCGTTGCCGCAGGCTTCAGCTCGTACTTGACCTCTTCCGCCGACGCGATCGGGGCGGAAATCACCATGAGCCCCACCAGAAGCATGACGGCAGGCACAATTCTTTTCACCTTCATGACCTTAACCTCCTCGTGATAGGTTGTTGATATAGGGTCAGGGCTGCTAGTGGCTCATGTGTGGAGAAGTGCTTGGATACGCACATCGCCATCGCACGTGCCTCGTTCCGCCGGCCCCGCGGATACCGCGCGGCGTGTAGAGGCCGCCTCCCTTGCTCGCCATGCACGACGTCATGCAGTCGGCCCACGCCGGCCCGATCGACGCGAGCGCGAGCCATACCGCAATCGACGCGCCAAGAAGAAGCGGACCGCGTGTCATGAATGCCCCCGTGCTGCCTGTGCGAAAGCGCCTGGTGTCGATCATGCCACGCCGGCTAACGTGAGGCTCCGCGGCGGGCCAGCATGGTGGTTGATGATAGCACGATGCTTGTGGCCCGTCCGTAACAGCTAGAGGTTAGGCTACGACGCTTCACCGCTCACCACCATACACCGGGTTTGGACCCCAGTAGCGCGCCTTCGCCGCTTTGATGAAGAACGCTAGGGCGGCCAGAAGAGCCATACCGGCGCCGATTGGTAAACCAAAGGCCGCGAATGCGAGAAACATTTGATGCTGCACGATGGCGGGAAAGAAATGCACCGCACTATAAAACAGGAGAAAGAGAAACGCGACCTGGCCAAGCCAGTCGAGCGAGTAGAACGCCCAGCGAAGTTGATATGTGGCCCATGACTCGCCCTCCCGCGGCACTGGCCCAAGCCACGAAAAGGCGAATCGAGTAACAGCGCTTCGCGGAAAGAGGCCGAGCAGCCAGATGGCCGTATAGAGCGCAACGTAGAAGACGACGATCCGCTGCTCCATCCCGCCATCTAACGTCGCCATTGAGCGGCCGAGCGGGCGGGCGAAGCCCGCTCCCGAAGGTCCGTCTCGAATGGCTTATTAGCGCACATTTGGGTACGGCGGCCAGTCGCTAGAGATCGGCGGCCAATTGTCGCGTCAGCTCGGCGGCCGGCACCTCCTTGCACCCGCTCGCATTCTGGCCAGACCACAGAGGCGAGAAATTACCGGAGCCTTGGCTTTCGGCTTTGGCGCGTAAGGGGGCGATGGCAGCAGTGGCTAAGGGAAAAGCGGGCGGAGCGGGGCTGATCGGGCCAAGCTCTTTCATGATGCGGTTCACAATTCCGCGGGCGGGTCGGCCCGTGAAAAGGTTCGTGAGCGCCGTGTGGCGGGCGGCCTCGCTCTTGAGCGCCGCGCGATGCACAGGGCTCGTGGTGGCCTCGGGGCAGAGGAGATAAGCCGTCCCGATCTGTACGCCGGCTGCGCCGAGCGCCATAGCAGCCGCAACGCCTTTCGCATCGCCAATGCCGCCGGCGGCAATGACCGGGAGCTTTACCTTTTGCACGATTTGCGGCACCAGTGCTAACGTGCCAACTTGAGTACTCAGGTCTTCCGACAAGAACATCCCGCGATGGCCGCCCGCCTCTAATCCCTGGGCGATGATCGCATCGACCCCATGTGCTTCGAGCCAACGAGCCTCTTCGAGAGTGGTTGCCGAAGACAGTATCTTCGAGCCCCAGGCTCTCACCCGCGCCAGCAATTCGGCCGATGGCAAGCCGAAATGAAAGCTCACTACGGCGGGCTTGAATTCGCTGAACACCTCCGCGGCTTCGGAATTGAAGGGCGCACGCCCCGGCCCGACGGGAACGATGTCTGCATCGATTCCGAACTCTTCGTAATACGGCGACAGCGTAGCTCGCCAAACCGCTTCGCGCTCGGCATTGGGGGTGGGCGGCACGTGGCAAAAGAAGTTCACGTTGAAAGGCCTGTCGGTTTGCGCCTTGATCGTCGCCAGTTCATGGCGCATGGCCTCAAGACCAAGCATGGCGCAGGGCAATGACCCGAGCCCGCCCGCGTTCGACACCGCGACGGCCAGTGCGCTGCCTTGCACACCCGCCATGGGTGCTTGAACGATCGGTAGCTCTAGGCCCAGAAGTTGTTGCAGGGTCATCACTTGAACTCGGCCTTGTTTCACACTTGCCGCACTTTCTTTCCGATACTTTGCTGAACCAAGAGCCCCTTCGTAGGGCCCCGCGCGCGAACGCACTGCCGGTCAGCGGCGGCCGGCGCAGCCGCCCGGCCGTTGCACCAGCGGGTCAGAAAGCAGCATGTCAACAATCATGACACCGTGGTTCGCCGCAGACCCCTGAGGACCAGGAGAGAAGAGGCAACTCTTATTATCCCGACGCTCATGAAGCCGAACGTCACGACGCCTTCCTACCAGGGCTGAATGCTGTGGCCTGCTGCTGTGATCGGGGATAGGGCTGCCGTACCGAAGATCGCCGCCAGTGTGGTCACTGCCCAATTTGCGTACGTGCCATAAAGCGCACCCCAGTACGCCGCAACCTTCAACCGCGGAGACAGCCTCACCTCCGTCCAGACGGCACCCAACGCAACGAGGAAGGTTCCGTTCATCACACCTTCCAGGTGTGCAGCGAGCCCCATGCGCGGATTATTGAACTTCTGCTCAACGAAGCCCGTGAGGAGACCGAGCAAGAACAAGAACATTCCGTGCCAGAGCAACCGACGCTTGGAGTCTTCCACACTTGTCTCCTCTCTCTAATTCACGATGGGGCCTTCTTGGACCGGCTAACGGCTGGCGTCTCAGCGGCGAGCGGACGCGCGAGCAAACTCGCGTGGACGACCGGCCGTTGCAGCCGCGTGCTGGCCGGCGCAAAGCGTCCGCGCCATCGGGAGTTTCAGCGGCGCCCGGCATCGGGTGTCCGCTGCACACTATTATTCGGCATGCTCATGAGGCCCACTTCAGTCTCAGTCTCCTGTGGTTCAAAGCACAGTCCCTTAGGTATAGGTTGATGAGGTTCTGATAGGGCATACCCAGTTCCTTAGCCAGAGCCTTGAAGTAGGCCACTGTCGCTTTATCCAGACGAATCGTTATGGGCTGCTTCATGTTCCTGATGTAAGGGTTCTTCTCACCCTTCATCTTCCCAAAATCGTAATGATTTCTCATGGCTACCTCCAGCATTTCCAGTAATCCGATGTTTCCTTCTTGTTCGCTTTCCGAGCAGAGATGATCCTTATCACGGAATCGCTCATCCGATAGCAATGACACACAACCAGAACCCGAAGTTTGAAGCTGATACCCAGCATCAGAAAGCGGTCCTCGTCGGTCGAATGATCCGGGTCAAGGTACCGGATGGCGTTCTCGTCAAGGAAGACGGTTTGAGCCTCTTCGAAGGATACCCCGTGCTTCCGCTTGTTCTCACGGTTCTTTGCCTCATTCCACTGGAAGCGTATGTCACTCATATGTACACTGTACGTATTTTTACGAGAGAGTCAAGTGATTTCTTGGGCCGAGCGGGGCTGCGGATCAGCGGCGGGCGGACGCCCGAACTCGCGTGCGTGGACGCCTGCTCGAAAAACATGTGCGAATTGAAGGTGCCGCCGCTAGACTAACGCGATGGCGGTAACCCATGTCCCCGGACTTTTTTGTTACCTATCTCCCCGACTGCTCAATGACGATCGCGACATGGCGCCCTCACTTTAGGCTCCCAGCGCGCAGCGCCCGGTGGGCACCAATGATCATGAGCGCGCCACCGACTAATGCCGCCAACGCACCGACCGTGTTGCTGGCGAATACAACCCAGTTGAGGGCGGGACCAGAGCGTTGGAGTCCGCGCACGCCTGCAACGGGCGCTATCAAAAGAGCGAGTACGAATGCGTAGGCGGACATCACGACGGACCACGCCAGAACTGAAGCCGTCCGGTCTCCGAGTGCCAGACGCGGTAGTGCGGCTCCGGTTGCGATCAACCAGATTCCTACTCCGGCGAGACCGACGTGCGCAAGACGCCAGGCGCGCACAGCCTCACCACCCCAGGCATCGATCACCGCAGCAGCGAAGGGGAATCCGCACAGCAATCCGACGAACAGCACGATCGCACCATGAAAGAGGATCTGTAAGCCGGCTCGCTGGGTCATTCCAAGCTCCTGCGAAGCGTGCCTCCATCACCCGCTTAACAACCAAGTTCACCCGCGGCGCTGCCGCACAGCGGACCCTTGAAGCCAGAACAAAAGGTCGGGCGGCAGCGACGTCGGGTGGAACGCCTGGTTGGGCGTCTCTCAGCGGTCCCTTTTGAGGCACGCATTTCGGCCCTACTCTCGAGTTTTGCGCGACGGCGTCACTGCCGCTATCGCGCTCCAGGCTGCGTGCCAATGATTGCGGCGAGTGTAGAAATATGTCGCCATGAGAAAGTCATATGTGACGCAAAAGAAGCCGTAGGCTAATGGCAGGGGTGTGGTCTGCCGAGGGCCCAATAGAGAGCCGCCAGCATGAGCGTTGAACTCGTGGACCGCGTCCCATAGGCCATGTAGCAGGTATCCGGCTATGAGAGCAAATGGAACTCGGATTCCCACTAGGCCAAAAACAGCAAACACTGCCACTGCCGTCGCTTC